>DASWVQ010000090.1:0-28172 GCA_036401195.1 Gemmatimonadaceae bacterium
GGTGGTGCTGGTGGCCGGGGGCGTGGTGGCGGGGCGCCGGTCGGTGCCGCCGGTGGCGGCCCCGGCGCCCGCACCGGGCGAGGTCGCGAGCGGACGGGAAGGCGCCACGGCGACGCCGGTGTCGAACCCGTCGACCGCCACCACGCCGACCAACGACCAGCTCGTGCCCGACTACCGGTCGGTGGACGAGGCGCGCGCCGCGCTGACCCGCTACGAGATCGCCTACCAGAACGCCGCCGCGTACCTGGCGGAGCAC
Source organism: Gemmatimonadaceae bacterium (assembly GCA_036401195.1). Taxonomy (GTDB): domain Bacteria; phylum Gemmatimonadota; class Gemmatimonadetes; order Gemmatimonadales; family Gemmatimonadaceae; genus JACDHQ01. The sequence goes on from DASWVQ010000090.1 coordinate 257, forward strand.
GATTCCTCCACGCGCCTGAACGACTCCGAGGCCTACCGCACGCGGCTCGCGGCGCTGGACCGGGTGGGGCGCGCGATGCGCGAGGCGATGCGCGAGGCCCCGTACGACCCCGTGATCAACGGGTACTACCTGACGACGATCGGACAGCGCGAGGCGACGATGCGCCAGCTGAACACGGCGCTGCCCAGCGGCGTGCGACTCACGAGCTTCTGAACATGGAGAGAAGGGATATGACGCGACGCTGGAGCACGCTGGGCCTGGTGACGTTCGCGGCGATGGCCGCGGGCGCGCCGGCGGCCGGCGCACAGCAGACGCCGTCGCCTGCGCGGGTGTGGGTGCAGTGTGATGGATGTGGGGACGACTCGCTCGCAGTGCTGCGGGCGAAGGTCGCGCTCGAGCAGGTGACCGCGAAGCACGCGGAGCTGGCGCGGGCGATGGAGGAGGCGAGCGGCGCGCAGCAGGACGTGCTTCGCCGGCAGATGGCTGGCCTCCAGCGGCAGATGATGGCGTACAGCCGGCAGCTGTCGGCGGCGCGTCCCCGCGGGTGGATCGGGCTCACCTTCGAGGGCCCGCAGGAGATGACGTTCAAGGAGGGGCGGATGGTGTCGTCCTTCCCCGAGTACCCGATGGTCGTGGCGGTGGACCCGAACTCCCCGGCCGACAAGGCGGGGGTGCGCCAGGGGGACTCGCTGCTGGCGATGAACGGAAAGGACCTGCGCCGCGGGATCGTCCTCGCGGAGCTGCTGCGCCCGCAGGCGCACCTGCGGCTCAGGCTCCGCCGCGACGGGCAGGTGCGGGAGCTCCCCCTGACCGTGGCGCGGGCGCCGGGGGCGGTGGTGGTGCGCCGGATGGACTTCGTGGAGGCCCCGATGGCGCCGATGGCGCCGATGCCGGCGATGCCCCCCATGCCGGCGGGCGTCGCCCCCCGCGCGCCCCTCCCCCCGCGCTCCGCGCGGGTCGAGGTGCGGGTGGACGACGACGGGGAGGCGCGCGCCGAATCGGTCGCGCGCGCTGACGGGCAGGAGACGCGCATCTTCGTCTTTCCCCGGGTGGACGGCCTGGCGGGGGCCGACATGCGGACGCTCGACGCGGACCTCGGCGAGAGCTTCGGCGTCGCGCGCGGGGTGCTGGTGGTGAGCACCGCCACCTCCAGCCCGGCGCGTGAATCCGGGCTGCGCGGTGGGGACGTGATCCTTGCGGCCGACGGGCGGACGGTGAACACTCTGCACGAGCTGCGCGCGGCGGCGATGAAGGCGAACGGCGTCGCGAAGGGACAGCGCACACTGAAGCTCGACGTGATCCGGGCCGGAGGGAAGAAGCGCATGGTGACGCTCAGGTGGTGATCGCGAAGGTGATCTCGTACGCGGCGCTCGGCGCCGCGCTCCTCGTGGCGACGCCGGCGGCGGCGCAGACGCTGCCCCGCGTGTGGCTCCCCGGCTATCGCGACCCGGTGGCCTTCGACACGCTCGGCAACCGGCAGGTCGTGCAGGCGGCGCCGGGCGCGGTGTACGGCGCGGCCGCGGCGGTGCTGGAGAAGGCGGGGATCGACATCACCTATCGCGACTCGCTGCGCGGCGTGGTGGGCAATCCCGCGGTGGAGAAGCGGCGCCGGATCGCGAAGTCGCCGCTCTCGCGCTTCCTGAACTGCGGCACCGGGTTCAGCGGGCCGAACGCCGACAGCTGGGGGGTGACGATGGCGGTGCTGGTGTCCGCGCGGGCGAGCGACGGGGGAACGGCTCTCCGCGTGGGCGTCGCGGCGGGCGCCCGCGACCTGTCCGGTCCCTCGAAGGACCCGGTCACCTGCGGCTCCACGGGCGCGCTCGAGGAGCTGATCGCCATGGAGATCCGGCGCCAGCTGCCGGCGCAGTGACCCTGCCGTCATCCTGAGGCGCAGCCGAAGGATCTGGCCACGGTGCACCGGCGCCAGATCCTTCCCCTTCACTCCGTTCAGGGTCAGGATGACTTCAGCTTCTCGAGCTTCCGCTGGTCGGGCACGAGCGACTTGTGGATCGCCAGCGCGGCGATCGCGCCGTCGGCGGCGGCGGCGATCGCGAGCTGCGGGCCGGGGATGATGTCGCCCGCCGCGTACACGTTGCGCACCGAGGTGTGCATCGCCTCGTCCACGATCACCTGCCCCTCCTCGTCGCGCCGGCACCCGAGCTGCGCGGCGAGGTCGTCGGCAGGCATCTGCCCGAGCTTGAAGAACAGCTTGTCGGCGTCCAGGCACTTGCCCCCCTCGAGCTCGAGCGAGTAGATGCCGGCGTCGCCCGTCGTCGTCACCTTCGTCACGCGATCGGTGATCACGGGGATGTTGAGCGCGTCGAGCTTGGCGCAATACTCCTCGCGGTCGAGCGCGGGGGGCTCGCCATTCGTGCAGATGATGATGTCGTTCGTCCAGGTGGTGAGGTTGAGGGCGAGCCCCACCGCCGGGCGCCCGCTCCCGATCACGACCGTCTTCCGGTCACGGCATTCGTAGCCGTCGCAGTCGGGGCACACGTGCGCGTTCTTGCCGTACACGTGCTCCAGGCCGGGAATGTCGGGCCAGAGGTCGCGCAGGCCGATCGCGAGCAGGAGGCGGCGCGCGAGCATCCGGCCCCCGTCGGCGGTGCGCACCGCGAACCGCTCGTCACCCTCGCGGCGCACCGTGTCCACGATCGCGTCCACCAGCTCGACGCCATGCGTGCGGCACTCCTCGCGCCCCATCGCGCGGAGGTCGGCAGGGCGGACCCCCGGTTGCCCGAGGAAGCCGTTCACGCCGCGCGTTTCCCAGTTGCGCGGGTCCCCGGAGTCCACGAGGACCACCGAGTGCAGGTAGCGCGCGAGCCAGATCGCGGCGGAGAGCCCGGCGGGCCCGCCCCCCACGATCGCCACGTCGTACAGCTGGTCCCGATCCGCCACCGCGCGCACCCCGTGAGCTCGACGCGATCGCCCGAAGCAAGAAGGGTTCCCGGGCGCTACTTCACCGAGCCGGCGGGAAGGGCGTAGAGGAGCCGCAGGGTGGCGCGGTCGCGGGGGCCGATGTCGAGGGTGTAGGCGTTCGGGTACATCACCGAGGCCGAGTCGCGCACGTGGCCGAGCCCGAGCGCGTGCCCCACCTCGTGGCGCACCGTCGCGCGTACCAGCGCCGGGGGGAGGGGGGCATCGTGCGCGTCGACGGTGGCCACCGCCACGGAGGCCTGCTCGATCCAGCCGTTGGTGCGTGCCAGCCGGATGGTGTTGCCGAGCTGGCGCGGCTCGGGAAAGCGGTCGATCCAGGTGATGCGGAGCTGCGCGCTGGCGGAGTCGGGGACGAACAGGAAGCGCATGGGGAAGCCCGCAGTGCGCCACTCGTCGAACACCAGCGCGGCCATCGCCGCGTACTGGGGGTCCCATCGGGGGAGCGCGGGGGCGCGGTCGATCCACACCCGCAGCGCCTCGCGCTGGTGGTCGGGCCAGCGGAAGAGCACCGAGTCGGTCTCGGCGAGCAGGTCCGGCATCCAGGTCTCTCCCGCGGCGACGATCCGCCGGCGCACCTCCGCGTGGTCGGCGCCCGCGTCGCGGTAGGCGGCGGTGTCGGGCGTCGCCACGGAGGCCGGGCCCGCGTCGCCCGCGCCAGCGTCCGCGTCGGCTGGGGCAGCGCGCGGCGTGACCGGGGCCTCGCGTCGCTGTCGCACCGCCGACGCCGCCACGAATCCCACGAGGGCCACGGCCACGCCGGCCAGGAGCAGCTCCATCCGGCGCATGGTGGCTACCCGTTCAGCGGATACTGCCGGCGGGGAGCCTGTAGAGGAGCCGCGCGGTGGCTCGGTCCACCGCGCCGAGGGCGCGGACGCGCACGCGCGGCGCCATGATGCTCGCCGCGTCGGCGGTGTGGTCGAGGCCGAGCAGGTGCCCGATCTCGTGCAGCGCCATCGCGTGCGTCGCTTCCTCGTCGAGCGGCTCGCCCCCGTGATGGTGCACGGCGAGGGTGATCACGGCGTCGGTGATCCACCAGCCATCGTCGCGCGCCCAGCGGGTGCGGCCGCTGATCGGCTCACTGAACCGGTCGGTCCAGCGCACGTGCACCTCGGCGCTGGCGGAATCGCTCACGAAGGTGAAGCGCACCGGGATGCCCGTGGCGCCCCAGGTGCGGAAGGCGTCGCGCACCTGGTCGGCGAGTCCGGTGGTCCAGCCGGGGACGTCGCTGGTCGCGGCGACCCACACGCGGACCGGCTGCTCCACCCGGTCGGGCCACCGCGCGAGCGAGGAGTCGCGCTCGAGGAGCATCTCGCCGATGTAGGTGCCGGCGGCCTGCTGCTGGAGGGTGCGCTGGATCTCGCGCCGGTCGCGCGGCGCGGGGCGCTCGTCGGCGAGGCCGATGCTCCCGGCGGCGACGGACACGACGTGCGCGCCCCGCTCGATGCGGGGCGCGGGCTCGCCGAGGGCGAGGACGCCGGCGGCGATGCAGGGGGCGAGGAAGGCGAGGCGGGCGGGACGCCGCATACGGCAACCCGGCGGACCGGGCGGAGGGAGGGATCGGCGGTGGGAGGTACTGACGTGCGGTGCTGCGCTATCGGGCGAGGTGGGCAGGGGTGAGGAACTGCTCCACCAGCGGAAAGAACTGCCCCGGCTGCTCCCAGAAGGGCATGTGGCCAGCGTGCGGAACGAGCGCGAGCCGGGCATCCGGAAGGAGCGCCGCCGTGTCCTCCGCCACCTGCGGGGGGAGGGGGTCGGCCTCTCCATGGATGACGAGCGTGGGCACCGGAAGGGAACGCACCCGCTCCCGCCAGTCGTACCCGCTCCGCCGGAGGTAGGCCAGGACCGCCGCCCCCGTGGGGCTGGCGGCGCGCGGGGGGGAGAAGACGCGGGCATAGTCCGGGTCGGCAAACCACGCCGGATAGATCGCCAGCGCCTGCGCGGCGTGCACCGCGGGGTCGGGATCGGACAGCACCTCGTCGGTGAAGCGGGCGAGCCGGGAGTGCGCGTCGCCCTGGAGGCGGGCGAGCGCCGCGTCGCGGAGGGGGGCCATCCATCCGTTGGTGGTGCCGACGGCGTCGACCAGCACGAGGCGGCGGGTGCCGGCGGGATCGAGGGAGGCGCCGAGCATGGCGATCCCCCCACCCCACGAGTGTCCGAGGAGGTCCCACTGTCGGAGGCCGAGCGCGCGCCTGATCGCGGCGAGATCGGCCGCGTCGTCCTCGATGTGGTGGGCTTCGTGATCGTCGGCGGACGGCGACTCACCACGGCCGCGCTGGTCGTACAGGATCACCTGCCGGCCGTGCGCGAGCGGGGCGAGGGCGGGCCAGAGGAGGGTGTGGTCGTGCAGCATGCCGCCGTTCACGCAGGCCAGGGGCGTCGAGCCCTCGACCGGCGGGGTGGAGAACACCGCGAAAGTCCCGCCGCGGGCGCGCACCGTCTGCCGGTGCAGCGTGGGCGTCCGGCCGAGGGTGCGGCGGAAGGCCAGGAACTTCTCGCGGGCCGTGCTCATGTGGCAAAGCTAGCGCGTTCGCACGGGCCCGACGGGGGGGGGGACGGGCGGTGTCGCGCCGGACCGTGAGGGTGGGAAAACAGGAAAACGGCGAAAAGACCGCGTCGCTCCGTGGGCGGGCGGGGCTCCCGCGCCTGTTCGTCAGGCTTGCATCGTCACGCCGGCCAGACGGGGTGATGATGAGGGGGGACGAACTGTACCTGCTGACCGTTCCTCGTGCATTCTCGGTCCCGTGCCCCGGAGAGTTCACGGGGTCGCGAATGCGCGGGGAGGGACGAGGAGTTTTCCTCTTTTCGTCTTTATCTCACCTCACCGGTCCGGCGCCACCGATTCCTGGAATAACGACACGGCTCCGCGCTCCAGGAGGGAGCGAGGAGCCGCGTGGGTTCACGGGACGGTCAGGGGTTTCAGCCCGTTCCCCCTCATCATCACCCCGTTTGGCCGGCGCGAGGGATCCCGCCTGTGGGCCGGCGCGATGGAGTCAGGCTGGGTCTCACACCACGCGGCGCGGGGAGTGGGTTCAGGGCACCGGGATGCGATCCCACGAGCCGTACATCGGATTCGGGAGGATGATGAACCGGTTCCCGAACTCGGCGTACGCCGACGCGGGAGCGGTGCGGACCTCGCGCTGCTGGAGGGCAGGGAAGTCCTGGATGTTGTCGCCCACCCACATCACCACCTCGGCCGCGGGAATGCCCGCACTGCCCCGGCTCACCGACTGGAATCGCGGGTTCTTGTCGCCACTCCCGCAGAGCACCGCGTCGACGGCGATGCCGAGCTTGCGGAAGTTCTCGCGCGTGTCGGGGCAGAGGGGCTCGGCGCGGTTGGTGACGATGACGACGCGGCCGCCGAGCGCGTGCACCCGCTCGATGAAGGCGGCGGCGCCCGGGAGGGCAGGGGCGGCGGCCTTCCCGACCCACTCCGCCCAGTTCCGCGGATTGTAGGTGGCGTTGGCGCGCGCCAGCTCCAGCTCATGCGGGGAGTTGTCGAGCACCGTCTCGTCGGCGTCGAGGATCACCGCCCAGCGGCCGCGTCGCTTGCCCGCCGCGAGCTGGTTCACCCGGCGGGTCGCCTCCCGATAGGCCTGCAGGTACGCCGCGCGATGCTCCGCGGAGAGTACGGTCCAGCGGATGGACGGCGGGAGGAGGAGCGATCGCGCCGAGTCGGTGAGCGCGGCGGCCGCGGGAGCGGGCGCCGCCGCCGGGGTGGTCGCGGCGGGGGGCGCCGCCACGGTGCGACGCGGGTCGGCGCTGACCGCGCCCGGGAAGGCGACGAGGCTCTCGTGCCCCTCGCGGTCCACCGCGGCCACCCCGAAGAAGTAGTCGTCGATCACGACGTTCTTCAGCGTGAACTCGGTGACGGTCCCCACGAAGCGTGACTGCGTCCAGTTCGCGTCGGTCGGGCGACGCCAGTACACGCGGTAGCCGGCCAGGTCCGGGGCGTTCACCGGCTTCCAGCGCAGCGTGGTGGAGGGCTGAACGGCGCCGCGGATCGACACGGAGTCCGGCGTCGCCGGCGCCCAGGCCAGGGAGATGAGGGTGGCCGCGTCGAGCGCGGTCATCTTCGCGGCATAGGGGAAGTCGACCCCTTCGATCACGTCGCCGTAGCGGACGCCGTTCTCGGTGCGCAGGTCCTGGTGCTGGCGATCGTAGTTCTCGTGCGCCTCCATCAGGCGCACGGCGGGGAATCCCTGGTTGAAGAAGGGAGTGTGGTGCCCGCCGCGGCCGAAGCGGTCGAGGCGGTAGATGATGTCCACCGTGAGGTGGGGGAAGTAGCGCTCCGCGACGGAAGCGATGTAACGGGCGAGCTGGCGCGAGGGGGTGTCGAGCTCCCCGCCGGTGGTGAGCACGCGCCGCAGCTCGGCCGCGGTCATGGTGGGCGGGAGCCCGGGGGCGAAGACGCGGGCGCGCGTGTTCTCCACCACGCTGTCGATGCCGGCGGTGTTGCCGACCATGTCGTTGTTGATCACCGCCTCGAGGTCCCACCCTTCCGAGCGCGCGAGGCGGGCGACGGTCTCGCCGCCGAACAGCCCCTGCTCCTCGCCGGACAGCGCCGCGTACACGATGGAGGCGTCGGGCTGGTACTTCGTGAGCAGGCGCGCCGCCTCGAGGGTGGCGGCGACGCCGCTGGCGTTGTCGTTCGCCCCGGGGGAGTCGGCGGTGGCGTTCATCACGTCGGAGACGCGGGAGTCGATGTCTCCGCTGAGGAGCACGTAACGGTTGGGATCGACCTTGCCGCGCTGGATCGCGATCACGTTGACCACGTTGAGGTCCTGCCGGATCCGCGATTGCGGGTTCCCCTTCACGACCTCCGAGACGTAGCGGACCTCGAGGCACCCCCCGCACGACGCGGAGATCCGGCGGAACTCGTCGTAGATCCAGCGACGCGCGGCGCCGATGCCGCGGGTGGTGGACATCGTGTCGGAGAGGGTGTGGCGGGTGCCGAAGGCGACGAGGCGGCGGATGTCGGCCTCGATGCGGGCGGGGGAGGCGCTGGCCACCACGTCGTGGATGCGCGGGTCCTCCTGGCTGGGCGGAACGGCCGGGACGCGGTCGGGCGCGGGCTGCTGCGCGCGGCCGCGCGCGGGGGCGAGGAGGATCGTCGCGGTGAGCGCGAGCAGGGCGGTAGTGCGATGACGGGTCACGGGCCGGCGGGGGGAGGCGGTGGGCGGGTGGCGATCGTTGATCCTCGCTGTGGGGGAGCGGGGAGCGCAAGTGCACGGGGTGAACGGCCACTGACGGCTGCCGGCTCCCGGCCCTCGGCCCTCGGCCCTCGGCTCCGGGATCGGAAGCGAGCGGCGCGCGGGGGCGCGCGCGCTCGACCTTCCTTGTCCGGCGAAGTTCACCACATGCGGTTGGCGCGCTAAAGGGCGGCGCAGCCGCCCAGGCGCGCTTCCGATTCCGTGCCGAGAGCCGAGGGCCGAAAGCCGAGAGCCGGCGGCCGTCAGTGGCCGTTCGTTGCCGTGAGTTGTCGTCGCGGCGGCCCCTGCCTTGCAGCGTCGCCAGCCGGCGAGCCACGGGGGCTCGCGCTCACCAGTCGACGGGAGGGCACATGGCCGCGAAGAAGTCGAGTGGGCGGAAGTATGGCCGCAAGGCGAGCAAGAAGGTCGCGCGCGCGATGCACGAGCGGAAGCGCGGCACGCTGAAGAGCGGGAGCGGGCGGAAGGTCACGAGCCGCAAGCAGGCGATCGCGATCGGGCTGTCCGAGGCGCGCGAGGAGGGGGCCAAGGTCCCGGCGCGCAAGTCGACGCGGAAGAAGTCCTCCAGCCGGAAGTCCACGGCGAAGAAGGGCTCCACGCGGAAGAAGTCCACCGCGAAGAAGTCGTCGAGCCGGAAGAAATCGACCACGAAGAAGTCGACGCGGAAGAAGTCCACGGCGAAGCGGTCGTCGAGCCGGAAGAAGAAGAGCTCGAGCCGCAAGCGCTCCTGAAGCAGTCGTCCTGAGCGCAGCGAAGGACCTGGCTCCCGCGCACCGGAGCCAGGTCCTTCGCTGCGCTCAGGACGACATCGAGGCCCCCTTCCCCGCGACCTCAGGTCTTGAGGACGATCTTCTCGCAGTTGTCCAGCTTGTCGTTGAACATCTCGAACCCGCGCGGCGCATCCTCCAGCTTCATGCGGTGCGTGATCACGAAGGTGGGATCGATCTCTCCCTTCTGGATCCGCCGCAGCAGGGGTTTCATGTACCGCTGCACGTGGCACTGCCCCGCCCGGATGGTGAGCGAGCGGTTGATGACCGCGTTCATCGGGAACTTGTCCACGAAGCCGCCGTACACGCCCACCACCGACACCGTCCCTCCGTTGCGGCAGGCGAGGATCGCCTCGCGGAGGGCGATCGGGCGGTCGGTCTCGAGCATCATCGCCTGCTTCATGCGGTCGTAGGCGTAGACCGCGCCGTGACCGTGCGCCTCCAGTCCCACCGCGTCGATGCAGGCGTCGGGACCGCGGCCGGCGGTGAGGTCCTTGAGCACGTCCAGCACGCTCGAGACCTCCTCGTAGTTGATCGTGATCGCCCCGGCCTTCTCCCGCGCGAGCTGCAGGCGGTAGTCGAAGCGGTCGATCGCGATCACCCGCGAGGCGCCGAGCAGGTAGGCGCTGGCGATGGCGAACTGCCCCACCGGCCCGCACCCCCAGACCGCCACCGTGTCCCCGGGCTGGATGTTCGCCATCTCGGCGGCCATGTAGCCGGTGGGGAGGATGTCGGACAGGAAGAGCACCTGCTCGTCGGTGAGGTCGTCGGGCACCTTGAGCGGGCCCACGTCGGCGAAGGGGACACGGGCATACTCCGCCTGCCCGCCCGCGAACCCGCCGAGCATGTGCGAATACCCGAAGATCCCGGCGGGCGAGTGTCCCATCAGCTTCTCGGCGATGTGGGCGTTGGGGTTGGAGTTCTCGCAGCAGGAGTAGAGCTCCACCTGGCAGGCGGCGCAGGCGCCGCAGGCGATGGGGAAGGGGACCACCACGCGGTCGCCCACCCCCAGGTTCGACACGCCCTTGCCCACTTCCACCACCTCACCCATGAACTCGTGCCCCATCACGTCGCCGTGCTCGCAGGTGGGGATGAAGCCGTTGTAGAGGTGCAGGTCGGAGCCACAGATCGCGGTGGAGGTGATGCGGATGATGGCGTCCCGCTGGTTCAGGATCTTCGGGTCCGGCACCTCCATCACCTGCATCTTGCGCTTGCCCATCCAGCAGTTCGCCTTCATGGCTCGTCCTCCCGCAGCGGCTGTGCGGGATGCATCCCGCGGTGGTACGTGGCATCCGAGTACACGATTTCCCCCGTCTCCATCACCTGCTTGAAGTGCCGCAGGTCGTCCTGCACCTGCTGCCCCGGCTCCTCGCGGAAGAGCATCGCGAGCTTCGACGCCAGCACCCCGCCCGGCGGCGCGTAGCGCAGCTCCACGCGCACTTCCGTCCCCGCCTGCGGGGCCGGGGTGAACGTCACCGTGCCGGCGTTGTACACGGCGGCGCCCTCGAGCGAGCGCCAGGCGATGCGCTCGTTCGCCACCTCCTCCGTGAGCTCGGCATCCCACTCCACGGTGGCCCCGGCGGGCGCCTTCGCCACCCAGTGCGAGCGCCGCTCGTCGATCACGCGTACCGACTCCAGGTGCCGCATGAAGCGCGGGAGGTTCCCGAAGTCGCGCCAGAAGGCGTAGACCTCCTCGACCGGCTTGTTCACGGTGATGCTCATCTTCGTGTGGATCGCGCGCACGGCGGCCTTCTGCTGCGCCGGGCTCGCCATCGTGCGAGGCACCCGCTCCTCGCTGCGCCGCTGCTGGTCCTGCTGGAGGCGCCGCGCCACCACGACGTCGAGCGCCGTGACGCCGAGCACCGCGGCCGTGGCGACGCTGGTGCGCGGCCGTTCGTTCCCGTCGTGCGCGAGCACGCGCCCCAGGAGGGCGAGGTCCATCATGTCCCCCGCCACGCGCGACCAGACCCACTCCGGCCGGTGCGGCTGCGAGAGGATCCCCACGCCACTCGTGAGCTCGCGCAGCCCGAGTGCGCGCATCGCGCTGCGGTTCCGGTCGTCATCGGCGATGCCGCACAGCCGCGCCACGCTCCCCGGCGACACCAGCTGCGCCATCCCCAGCCCCACGCTGAACAGCCCGAGGAAGGTCGAAAGGCCCCGGCTCGTGCTGCCGTCGTCCGCGACCTGGTAGTGCTCGCCCTCCGGTGTGTCCGCGAGCGCACGCGGCTGCCGGCTCATGTCGGGCCCCGTGCCCGGATGACCGCGCGGCGCGCTCCGCCCCCCCGTCGATCCCGCCATCGTCCCCATGACTCCTCCGGTTCTGCGTTGACGCGTGCGTCGCACCGCGCCTGGCGTTTCACCCGCTGCTGGGGGGCGGCGCACCCCCGCCGGGGAAAGCACGCGTCATGCCCATCGGGGATTCGCGCATCGGAGAACGGGTTGCGTCGAGGGCGCCCGGCGAGGTTTCTTGGGGAATGCACGGTTCCGATCCCGCACTCCTCACCATCGCCTGGGCCGCGGGCGCCGGCCTGCTGGCGCAGGTGCTCGGAACGCGATGGCGCATCCCGCCCATCGTGTTCCTGCTCTTCACCGGGCTGCTGCTCGGCCCTTCCGTGCTGGGCGTGGTGCATCCGGCGGCGCTGGGCGGCGGGCTCAGCGTGCTGGTGAAGCTCGCGGTCGCGATCATCCTGTTCGACGGGGCGCTCTCCCTGCGCCTCGGTGACCTGCGGCGCGCGGCGCACGAGGTCCGGAGCCTCGTCACGGTCGGCGTGCTCGTCACCTGGGTGGGCGCCCTCCTCGCCGCGCACTTCATCGCCGGGTTGAGCTGGCCGGTGGCGCTGATCTTCAGCGCCCTGATGACCGTCACCGGTCCCACGGTCGTGCAACCGCTGCTGAAGCGCGTGCAGATCCCGCGGCTCGTGCGGACCACGCTCGAGGGGGAGGCGATCCTCATCGATCCCATCGGGGCGGTGCTCGCCGTGGCGGTGATGGACGCGATGCTCGGCCTCGCCGGGGTCGTGCCCCTCGGCTTCTTCGGCGGGATCTGGGGCTACTTCGGGCGACTCATCGTCGGCCTGCTCACGGGCGTGGTCGGTGGGGCGCTCCTCTCGTGGGTCCTCCGCTCCCGATGGGTGCCGGGCGACCTCGTGAACCTCGTCGTCCTCGCGAGCGCGTGGGTCGTCTTCGGCGCCGCCGAGGGGATCCTCGCCGAGTCGGGAATCATGGCGGCGGTGACGCTCGGGCTGGTGCTGCAGCGCGGCGCGGTGCCGCAGGAGCATCGCCTGCGCCGCTTCAAGGAGCAGATCACGCTGCTCGGAATCAGCCTCGTGTTCGTGCTCCTCGCCGCCAACCTCTCGCTCGGTGTGGTGCTCGCCGAGGGGTGGCGCGGGATGGCCACCGTCTTCGCGCTCATGCTGGTCGTGCGTCCGCTGAGCGTATTCATCGCCCTGCGGACGTCGGCGCTGAGCGTGCGGGAGAAGCTGTTCGTCTCGTGGGTGGGGCCGCGCGGGATCGTGGCGGCGTCGGTGGCGTCGCTCTTCGCGCTCACCCTCACCAATGCGGGCTTCTCCGAGGGCCCGCGGCTCCTCGCGATCTCCTTCCTCACGATCGCCACGACCGTGACCGTGCAGGGGCTCACCGCCAACCTGGTGGCGCGGCTGCTCGGCCTGCAGAGCGTGGCGGGGCGCGGGGTGCTCATCGTGGGCGCCGGCCCGCTCGGGCGCGGCATCGCGCAGCTCCTGCGCGAGCACGGGCGCCCCGTGGTGCTGGTCGACCGCAACGAGGGATGGGCGGCGGAGGCACGGGCGCAGGGCTTCGAGGTCATCTCCGGGAACGCCCTCGACGAGGAGGTGCTCGCGCGGGCCGGCGCCGAGGACGCGGAAACCGTGCTCGCCCTCACCACGAACTCCGAGGCGAATGCGCTCGCCGCCCACCTGGCGCAGGATGCCTTCGGGGTCCACCGGGCCTTTCCCGCGGTCGGGGCGCCGGAGAGCGGCGCCGGGGCCGATCTGCTCGACCGCGTGGGCGGCTCGATGGCCTTCGGCCGCCCGGTGGACCTGCGGGAGTGGGAGGTGGAGCTGGCCCGCGGGCGCGTGCGGTTCCTGTCGCTGAAGCTGCCGCAGGACTGGAAGGCGCAGCGGGTGCACGACCTCCCGGTGTCCGGCGACATCCTGCCCATTGCCCGGGTCAAGGGAACGAGCGTGGAGATCGCGAGCGCGGAGCAGCGGTGGGAACCCGGCGATCGCGCGGTCGTGCTGACCTCCCGCGGCGAGGCGGAGGTGCTCGACCGCCTCCGGGTCGCGGCGCCGATGGTGACGGCATGACCCGGTCCCGCCTGTTGATCGTCTCGAACCGCCTCCCGGTGACCGTGGCGGGCGCCGGGGCGCGCGCGCAGGTGCGCCAGAGCAGCGGGGGGCTCGCCACCGGCCTGCGCGGGCCCCACGAGCACTCGGGCGGGCCCTGGATCGGCTACGCGGGGGACCTCTCCGCCCTCAGCGAGCCGGCGCGCGATACGGTGCAGCGGCAGCTCGCGGCGATGCGGGCGGTGCCCGTGAACATCCCGGCGCGCGAGCAGCAGGTGTACTACGACCACATCTGCAACGAGGTGCTCTGGCCCATCTGCCATGACCGCCTCGACCAGCTGCCCGAGCACGTGAGCGGGTGGGACACCTACGAAACGGTGAACCGTCGCTTCGCCGACGTGGTGGTGGAACACTACCGGCCGGGCGACACGATCTGGGTGCACGACTACCAGCTCCTGCGGCTCCCGGCGATGCTCCGCGAACGGCTGCCCGGGGCGCGGATCGGGTTCTTCCTGCACATTCCCTTCCCCAACCCCGAGATCTTCTTCGCGCTGTCGTCGCGGACGTGGCTGGTGGAGGGGATGCTGGGGGCCGACCTGGTGGGCTTCCACACGCGCCGCTACCGCGGGCACTTCACCGCCGCGCTGCGCCGGCTGCTCGGGCTGGAGATGGATCGCGACGAGCGGGTGACGTGGCAGGGCCGGCGCGTGCACCTCGGCATCTTTCCCATGGGGGTGGATGCCGCGGACTTCGCCGAGCGCGCGCAGGCGCCGGAGGTGAGCGCGCAGCGGCTCGCCCTTCGCGAAGGCGTGCCGCGGCTCCTCGTGGGGGTGGACCGGATCGACTACAGCAAGGGGATCCCGCGTCGCCTGCTCGCCTTCGAGCAGCTCCTGCGCCGTCGCCCGGAGTGGCGCGAGCGCGTGCGCTTCGTGCAGGTGGCGGTGCCCACCCGCGGCGGGGTGGGGGGCTACCGGCGCTTCCGCCGCGAGCTCGACCAGCTCGTGGGACGGATCAACGGGGAGCTCGGCTCACCCACCTGGACCCCGATCCACTACGTGCACAACAGCGTGTCGCCCACCATGCTGCTGGCGCTGTATCGCGCGGCCGACGTGATGCTCGTGACGGCGCTGCGCGACGGGATGAACCTGGTCGCGAAGGAGTTCGTCGCCAGCCGGGTGGACGGTGAGGGCGTGCTCGTGCTGAGCGAGTTCGCCGGCGCGGTGGACGAGCTGGCGTCCGGGGCGCTGGTGGTCAATCCCTACGACGTGGAGGGCGTGGCCGACACGATCCACGAGGCGCTGACCATGGACGGCGCGGAGCGACGGCGACGCATGACGCTGCTCCGGGAGCAGGTGTTCGCCCACGACGTCCACCGGTGGGTGGAGTCGTTCCTCGCGGCCCTGCAGTCATCCTGAGCGCCGGCAGTCATCCTGAGGCGCAGCCGAAGGACCTGGCGCATGCGCACCGGAGCCAGATCCTCCGCTCCGCCCAGGATGACCGCTAGACCACGTACGACAGCGCCCGCTCGTATGACTTGAGCACGCTCGCGCGGGTGAGCAACCCCGCGAAGGTGCCATCCGGGTTCACCACCGGCACCGCGTCGAGCCCGCGCGCGTTGAGCGCGGCCAGGGCCTCGCGCAGCGTCTGGTCGGGGCGCATCGGCTCCACCGCCTCCGCCATGTCCGCGGCGATGAGCAGCCCACCCATCGCCCCGCGAGCGAGCAGCGCCTCCCGCAGCTGGTGATGGCTCGCCAGGCCGATGAGGTGCCGCTCCGCGTCGAGCACGGGGACGAAGGCATGGGCGGTCGCCCCCGCCGCCTGCAGCACCTCGTCGAGCGAGGCGTCGGCGACCACCGTGGGCACGCCGCGATCCATCGTGGCGCCCACGTGCAGCCGGTCCATCACCGCCTGGTCCACCCCGTGCGCGAGGTGCTCGCCGCGCTGCGCGAGCCAACCGTCGTACAGGCCGTGCGGGGCGAGCCGCCGCGCGGTGAGGAGCGAGACCACCGACACGATGATCAGCGGCACGATGTACGACGTGTCGTTGGTCATCTCGAACACCATGAAGATCGCGGTGAGCGGCGCGCGCGTCGCCCCGGCCACGAGCCCCGCCATCCCCACCAGCGCCCACGCGTGCGGCTGTACCACGTCGCCCGGCACGAGCTGCGACGCGAGCACTCCCGCGCCCCCGCCCAGGGCCGCGCCGATGAAGAGGGTGGGGGTGAACACGCCCCCGGAACCGCCCGCGGCGAGGGTGAGCGCGGTGGCCGCGATCTTCGCGAGGGCGATGAGGATCAGCGCCCACCAGGCCATCTGCCCGAAGATCGGCGTGGGGATGGCGAGGTGCCCGTTGCCCGCCAGCAACCCGCCCGACGCCGCCACGATCCCCCCGACGATCAACCCGCCGAGCACGGGGCGCAGCCACGCCGGCCCCGGGGTGCGATCCACGAACGCCGGCGCCGCGAGGTAGGCGCGGGCGTGGAGCGCGGAGGCCACCCCGCAGGCCAGGCCGAGCAGCGGATACAGCAGCGCATTCGCGATCGCGTGCGTCTCCGGTACGTGCGGGAGGTGAAAGATCGGGTGCGCGCCCACGAAGGTCTGGATGGTGAGCGCGCCGGCGACGCTCGCGATCACCACGGGGCTGAAGGCCCCCACCGAGAAGGTGCCGAGCACCTCCTCGAGCGCGAAGAAGGCGCCGGCGAAGGGGGCGTTGAAGGCGGCGGCGATTCCCGCGGCGGCGCCGCACCCCACGAGCACCTTCCGATGGCGCGGCCGGATCCGCAGCCGCCGCGCCAGCGCGGAGCCGATGCCGGCGCCGAGCACCGCCGTGGGTCCCTCGCTCCCCGCCGAGCCGCCGCCCCCGAGGGTGATCGCGGAGGCGAGGGTGCGCACCGCCACCGGGCGCATCGGCACGCGCGCGTCGTGCTTGGCCACCGCGAGCTGCACGTCGGGCACGTTCTGCCCCTCGGGCACTCCGCTGCGCCGCACCACGAACCACGCCGTCCAGAGCGCGACCGACGTGAGCAGCGGCCAATAGAGGAAGCGCAGCGGTCCCGGGAGGTGCGCCCCCGGCCAGGCGATGAGCACCAGGTGTGCGAGGTCGATCAACCGGTAGAAGGCCACCACGCCGAGGCCGCTCACCACGCCGATCGCGCCGCCCACGACGAGCAGGAGGGTGCCCTCGTCCCAGTCGCGGCGCTCGAGCCAGTCCTGCCAGCGTTGTGTGGGGGCCTCTGTCATGATCAATTCTCTCCCATGACCACCCGATATCCAACCCGGTGAGGCCCACGCCCGGCCCATCGTCGCGACCGCTGGCGCGCGCGCTGGTGATGCGGCACGGCTGGAACGCGGTGAGCTACCAGATCCTCAATCGCGGGATGCGCTGGTGGTTCTCCCCGGCGGGCGACGCGGTGGTGGGGTTCGCGCGGCACGACCGCGTGCGCGTGGTGTGCGGCGCCCCGGTCTGCGCCGCCGATCGCATCGAGGAGGTTGCCGGCGAGTTCGAGCGCGACGCGGCTGCCGCGAGCGACCGGGTGGTCTTCTTCGGCGCGGGGGCCCGGCTCGAGCAGGTGTACCTCGCGCGGCGCGATCACTCGCTCGTGAAGATCGGCGCGCAGCCGGTGTGGGATCCGCGCGAGTGGCCCGCCATCGTCGCGGCGCACGCGTCGCTCCGCGCGCAGCTCAACCGGGCGCGCAACAAGGGGGTGCGGGTGCGCGAATGGCCCGCCGCGGAGGCACGCCACGCCCCCGCGCTCGACGCGGTGCTCCAGGAGTGGCTCGCCACCCGCGGCCTCCCCCCGCTCGCCTTCATGGTGACCCCGTACCTGCTCGACGCGCTCGACGACCGGCGCGTCTTCGTCGCCGAGCGGGGGGGCGACGTGGTCGCGTACCTGGTGGCGACGCCGGTGCCCGCGCGGAATGGCTGGCTGGTGGAGGAGTGGCCGCGCAGCCGCCGCGCCCCGAATGGCACGACGCAGCTGCTGGTGGACGCGGCGATGCGTGCCTTCGCGGAGGCGGGATGCGCGTACGCGACCCTGGGGCTCGCCCCCCTCTCGCGGCGCGGCGACGACGCCGCGGGCACGCAGCCCCCCTGGCTCCGGCTCCTGCTGCGGTGGGTGCGCGCCCACGGACGACGCTTCTACAACTTCGCCGGCCTCGAGGCCTTCAAGTCGGCCCTCCAGCCGCGCGAGTGGGAGCCGATCTACGCGATCGCGCCGGGCCCGCACCTCACCCCGCGGATGCTGCACGCGATCGCGAGCGCCTTCGCCGGGGGTTCCCCGGAGTGGCTCGTGCTCCGGGCGGTCGGCGGGAGCATCCGCGAGGAGCTGCGGCGAGTCCGGCAGCGCCTCAGTCGATGAATTTCCCGGATAAAAATTGACAGGCGATTATCACCCGGGTAAATAGTGTCGCATGAGCCCCTATCACCGCGGGACCCGCTGCACCGCCTTCGCCGGCGCGGAGCGGATCGCCTCCGGCCCCCTGGGGGAGGTGGCGCTCGCCGCCCACGCCGTGGTGCAGCGCGGGCAGCCGGTGTCGGTGCTCGTGTTCGACGACGCCACGGGGCGGCCGATCGACATCGACTACCGGGGGGAGGAGGCCGACGTCCTCGCCCGCATCCCCCGCCCGCCGGCGGCGGAGCCCGGGCCCGGCGACGGCGACGGCGCCGTCGCGCCGGCGGGGGCGTTGCCCCCGGTCCCGCGCGGTCGCGGCCGGCCGAAGCTCGGCGTCGAGGCGCGCGAGGTGACGCTGCTCCCCAGGCACTGGGCCTGGCTGGCGACCCAGCCCGGGGGGGCGAGCGCGACGCTGCGGCGGCTCGTGGAGGAGGCGCGGCGGGGAAGCGGGGCCCGCGACCGCATGCGCGAGGCCCGGGAGTCGGCGTACCGGTTCATGAGCGCGATGGCCGGCGACGCGCCGGGATTCGAGGAAGCCTCCCGCGCCCTCTTCGCGGGTGACCGCGCGCGGTTCGAGGCCGTGACGACGGGGTGGTCGCCGGATGTGCGTGCACATGCGATGTTGATGGCCCGGGACGCCTTTCCTTCCGCCACCTGACGCCCCCTCCCCGCCGAGATCCGCATGCCGCATGAGACACTCCTGATCACGACGGTCGCGGTCTGCTTCGGCGTGGCGTTCGTGTTCGGGATGATCGCGACGCGGCTGCGGCTCCCCCCGCTGGTGGGGTACCTGCTCGCCGGCGTGGTGATCGGCCCCTTCACGCCGGGGTACGTCGCCGACGCGGGGCTCGCGCAGCAGTTCGCGGAATTCGGCGTGATCATCCTGATGTTCGGGGTGGGGCTGCACTTCTCGCTGCGCGACCTGGCGACGGTGCGGCGCATCGCCGCCCCGGGGGCGATCCTGCAGGCGGCGATCACGGGCAGCCTCGGCGTCGCGATCGGGCGCTGGTGGGGGTGGGGCCCCGGGGGGGCCGCGGTGCTCGGGCTCTCGCTCGCCGTCGCGAGCACGGTGGTGCTGCTCAAGTCGCTCGAGCGACGCGACCTGCTCGATTCCGCGGAGGGGCGGCTGGCGGTGGGCTGGCTGGTGGTGGAGGACCTGGCGATGGTGTTCGCCCTCGTGCTCCTCCCCGCGCTCGCGCCCATGCTGCTCGCGCAGGGGCCCGCGGCGCCACTGCCGCAGCTCCTGCTCCCCGTGGCGATCGCGCTGGCCAAGGTGGTGCTCTTCCTCGCGCTCATGTTCTTCGTGGGGCGGCGCTTCGTCCCCTGGCTCCTCGCGCACGTGGCGGGGATGGAATCGCGCGAGCTGTTCACCCTGTCCGTGATCGCGCTGGCGCTGGGGATCGGTACGATCGCGGCCAGCCTCTTCGGCGTGTCGTTCGCGCTCGGCGCCTTCTTCGCGGGGGCGGTGATCTCGGAGTCGGAACTGAGCCACCGCGCGGCGGCCGAGGCGCTGCCGATGCAGGATGCCTTCGCGGTGCTCTTCTTCGTCTCGGTGGGGATGCTCTTCGACCCGGCGGGATTCATGGCGCATCCCTGGCGGCTCGTGGGGCTGGTGGCGCTCGTCGTGGCGTGGAAGAGCATCGCCGCCTTCGGCGTGCTGCGGCTGCTCGGGGCCTCGCGTCGCACCGCGCTCGTGGTCGGTCCCTCGCTGGGGCAGATCGGGGAGTTCTCCTTCATCGTGCTCGCCCTCGGCCTGTCGCTCGGGCTCATCACGCCGGAGATGCAGGCGACGGTGGTCGCCGCGTCGCTGGTGGCGATCACGGTGAACGGCCCGCTGGTGTCGCTCACCTCGCGGATGGCGCACCGGCTGGCCGAGGCGGAAGCGGCGGAGAAGGCGGTGGAGAAGGCTGCGCGCCGCACGCGCGAGGTGCGCGCGTCGTCGCCCGGGATGGCGGCGGTGGATGCCGCGGCCCCCCCCTCCCCGGAGGAGCCGTCGGCGGAGCTGCAGGAGCCGTACGACTTCTCCGAGCTGCGCGGGCACGTGGTGCTGGTGGGGTTCGGGCGGGTGGGGGCGACCGTGGCGGACGCGCTCACGCGGGCCAGCTCGCGCTTCGTGGTGGTGGAGGAGCAGGAGCGGATCGTGGGCGGGCTGCGCCTGCGCGGGGAAAGCGCGATCCAGGGGGACGCGACGCGGGGCGACGTGCTGGCGCGCGCCGGCATCGCGGGGGCGAGCCTGCTGGTGGTGACGGCGCCGGAACCCTTCCGGGCCCGGCGCATCGTGCAGGTGGCGCGCGCGGCGAACCCCTTCCTCGCGGTGGCGGTGCGCACGCACAGCGCGGCGGAGCAGGCGTTCTTCGAGGACTACCTCGGGTCGCGCGGCGCGGGCCGCGCGGTGTATGCGGAGCGCGAGGCGGCGCTCTCGCTCGCGCACTACGCGCTCACGGTGCTGGGCCGGTCCGACGACGAAGCCGACTGGGTGGTCGCCTCGCTGCGCGGCCAGCCCACGCGGCCGACCGAGACCTTCACCGCGCTGGCGACGCAGGAATTCCGCGCCCTCGTGCGGCGCGCCGAGCCGCAGGAGCCGGCGCGGACGGAGTGAGGATCGCGCGGGCCTCGCGCCACGAGGCGCGGCGGGGCAGCTCGCGATCGATGACGTGCATCCGGCCCTGATCGCGCAACGGGGTGCGACGCGGATGACGCGGGTTTAACGGATGACGCGGTGTCGGGATGGCAATCCCATCGCCTGCGCGCCTCACCGAGCAAAATGCAACGGTGAAGAGATTGGGAACGGCCCCGGGAAGCAATCCTCCCCGGGGCCGTTCCACCAGAGTCACGACGCTCGAGGGGCATGCGATTCTCCCCGCAGGCGCATCGGGACCGCGTCATCCGCGTCATCTGCGTCATCCGTGTCGCACCGCGTTGCGCGATGAGGGCCGGACGCACGCGAGGGGCGCGACGAAGCCGGATGCACGTCGTCGGCGCGAGGACCGCGGAGTGGACGACGCGGATGCCCGGCTGGCCTCAGGCATTCATCGTCGGTTCATCTCGCCGGGCCATCTTCCCTTCCAGATCCCGCGCATGCCGCGCGGGGCATTACGGGAGGATCGACGATGCGCGGACGTTCGAAGGGCGTGATGATCGCACTCGCGGTGGCGGGAGCGGCGCTGGCACCGGTTGTCGCGAGGGCGCAGCATGCCCACGCCGAGGAGAGAGGGGCGCTGCCGCAGATCCCGGACGGGCTGCGGCGGGAGCATCGCGAGGTGCACGAGGAGCTGGAGTGGGCCACGAAACGCCCCGGGCGCGTGGGCGCGGCGGCCCGGGCGCTGGCGACGGTGCTGCACCCGCACTTCGTGCGCGAGGAGCAGGTGGCGTTGCCCCCGCTCGGGCTGCTCGCGCCGCTGTCGCGCGGCGAGCGGCCGGCGAATGCCGGGGCGGTCCTCCCCCTCACCGACACGCTGCGACGCGAGCTGCCGGGGATGCTGCGCGAGCACGTGGCGATCCGCGAGGCCACGCGGCGGCTGCGCGAGGTGGCGGTGGCGGGGAAGGACGCGCGGGCGGTGCGGCTCGCCGACGATCTCGCGGCGCACGCCACGCAGGAGGAGGAAGTGACCTATCCGGCGGCGCTGCTGGTGGGAGCGCTGCTGCGCGCCACCGGCCCCCACGGTGCACCCGATCGGTGACCCCGGTGAGGGTCCCGCCGCCTAGTGGCGGGGAGAGGGCTCCGAGCCCTGGTCCTTGTTCCCGCCCGAGGCCTGGAGGTAGCTCACCGGTGTGTGCCGGGGCACCTCACGCGCTTCCTCGCACAACATGAGGAGGCGCGCCGGCTCGGCGCTCTCCCAGTCGTCGGGGATGGGGGCGAGCCGCTTCAGGCACCCTTCGCACTCGAAGGTGAGCCATCCGCCGGCGAAGTCGGTCGAGAGCAGGGTGCGCGGCGAGGGCACGGTGTTCCATACCCGCCACTGCACGCCATTCGGGTCGGTGAAGTTCCTCCTCGGCATGCCCAAACCAATCGCAAAGGGCAGTCCATTACCGGACACACCGACCAGAATTTCGACGGCGGAATTCAACGCGCCCGGGTTGCCGAGCCCAACCGGTGGATGCACCCCTGCAGGGCAGTGACCTCCACCTTCGCGCCGATCTCCGTCGCCATCCCGAGCGCCCGCTCGTAGCAGCGGCCCGCTTCCCCCACGTTGCCCCGATGCTCGTGGACCGAGCCCAGCAGGCGCAGCGCCTCGATCATCCGCCAGGTGTTGCGGCTGTGCTGGAAGTGGCCGAGCGCGGAGCAGGCGAACGACTCCGCGCGCAGGGCGTCGCGCGGGAGGATGGCCTCGGCGACGTTGACCATCGTGATCCCGATGAGCTCCGTGTCGTCGACCTCCCGCGCCGCGTGCAGCGCCTGCAGGAGCACCCGCTCGGCCAGGTCGCGATCGCCGCGGTCGAGGGCGACGCGCCCCTGGTTGTTCAGGGCGATCGCCTGGCCGCGCTCGTAGCCGCAGCTCAGGAAGCAGCTGTAGGATTCGGCGAAGGCCTGCTCCGCGGCGGCGAGCTGCCCCTGTTGCGCGCGGGTCGTGCCGAGGTTCTGGAGGGCGATGCCGCGGAGGCGCACGTCGGCCGCGGAGCGGAGCAGCTCCTCCAGCAGCGGCGTGGCGGCCGCGAAGTCGCCGCGGGCCATGTGCACGACGGCCTCGGCATTGAGCGCCTCGGCGTGCCGATCCTCGAGGCCCGACGTGACGGCGATCACCTGCGCATCGCGGGCGCAGGTGATAGCATCGTCCCACTCGCAGCAGGCGCGGTGCACGTCGGCCTGGTGCACGAGGGCTTCGGCGATGATCGATGGATCATCGGAGGCCTTCGCCGCGTCCTCATAGGCTTCGAGGGCGCGGTTCAGGATGCCGAGCTTCTCGGCGCGGCGGCCTTCTTCCAGCAATTCCAGCGGGTCGGGCATGTACCCTGCGATGTCACCGTCGTGGGAGTACCATGAACAGAGCAGGAGAGGTACCAAATTGTCCATACCCCTGAAGCCGGTTCTTGGCGCCGCACTCGCCCTCGCGATGGGATGCGTGGACGCGGGCGTCCCGACGGCCACGCATGCGCCGATCGCCGCCGCGTCGGTCGAGGCCAGCACCGCCAACCTCATCGTCTGCCCGTCCGACCGCACGGTCTCGACCAGCGGAGTCCTCGGGCTGCTGGGCGGGGAGCTGAGCGCGGGCGGCGTGACGGTGAGCGTTCCCGTGGGCGCGATGCTCTCGCCCACGACGATCGACGTCACGGTGCCCGCGTCGCCCTACATGGAGGTCGACGTGTCGGTCCCGGGGGTGGAGCACTTCTACTTCCAGCAGCCGATCACGGTCACGGTCGATTACGGCCGCTGCGACCCGACGGTGACGTCGGGCACGTCGCTGAACGTGTGGTACATCGACTCGGGCTCGAAGCAGCCGCTGGAGCTGATGCCGACGGTGGACAACAAGCTGGCGCACACCGTCACCTTCACGACGCCACACCTCTCGGGATACGCGCTGGCGAACTGAATCGCCCGCCGCGCGACGTTCCGGCACGATTTTCCCTTTATGCCCTCCCGGTCACCTTGACGGGAGGTTTTTCAATGCTCGACACACTGTTCGCGTCGCAAGGGCGACCAGGCGGATCGAAGAAGAGCGCGCTCACGAGCGTGCTGGTCCACGCGGCCATCATCGCCGCGGTCGTGATCGGCACCGCGCGCGCCGTGTCGCCGCCGGAACCGAAGGAGAACCTCGAGGAGAAGATCGCGTACGTGGCGCCGAAGCGGGCCGATCCCGAGCCGATCGCGGAAGCGCCGAAGACGCCGCCCAAGGTGCGCGTGGAGCCCAAGGCCGCGCCGAAGCCGGTGGTGAAGAAGGCGGCGCCGAAGCCAGCGCCGGTCGCGCCGAAGCCGGCTCCCGTCAAGGCGGCCCCGGCGCCGGTTGCGCCGGTGGTGATTCCCACGACGATCCCGAAGGTCACGGTGCCGGTGGCCCCGCCGGGGCCCACCGCGGCGGAGGTGGCGGCGAAGGCCGCGGCCGAGGCGGCGGAGCGTGAGCTGGCGGCGTCGCGCGCGCGGGCCGAGGCCGAGGCGGCGGCCGCCGCGGCGAGGAGCCGCGTGGAGTCGGAGAGCGCGGGGGAGCTGGCGTCGAACGCGAGCTACGACGAAGCCGAGGTGGACGTGGCCGTCCGCCCGCTGGGCGGCGCACCGGTGCCGAAGTACCCGGAGCGGCTGCGCAGCGCGCACGTGGAGGGGCGCGTGAACGTGCGCTTCATCGTGGGCACGAACGGGCGCGTCGAGGGCGGATCGATCAAGATCCTCGACAGCCCCGATCCGGCGTTCAGCGAGGAGGTGCGCCGCGTCCTGCTGTCCACCCGATACAGCGCGGCCCAGGCCGGGGGGAAGAAGGTCCGGCAGATCGTGGAGCAGACCTTCACCTTCAAGTTGGACGGGTAGGGTGCAGTCATCCTGAGGCAAAGCCGAAGGATCCTCCCCAGGAGAGCCGGGGCCGGATCCTTCGGCTTCGCTCAGGATGACATCACCCGCCCTTCGCGATCCCCCGCACCGTCGTCGCCAGCGCGCGGACCTTCGCCGCGTCCTTCGCCGAGCGCGCGTCACGCTCGAGCGACGCCGCCAGCTTCGTGAGCGCGGAGCGCCGGCCCGACGTGCCCAGCTTCTCCGCCGCGTCGAGCGCGGCGCGCGCGGCGCTCACGCGCGACTCGGCCAGCCCCTTCCCGCGCGCGAGCTGGTCCAGGTAGGCGCGCGCCACCACGACGGTCGCCGGCCAGGTGATCTTCTGCTGGCTCTGCGGGTTGAACTGGTCGAAGTGCACGAGCTTCGCGGCCGCGAGCTCGTTCTCGGAGAGCAGGTCGCTCGGCACCAGCTCGAGCACGTCGAGCCCGCGGGCGATCTCGGAGCCGTAGATCCGGCCGTTGTGCCAGTAGGTGGACCACTGTCCGGCGAGCACCGCCTTCGCGGAATCCACCGGACCCCGGTCGAAGAAGGCGATCTCCACCGGGTGCGCCGGGTCGGTGAAGTCGACCACCGACACGCCCCCCTGGTACCAGGCCTGGACCATGATGTCGCGGCCGGGGACGGGGACGAGGTTGCCGTTGTGCGCGACGCAGTTCTCCGTCGCGGTCTGCCACGCCGGGAGCTTGTAGTAGCCGGCGAGGGTGAGCTTGCGGCCGCTGCGCGTGAAGATTGCGTCCGCGCCCCAGGTGGCGCGGTCGGTGGAGCGGCAGCGCGGCGCCACGCCGCCCCCCCACTCGTCGGTGTAGAGGATCTTCGAGGCGTCGTTGTTGAAGGTTGCCGAGTGCCAGTAGGCGAAGTTGGGGTCCATCACCTCCGCCACGCGCCGCGGGTCGCCCGGCTTGCTGATGTCGAGCAGGAGGCCGTTGCCGGAGCAGGCGCCGGCCGCCAGTCCGTAGGCGGAATACACCGTGATGTCGTGGCACATGTTGGTCTGCGCCGTGTTCTGCGTCCCCTCGCCGTGCATGCCGCCCTTCCAGAGGCCGGCGATGCGGCCCGAGTCGGCGAAGATGCGCGGCGTGGCGATCACCTTCGCCTGCTCCGGGTGATCGAGCAGCACGTGGATCACCTCGATGCGGAAGAGCGACGAGTTCGGGTCGTCCTCACCGCCAAGGGAGCAGCCGGCGAGCTCGTTCGGCGAGCGCACCGGGCCGGTGCCGGAGACGTACACGTAGATGTGCGTCTTGTCCTTCGGGTCGGGAACGAGCGTGTGCGTGTGCGAGCCCCGGCAGGTCTGGACCGCCGCCACCTGCTTCGGGTGATCGAGGTCGCTGATGTCGAAGATGCGCACGCCGCGGAAGCGCTCGGCGCTCACCGTGTCCTTCACCCCCTGCGTGCCGCAGTCGACGCGACCGCTGTTCTCCTCGACGGACATGAAGAGGAGGTTCCCGAGGATCGAGAGGTCCCCCTGCCCGCCCGGGCACACGAACGAGGTCCGCAGGGTGGGCTGGGCGGGATTCGACACGTCCCACACCTGGAAGCCGTGATAGCCACCCTGGAAGACGTAGTTGCCGCTGAAGGCGAGGTCGCTGTTGATGAGCGAGAAGTCGCCGGGGTTCGCCGGGTCCACGAAGCCCGCGGGGCGGTCGGCGTGGCCGACCAGCGTCATGTGGCGGCTGGCCTGGCCAGCATCGAGCCAGCCGGCCTTGAGGCCCACGCGCGGGTCGGCCGATTGTGCGGCGGCGCCGGCGGCCGGGACGGCGATGGCAGCGGCCAGGAGCAGCGGCCGCAGGTGACGTGCGGAGTGGATCATGGGTGGTCGTGCGTGGGTGTGGGGAGGGTGGTGGTGCTGCGGGTGCCGTGGGTGTTGCGGGTGCTGCCGTTGCCCCGGGGGCTACCCGGGGCGTAACGCTCGAGGAGGGCGTGCATGCGCGCGATCTCCGCGCGCTGGTCGGTGTCCACGTCGGAGGCGAAGCGGTACACCTCGGAGTCCTGTCCCGCGCCGGGCTGGGCGAGCAGCTCCTTCACCATCGTGAGCGCCCCCTCGTGATGCCGGATCATGTAGCGGAGGAAGTGGCGATCGAAGGCGGGGCCGCGGGCGGCGCGCAGCGTGTCGAATTCGGCGGCGTTGAGCATTCCCGGCATGGCGTGGGGCATCGGCGTCGCCGCGTCATGCTTCATCCCGTGCGCCATGGCATGGCCGGCGTGCGCCCCGGAGTCCGGCACGGGCTGGTGATGCCGTTCGAGCCAGGCACGCATCATCGCGATCTCGTCGCGCTGCGACACGTCGATGCGCTCGGCGAGCATCCGCAGCTCCGGCCGGGCCGTGCGGGCGGGGAGCAGCGCGGTCATCTCCAGCGCCTGCGCATGATGGCCGATCATCCCCTGCATGAAGCGGACGTCGGCGGGATGCTGGGCCGCGAGGGCGCGCATCCCCGAGAGCAGGAGCAGGAGGGTGGCCAGGCGGACGGCGCGGGTCATGGCGGGCATGCGGGACAGGACGGGGCAGAGTACGGAACGGTTTCCATTCCGGCAAGCGGCGGACGCGGGCCGCCGGCGAGAGCGATCATACCCCGGTGCCGGGGGAAAGGCTCCCCGGCGGCTTCCCCGCCGACTCGGTCCAGCGCTTCGCCTGGCGGACCAGCATCTCGTACGCCGCGGGATGGCCACGCGCCTCGGCGCTGCGCGTGGAGCTCCGGTGCTCGGGGAGGTGCGTGTCGAGCCAGGCCAGCTGCGTCGAGGCCTCCCGCACCACCTCCGCGATCACCGCCAGGTCGCGGGCGTCCTCCGCCGCGTGCAGCGAGGCGGCGAGGGCGTGGTAGGCGGCCTCGTGATGTCCCGCGGCGTGCGCGTCCCGCGCGAGCGCGAGCAACCGCTGCTGGATGGACCGCCCCGAGTCAGTCATCACCGTTCGCGGTCCTCACTCCGGGTCCTGCCGGCCGATCACCGCGACGTCGTCGGCGCCGTGCCCGTCGGCGATCACGGCGTCCATGCGCGCGGCGAGGGCGGGGAGCACCGCGAGGGGACGCCCGGCCGCGGTCTCGATCATGAGGCGCACGTCCTTGCGGGCCATGGCGAGCTCGAAGCTGGGGGTAAAGTCGCCGTCGAGCATCGCGCGTCCCCGGCCGGCGATCACCGAGGCGGGGTTGAAGAAGTCCAAAATCTTCAGCGCCTCGGCGGGGGCGACGCCGGCGCCCGCCGCGATGGCGAAGGTGTCGGCGGTGAGCCCGGCGAGCCCCAGGAAGAGGGCGTTGCCGATCAGCTTGTAGGTCGCGGCCAGGTCGGGGCGCTCGCCGAAGTACTCGAGTCGCGCCGCCATGCGCGCGAGGTCGTCCTTCACCTGGTCGAAGAGGGGGCGCGGGCCGCAGGCGAGGATCGTCCCCTGGCCGGCGCGCGCGGCCGCGGGGCCGATGAACACCGGGCAGTGGAGGTAGTGCACCCCCTGGGCGTTGAGGCGACGCGCGCGCTCGGCGGTGCGGGCCGGCTGCGTCGTGGAGTGGTCCACGATGACGGCCTCGGGGTCGAGCCCCGGGCGCGCCGCCTCGAGCACCTCCTCGACCACGGCATCGTCCTTGAGGACGAGATGCACGCGCCGGGCACCGCGCACGGCCTCGGCCGGCGTCGGGGCCGCGGTGATCCCGAAGGGCGCCAGCGCCTGGGCCTTGGTCGCGGTGCGGTTCCAGGCGGTGATCGAGCTGCCGCCGCGCTTCGCGGCGGCTTCGGCGAGGGCGGCGCCGAGCAGCCCCGTTCCCAGGAAGGCGATCCGAGTCATGCCGAACAATACAGAGGATGCGATGAAGCTGCAGGTGGTCACCGCGAGCACGCGGGAGGGACGCAAGGGCCC
>DASWVQ010000091.1:0-54310 GCA_036401195.1 Gemmatimonadaceae bacterium
CCCCCGCCCGACCTCCGTTATATTGAATGGCTGCAAGCTTTTCCGCCGTCCGCCGATCCCAGGGAAGTCCGTGAAGCTCGACCACATCCGCAACTTCTGCATCGTCGCCCACATCGACCACGGGAAGTCCACCCTGGCCGACCGGCTCATCGAGCAGACGGGCACCCTGCAGAAGCGCGAGATGAAGGAGCAGGTCCTCGACACCCTCGACCTCGAGCGTGAGCGCGGGATCACCATCAAGCTCAACGCGGTGCGCATGACGCACCACGCGCGGAACGGGCAGCTCTACGAGCTCAACCTGATCGACACGCCGGGGCACGTGGACTTCACCTACGAGGTCTCGCGCTCCCTCGCCGCCTGCGAGGGGGCCATCCTCGTGGTCGACGCCTCGCAGGGGATCCAGGCCCAGACCCTCTCCAACCTCTTCCTGGCGCTCGACGCCGGGCTCGAGATCATCCCCGTCCTCAACAAGATCGACCTGCCGGGGGCGGAGCCGGAGCGGCGCAAGCAGGAAGTGCACGACCTCATCGGCGTGGACCCCGACGAGATCCTGCTCGTGAGCGCCAAGGCCGGGATCGGGATCGACGACCTGCTCGAGGCGATCGTGCAGAAGGTCCCCCCGCCGCAGGGCGACCCGGACGGGCCGCTGCGCGCGCTGATCTTCGACTCGTACTACGACAAGTACCGCGGCGCGATCCCGAGCATCCGCGTGGTGGACGGCACCCTCAAGCCGGGGATGCGCGTGAAGTTCGCCGCGGGCACGGGGCTCGACTACGAGGTGAGCGAGGTCGGCTTCCGCACCCCCACCCCGGTGCAGGTCGACGAGCTCGGGCCGGGCGAGGTGGGCTACGTCGTCGCCAGCGTGCGCACCGTGCGGGAGACCAAGGCCGGCGACACGATTCTCGACGCGGCCAATCCGGCGACCGAGCCGCTGCCCGGCTACCAGGACGTGCACTCGATGGTGTTCGCGGGGCTCTACCCCACCGACACCCAGCAGTACGAGACGCTCCGCGACGCCCTCGAGAAGCTCCAGCTCAACGACGCCTCGCTGAACTACGCGCCGGAGACCTCGACCGCCCTCGGCTTCGGCTTCCGCTGCGGCTTCCTCGGCCTGCTGCACATGGACGTGGTGCAGGAACGGCTCGAGCGCGAGTTCGACCTGGACCTCGTCACCACCGTGCCGAACGTGGAGTACCACGTGTACCACGCGGACGGCCGCATGGAGCTGCTCGAGTCGCCCTCGCGCCTTCCGGACCCGGGGGAGATCGACCGCATCGAGGAGCCGTACGTCAAGGCGCGCATCATGGCGCCGGCGGAGTACATCGGGCCGATCATGACCCTCGGCACCGAGCGGCGCGGCGTGTACAGGAACATGACGTACCTCGACACGCAGCGCGTCGAGTTCGACTGGGAATTCCCCCTCGGCGAGATCATCCTCGACTTCTTCGACAAGCTGAAGACGATCAGCCGCGGCTACGCCTCGCTCGACTACGAGATGCTCGAGTACCGCGCGAGCCCGCTGGTGAAGCTCGACATGCTGATCAACGGGGACCCGATCGACGCCTTCAGCGTGATCATCCACCGTGACAAGGCGTACGAGTGGGGGCGGAAGATCGCCGACAAGCTGAAGGAGCTGATCCCGCGCCAGCTCTTCGAGGTGGCGATCCAGGCGGCGATCGGGAACAAGGTGATCGCGCGCTCGAGCGTGAAGGCGCTGCGCAAGGACGTGCTCGCGAAGTGCTACGGCGGCGACATCTCCCGGAAGCGCAAGCTCCTGGAGAAGCAGAAGGAGGGGAAGAAGCGCATGAAGCAGGTGGGCTCCGTGGAGATTCCGCAGGAGGCCTTCCTGGCGGTTCTTCAAGTGGAATGACGGCGGGCATCCTGGGCGAACAGGAAGTCATCCTGAGCGGAGCGAAGGATCTGGCCACGCTGCACCGGAGCCAGGTCCTTCGCTGCGCTCAGGACGACGACATCGAATGACCGTTTCCGTGGTCATCCAGACGTCGTTCCTGGGGGACATGGTCCTCACCACCCCGCTGCTCGCCGAGCTGGCGACGCGGGGCCCGGTGGACGTGGTGGCCACCCCGGCGAGCGCCCCCCTCCTCGCCAACCACCCCGCGGTGCGCGAGGTGCTCGTCTTCGACAAGCGGCGCACCATGCGCGGGGTGCGCGGCACCTGGCGCATGGCGAAGCGGCTCCGCGACCGCGAGGCCGACGTCGCCTACCTCGCGCAGGGGTCGATGCGCAGCGCGGGGCTGGCCGCGCTCGCCGGGATCGGCGAGCGGGTGGGCTTCGACAGCTCCGCGGGGCGGCGCCTCTGCACCCGCACCGTCGCCTACCGCGATCGCGCGCACCACGCGGAGCGACTCTGGGCGCTGGGGATGCCCGACGGGGCCCTGCCCCCGTCGGAGGAGGCGATCCGCCCCCGGCTCTACCCGGGCGTTGCGGAGCGCTCGCTCGTGGACCAGCTCCTCCACGCCTCCCCCCTCGCCGGCCGCCCCTTCGTCGCCCTCGCCCCGGGGAGCGTGTGGGCGACGAAGCGGTGGCCCTTCTACGCCGAGCTGGCGCGGGAGGTCGCGCGAAAGGCGCCGATCGTGATCGTGGGGGGGGCGGCGGATGGCGATGCCGCCCGCGCGATCGCCGCCGCGGTGGAGTGCCCCGTGCTCGACGCCACCGGGCGGCTCCCCCTGCTCGCCTCGGCGGAGCTCATCGGCCGGGCCGCCGCCCTCGTCACCAACGATTCCTCCCCCCTCCACCTCGCCTCCGCGATGGGGACCCCCACGGTGGCCATCTTCGGCCCCACCGTGCCGGCCTTCGGGTTTGGCCCCCTCGCCCCCCGGCGCGCTATAATCGAGCATCCCGCCCTCCCCTGCCGCCCCTGCGACCGGCATGGGCCGCGCGTCTGTCCCCTGGGCCACTGGCGCTGCATGCGCGAGCTCGGCCCCGCCGCGGTCGCGGCGCAGCTCGACGCACTCCTCGCTTCCCACTGACCCGCTTTCTCCCATGTCCGAGCAGAACGAGCATCGTCCCCGCTACATCGTGGGAGTGGACCTCGGCGGCACCAAGATCATGGCCGGGGCCCTCTCCGAGGACGGCACCCGGCACCTCGCCATGCGATCGGTGGCGACGAACGCCGAGCAGGGGTCCGACGCGGTGGTGGAGCGGATCATCGGCGCGATCGAAGGGGTGATCCTCGACACGATCGCCGAGACCGAGGCGAGCCGGCGCGACTTCATCGGCATCGGCGTGGGCGCCCCGGGGCCCCTGGATCGCGAGAAGGGGATCGTGGTCGTGGCCCCGAACCTGGGCTGGAGCAACCTCCCCCTCCGCGACCTCGTGTCGTCGCGCCTCAAGCTGCCGGTGACCCTCGACAACGACGCGAACTGCGCGACGGTGGGCGAGTGGTGGCAGGGCGCGGCCAAGGGGGGGCGGACGGTGATCGGGATGACGATCGGCACCGGGATCGGGGGGGGGATCATCACCGACGGGCAGCTCTTCCACGGCGCCTCGGACGTGGCGGGGGAGATCGGCCACACGACCATCGAGCTGAACGGGCGCCTCTGCAAGTGCGGGAACTACGGCTGCCTGGAGGCGTACGCGTCGGGCCCGGCGATCGCCACCCGCGCGCGGGAGGTGCTGGTGCGCGAGGAGTCGGCGTCGATGCTCCCGGCGATGGTGCACGGGGAGCTCGACCGGATCACCGCGCAGACGGTGTACGACGCCGCGGCGCAGGGGGATGCGGTGGCGCACGAGATCGTGCGCGACACGGCGCGCTACCTGGGCGCGGGGCTCGCGAACCTGCTCAACACCCTCAATCCCGACACGGTGGTGGTGGCGGGGGGGGTGACGGCGGCGGGCGATGCGCTGTTCGTCCCCCTGCGCGCCGAGGTGCGGCGCCGCGCCTTCCGTCCCGCGGTGGAGGCCTGCCGCATCGTCCCCGCCGAGCTGCCGGGGACGGCGGGGGTGGTGGGGGCGGTGGCGACGTTCAAGGCGCAGCACATGGGGGGAGTCTGAACGGCTTGGCGTCGGGCGGTTGGAGGCGGAGCGGGGCGTCTGGCGACTGGCGACTGGGGAATGGCGAGATCACCAGCCGCCGCGGCCCCGGCGCGAGGAGCTTCGCCAGTCGCCAGTCGCCAGTCGCCAGACGCCCCGCTCCGCTGCCAGCCGCCAGTCGCCCCGCTCCGCTACCACCCGCCAGACGCCGATCAATTCCCACGATCCGCCGTTCCCCATGAAGAAGCGAATCGGCGTCATCGGCACCTTCGTCTGGGACGTGATCCACGGCCGCGATCCCCGCGCCCTCCCGGTGGAGGAGTGGGGGGGGATCACCTACTCCCTCTCGGGGCTCGACGCGGCGCTGGGGGACGACTGGGAGATCGTTCCCATCGCGAAGGTCGGCTTCGACCTGGCAGCACGCGCGCGGGAGTACGTGCACGGCCTGCGTCGCGCGGCCCCCGACGCCGCGCCGCTCGAGGTGCCCCACCCGAACAATCGCGTCGTGCTGCGCTACACCGACGACGAGCGCCGCACCGAGTGCCTGCAGGGACACATCCCGGGGTGGACCTGGGCGGCGCTCCAGCCGGTGATCGACGAGGCCCGGCTCGACGCGCTCTACGTGAACTTCCTGAGCGGGTGGGAGCTGGACCTCCCCACCTTCCAGGCGCTGCGCGCGCACTTCGCGGGGCCGATCTACTGCGACCTGCACATGCTGGTGATGGCGGTGCAGCCGGACGGGATGCGCGTCCCGCGCCCCCTCCCCGACGTGGCCGGATGGTGCGCCTGCGCCGACTTCCTCCAGGTGAACGAGGACGAGCTGGCGACGATGGCTCCGGACGGGATGAGCCTGGCCGCGACGGCGATGGCCGCCGGCGTGTCGTGCCTGATGGTGACGCTGGGGAAGAAGGGGGCGGTGTACTTCGCAGCGCCGGGCTTCGGCGCGATCACCGACCTCCCCCCGCGCGGCGGGCTGGCCACCGGCCCGTGCGGGGGGCGTTCCCCCCTCGGCGCGATCCGGACCGCGCTCCTCCCCGCCGAGCTGTCCACTGCGCGCGACACCGACCCCACCGGGTGTGGCGACGTGTGGGGAGCGACCTGTTTCGCGAGGCTGCTCGCCGGTGATATGTTGGAGGACGCGTTGCGCGCCGCCCACCGTGCCGCCCGCCGCAACGTGGAACACCGCGGCGCCTCCGGACTCGCCAACCACCTCCGCGGAGAGCTCTCCCGCCCGTGACCACCGTCATCCAGCTCCCGCCCACGCTCGACGAGCAGACGTTCGAGCAGGTGCTGGACCAGCTCGCCCCGGTCGCGCCGGACGCGAAGGTGCTGCTCGACGCGCGCCACGCGCGCTGGGCGTCGCCGTACGCGCTGACCGCGATGCTGTGCGTGGCGCAGTCGCGCGCGGTGCGCCCCGACTTCGCGGTGCCGGAGAGCGAGGAGACGGCGTCGTACTGGTCGCGCGCCGGCTTCTTCCGCCACGCGGAGGCGCTGTACGACCTGCACGGGCACTACCCGAAGCGGCCGAGCGGCGACTCCAACGTGTTGCTCGAGATCGCCCCGATCGTGAAGAGCGAGGACGTGCACGACGTGGTGGGCCGGGTGCAGCAGAAGGCGTCGCAGATCCTCTGCAACGAGCTGCACCTCGACGCGAAGTCCACGGTGGGGTTCGCGATGGCCCTCTCCGAGACCTGCCAGAACATCGTCGAGCACGCCCAGACGGGCGGCTGGGTGATGGTGCAGGCCTACAACTGGAAGAAGCGCCTGGGGCGGAAGGTGGTGCAGATCGCGGTGTGCGACGCGGGGATCGGCTTCCGCCGGTCGCTGGAGAGCACCCCCGGGCGGGTGATGGACGACCGCTGGGACGACGCGGCGGCGCTGGAGGAGTCGGTGCTGCGCGGGGTGAGCCGCTTCCGCGACCGCGGGCGCGGGCAGGGCATCGCGGGCACGAAGCGTTATCTTGGTCGCTGGAACGGCAAGCTGTCGATCCGGAGCGGCACGGCGCGGATCTCCCCGCTGGCCCCCGACTGGGACGACGACGTGCCGCTGCAGGAGAAGCTCGCGCCCTTCCCCGGGGCGCAGGTGCTGGTGACGATCCCCGAGAAGCTGGGAGCGACGAACGCGCGATGATGCAGCACATCGACGTGAGCACGGTGCTCCGCACGACGGTCGCCTGCGACCTGTACTCGAACCTCGTCACGCGCCCCACCGGGGCGGCGGTGCGCCGGCAGATCGAGGCGCTCCTCTGCGCCGGCCGGGCGAACGACGAGCGGTCGCTGGCGGTGATCGACTTCTCCCACGTGCGCATGATCGACTTCTCCTGCGCCGACGAAGTCGTGGCCAAGCTCCTCCTGCTGTACTGCGAGGAGGAGGCGCCCCCGCGCGACGACTACTTCATCTTCCGGGGGGTCTCCGAGGAGCACCTGGACGCCATCGAGGCGGTCCTCGAGCGCCACGGGCTCGCCCTGCTCATCGAGGACGAGGTGGGGCTCCGGCCGCACGGCGTCCTCGCCGACGAGGAGCGTGCCGCCTGGGAGCTGGTGGTGCGCCGCGGGCACCTGACCGCGCCGGAGCTCGCCGACCTGCTGGGCATGCCGCAGGACGACGCCCGCCACGCCCTGGGCACCCTGCACCGGCTGCGCCTCGTCATCCGCACCCCCTCCGGCTACGCGCCGGTGCAGCCGCAGTACCATGCCTGAGGCGCCGGGGGGGAAGCGTCCTCCCGGGCCGGTGGACGCCCGGAACCGGGTGCTCCGCGTGGCCGAGCTGCTGGCGACCCGGAAGGGGGACGAGGAGCGGGGCCCGGCGGTCTGGATGCACCCCGAGGACGCCCAGCAGCGGCTCCTCGTGGACGGGGAGCTGGCCTGGGTCTACGGGCCGCGGCGGCACGAGCTGGCGGTGATCTACGTCGATCCCGGCGCCCGCCGCGGCGACGTGGTGCTCCGCGACGTGGCCGGCGCCTCCCCCTCCGAGCTGGTGCGCATCGTGAAGCCCGACCTCGACGACCGGGGCCGGAAGTCGTCCTTCGCCTGACCCGGTTCTTTCGCCGGCTTCGTCGCGCCGGTCAGACGGGGGATGATGAGGGGGAACGGGCTGAAAGGGCTGACCGCCCCGCGTGGCGCGGAGGGGCATCGCGCCGGCCATACGGGTTAGAAAAGGGCGAAAACGAGAAAAAAGGAATTGCCACACGCGCTCCGTCAAGTGAATGGCGCGCGGCTCCTTTCGTTGTTTTCGCAGGTATTGCTCTTTTCCAACCCCTCCGGCCGGCGCCAGGAACTCACGCGCCATGCGGAGCGATCAGCCCTTTCAGCCCGTTCCCCCTCATCATCACCCCGTCTGTCCGGCGGGAAGAACCCGGGGCGACGAGCCCCCCTCGACAGCTCGGCCGGACGAGGTAGGGAACGGATGTCAAACG
The DNA here is from genome assembly GCA_036401195.1 of Gemmatimonadaceae bacterium. GTDB lineage: Bacteria > Gemmatimonadota > Gemmatimonadetes > Gemmatimonadales > Gemmatimonadaceae > JACDHQ01. Next base: position 7,409 of record DASWVQ010000091.1, read on the forward strand.
GGCTGGACTGCGACTTGCACTCCGCGGCGCCCATGGAAGACCCGGTCCGGCGCGAACGCCGGCGCGCCGAGCGACGGTTCAACCACCGCGTGGTGGACCTGACCCTCCCCGAGCTGCGCCGCATCCTGCTCACCACGATGCTCTCGTTCGTGGTGCTCGCGCTGTTCATCTGGATGGTCCGCTCGGTGATCATCGCCGCCATCCTCGGCGTAGTGATCGCCTACTACATGCGCCCCGTGCACGAATGGGTGACGCGGCGCATCCGCTCCACGTCGCTGGCGGCGATCCTCACCCTGCTCTTCCTCATCGTCCCGGTCCTGGGGATCCTCGCCTACAGCTACTGGGAGCTGGCCGACGTCGCCGCCTACGTGGGGACGCACCAGCAGGAGATCGCGGCGAAGATCGACCTGTCGCTACGGCGGCTCCCCTTCATGCAGGCGGCGAACACCGGCGACTTCGTGCGGCGCGCGGTGCTCGAGGCCAGCCGCTACGGCGCGCGCATCCCGCTCACCGTGCGCGCCGCGCTCGCGTCGTTCACCGTGGCGGCCACGATCTTCCTCTTCACCGCCTTCTACGTCTTCGTCGACGGGCGGCAGCTCGCGACCTACGTGCGCAGCAAGGTCCCGCCGCGCTACGACCAGCTGGTGGGGGCGCTCGAGACGAACGTGCGCGGCGTGCTCTCCGGCGCGATCTACTCCACGCTGGTCACGCAGACCACCAAGTCGCTCCTGCTGCTGGTGATGTTCGTGATCTTCGGCGTGCCCCTCGCGGGGGTGCTGTCGGTGCTGTCGTTCGTGGTGGGGTTCTTCCCGATCGTGGGCTCCTGGAGCGTGTACCTCCCGGTGGCCGCCTGGCTGCTCGTCTTCCGCGACAACGCGATCGGGGCCCTCCTGCTCGCGATCACCGGCTTCGTGGTGAACACCCTCTTCATCTCGAACTACCTGCGTCCCAAGCTCGCGGCCGACCGCTCCCGGGTGCTGAACTTCTACTGGATGTTCGTGGGGCTGGTGACCGGCGTGTACACCTTCGGCCTTGCCGGCATCCTGCTGGGCCCCATCCTCATCGGGCTGCTCAAGGCACTGGTGGACACGATCACGGTGAGCACGAACTGGCGGCTGCTCGACGACGGCTCCGAGGGTGACGGAGAGGAGGCTGGCGCGTCTCCCTAGCGCCATGATCCGCTTCACGAACGTCTCGAAGGACTACGCCAGGGGCACCAGCGCCCTGAAGGACGTGAACCTGCACATCGGCCGGCGGGAGTTCGTCTTCCTTACCGGGCCCAGCGGTGCGGGAAAGAGCACCCTGCTCAAGATGATCTACCTCGACGAGCGGCCGAGCTCGGGCGAGGTCCGGATCGGCGGGACGAGCTCGCTGGAGGCCACGCGCAACGACGTGGCGAAGCTGCGCCGGAAGATGGGGATCATCTTCCAGGACTTCCGCCTCCTCGAGGACCGCACCGCCGAGCAGAACGTGGCCTTCGCCCTCGAGGTGATCGGCACCCCCGCCGGCCAGATCGCCCCCAGGGTGGCGCGGGCGCTGGGCCAGGTGGGGCTCGCCGGCAAGGGGGGCTCCTACCCCCGCGAGCTGTCCGGCGGGGAGCAGCAGCGGGTGGCCATCGCGCGCGCCCTCGTGAACGATCCCTTCGTCCTCGTGGCCGACGAGCCCACCGGCAACCTCGACGAGCGCGCCACGCGCGGGATCTTCCAGCTCCTGCGCGACATCAACGCGTCGGGCACGGCGGTGGTCATGGCCACGCACGACCTCGAGCTGGTGCGCCGCGCGGGGTACCGCACGGTGGAGCTGCACGGCGGCCAGCTCGTCTATGATTCCGCGGCCGAGTTCCCCGATGCCCCCGAGGCCCCCGTCGCGGCGCCCGCGGGGCCGGGCGGCTCCCCGATGGCCGGCGAGACGCCGGGGTCGCCCGCGGCGGAGGTGGCCTGATGCGCCTCTCCCTGCGCGAGGCGGTCGTGGCCTTCCGGCGCTCCCCCCTCATGAGCGTCCTGAGCATCACCACCATCGGCTTCTCCCTCTTCGCCTTCGGCCTCTTCGGCCTGGTCGCGCTCAACATCCGCCAGGCGCTGGAAAAGGTGGAGGAGCGGGTGGAGATCCGCGCCTTCATCGTGGACGGCACCCCGCTGGAGGCCGTGGTGACCGCCGCCAACACGGCGAGCCACTACCCCGAGGTCGCGAGCGCGGTGGTGATCACCCCCGAGCAGGCGCTGGAGAAGGCGCGACAGGAGCTGGGGGAGTTCCAGGACGTGTTCGAGGGGACGATGCTCCCCGCGTCGATCGACGTGAAGCTCAAGCCGGGCTTCCGCGATCCGGAAACGGTGAAGCGCATCGCCGGCCAGATGGAGGCCCTCGAGTTCGTGGACGACGTGCGCTACGGTGAGGACTGGATCGCGCAGCTGCACCGCATCCGGAACATCGCCGGCGCCACTGGCGTGCTCCTCGGGCTTGCCTTCGCCCTCGTGGCGGTGATCATCATCGGCGCCACGATCCGCACCGCGGTGCTCGTGCGCAGCCGCGAGATCGCCATCATGCGCCTGGTGGGGGCGACGGACGGCTTCATCCGCCGCCCCTTCCTCATCGAGGGGTTCCTCAAGGGGGTCCTCGGCGGCGCGCTCGCCCTCGCCCTCACCTGGGTGGCGACGCAGGCGATCGAGCAGTACCTGCACTTCCAGACGGTGTACTTCGACGCGCGCCTCGCCTTCGTGGGGCTGGCCTTCGGCGCCGTGATCGGGCTGCTCGGCAGCATGGTGTCCGTGGGGCGCCACCTGCGGCGGGTATGATCAGGGCCGCCGTCAAGCGGAGCGCCGGCGCAGTCATCCTGAGCGAAGCGAAGGATCCGGCCCCGGTGCGCACGGGCCAGGTCCTTCGGCTGCGCCTCAGGATGACGGCAACGGCGCTCTTCCTCGCCCTCGCCGCCCCCGCCGCCCTCCACGCCCAGGACCGCGTCCGCCAGCAGCAGGAGGAGCTCGACCGCCTGCGCCGCGAGCGCGCGGAGCTCGAGCGGCAGGCGCAGACCCTCCAGGGGAGCGTGCACGCCCTCTCCGAGGAGGTGGGCAACATCGATCGCCAGGCCGAGGCCACGGCGAAGGTGGTGCGCGCCCTCGACGCGCAGCTCGCGTCGATCGTGGAGGAGGTGGACAGCGCGAACGCCCGCGTGCGCGCCGCCGAGGCGGAGCTCGACGGGAAGAAGGGCGCCCTGCAACGCCGCCTCACCGAGATCTACAAGCGCGGTCCCATGTTCGACGTGGCCGCCATGCTCTCCGCGCAGTCGTTCGGGGCGCTGATCGCGCGCTACAAGTACCTCCACCAGCTCGCCCGCCACGACCGCGCCATGGTGCGACGGGTGGAGAAGCTCCGCGACGAGATCGCGGTGCAGCAGGGGGTGCTTGTGCGCCTCCAGCGCACCCTCGAGGACAACCGCGCCGACCAGGCGCGGGAGCAACTCCGCCTGGCGGAGCTCGAGCGCCAGCGGCGCGCCGCGCTCACCGACACGAAGAAGCAGGCCGCGCGCACCGCCGCGCGCATCCGCGAGCTGCGCAACGACGAGCAGCGGATGTCGCGCCTGATCGCCGACGCGATGGCGGCCGCCGACCGGCGGCGCGCCACGACGGGCTCGCGCGCGCCCGCGTCGCCGAGCAGCATCCGCACGAGCGACGTGGGCCGCCTCGACTGGCCGGTGGAGGGCGCCTTCCTCTACGACTTCGGGAAGGCCCAGAAGGCGAACAACACCATGGTCCGCTGGAACGGGCTGGGGATCTCCGCCGCCGCCGGCACGCCGGTGCGCGCCGTGGCGGGGGGCCGCGTGATCGAGGCGGCGCGCTTCGGCACCTACGGGCTCACCGTGATCGTGGAGCACGGCGGCGGCGACTACTCGATCTACGGCTCGCTCGGCCGGATCGACGTGGCGAAGGGGAGCACCGTGGCGAAGGGGCAGGCGCTGGGGACGGTCGGCGTGTCGGACCCCGACCTCGGGCCGCACCTGCACTTCGAGATCCGCCACGGCGGGCCGGCGGTGGACCCGAAGCAGTGGCTGCGCGACCGGCGATGAGTGCGGCCGCCCGCGTCACGAAACGCTGCACCGTGTGCGCGCGCTTCCGCGCCTACGATCCCGAGGACATGTACTGCCTGGTGTGCGGGCACGAGTCGCTCGAGACCACTTGCACCTGCGGCCGCGACTTCGACTACGCCCTCGCCGAGCACGGCGACGCGCTGCACTGCCCGCGGTGCGGGAAGAAGCTGCGCGGACGAGCAGGCGAATACGAATAACCCCAACCCCCGGCTGGGGCTCCCGGCTCTCGGCGCTCGGCCCTCGGCTCCGGGATCGGAAGCGCGCTTGGGCGGCTGCGCCGCCCTTTAGCGCGCAGACCTCGTGAGGTTATCCGCCGGGGCGATCGAGCGCGCGCGCCCTCGCGCGCCGCTCGCTTCCGATTCCGAGGCCGAGGCCCGACGCCCGAAGGCCGAGGCCCCCGCCCCGCCGTTCGCTTTGGGCCGTCAACGCCAGCACCGCCGTCCGACCCCGGTCACCCCCTCGCCGCTGCCGCGATCTCGAACGAGCGCAGCCGCGCCCCGTGGTCGAACACCTGCGACGCGATCATCAGCTCGTCCGCCCCCGTGCGCGCCACGAACTCCGTGAGCCCCTGGCGCACCGCGTCGGGGGAGCCGACCACGGAGCAGGCCAGCATCTCCCCCAGGGTGAGCCGGTCGGCCGGGGAGAGGCGCTCCTCCAGGTCGTCCACAGGTGGCGGGAGCGGCCCGGGGCGCCCCGATCGAAGGTTCACGAACGCCTGCTGCAGCGAAGTGAAGAGCCGCCGCGCCTCCGCGTCGGTGTCCGCCGCGATCACGTTGACGCCGAGCATCACGTAGGGCGCCGCGAGGCGCGAGGAGGGCCGGAACCCCGAGCGATACACCTGGATCGCCTGCATCATCATCCGCGGGGCGAAGTGCGACGCGAAGGCGAAGGGGAGCCCGAGCATCGCGGCGAGCTGCGCGCCGAAGAGGCTCGACCCCAGGATCCACACCGGCACCTCCACCCCCGCACCGGGCACCGCCTGCACCACCTGCCCCGGCTGCGCGGGCTCGAACAGCTCGAGCAGCTCGATCACGTCATGCGGAAAGGCCTCCGCCGCCGCGGGATCGCGCCGGAGCGCGCGCGACACCGCCGGATCGGATCCCGGCGCGCGTCCCACCCCCAGGTCGATCCGGCCTGGATACAGCGTCGCGAGCGTGCCGAACTGCTCGGCGATCACCAGCGGCGAGTGGTTGGGAAGCATGATCCCGCCCGCGCCCACGCGGATCGTCGTCGTGCCTCCCGCGACGTGGCCGATGAGCACCGACGTCGCGGCGCTCGCCACCCCGGTCATCCCATGGTGCTCGGCGAGCCAGAAGCGCCGGTATCCCCAGCGCTCGGCGTGCTGCGCGAGGTCGAGCGAATGACGGAAGGCGTCGGCGGCCCCACCGCCGGCGACGATCGGGGCGAGGTCGAGGATCGAGAAGGGGACCAAGCGGTCAGGCCTCGCAGGCGCCGTTGGCGCAGCTCGCGGCGGCGTCGGGCGCGGCCTCCGCGCCGGTGGCCTGCGCTTCCGCGGCCACCTGCTCGAGCACCTGGAGGAAGGCCGAGGTGGGCTGCGCCCCCTGCACCGCATAGCGGTCATCGAACACGAAGGTGGGCACCGCGGTGATCCCCATCTCCTGCGCCTCGGCGACCTGGCGGCGCACCTCGTCGGTGCCCTCGTCGGTCCCGAGGAAGGCACGCGCGCGCGACGCGTCCATCCCGGCCGCGGCCGCGAGCTCCGCGAGCGCCTCCGCGTCGCCGATGTCGCGGCCCTCGGCGAAATGCGCCCGGAAGAGGCGCTCGCCGAGCGCGCGCTGCACGTCGGCGCCATGCTCGCGCTCCGCGAGCCACATCAGGCGGTGCGCGTCGAAGGTGTTCGCGGCCAGGCCATGCTCGAAGTCCATGGTGAGCCCTTCCTGCCGCGCGGTGTCGGCCACCCGCGCCACCATGCCACCGGCGCCGGGGCCGAACCGCTGCTCCAGGTACTGGAACATCGGTACCGCCGCGCGGGGGGTCGCAGGGTCGAGCTGGTACGGGCGGAACACCACGTCCACCCCCGCCGCGCCGGCAAAGGCGCCGAGGGCCCGCTCGAACCGTGCCTTGCCGATGTAGCACCAGGGGCAGGCCACATCCGAATAGATCTCGACCTTCATCTCATTCCTCGCGCGATGCATGCGTGACAGGGCGCCCGCGCGGGAAAGCGTGGGTGCACACATGAAGTTACACCACACATCGTCGGGAGTGCCATGCAGCCCTCCTGGCGTCAGCCCCCGGCGGCCGGAGACGACGCCCGCGGGGCCTTCATGTACCCGCCGCCCTCCCAGGGGCGGAGCCGGTCGAGCCAGAGCGCCTCGAGCACCTTCAGGTCATCGGCGGGGTCGTGATCCGGCTGGTCCGCGGGCCTCGTGATCGTGTCAAGCACCTCGAAGGCGAAGGCGTCGGGGCCGAGCGTGTTCCAGTCCCGCTGGAGCGCCGTGTTGCGGTGCGCGTTGAGCTTGAGCTGGGCCCGTTCCCGGTTGAGCACGGCAGGCAGGTCCACCGACCGGCCCACGAGCGACGCGCCGGTGTGCAGGTTCCGCACACGATAAACCCCCATGGGGCGAGCGGATTCCTTGTATTCGCGGGTGAGCTGCTTGCGGTCCATTATTCTATCCGGGTTAAATATTGTCTGCTGAATATTATCCGGGTTAAATAACCTCGCAAGCGCTGGGGGCGTCACCCCCGGGGGAGCGAAGAGCCCCTGATCCTCGGCGCCGGGGCCAGGTCCTTCGGCTTCGCCTCAGGACGACTTCACGGCCCTCGATGATCGGCCGCCGGGGCCACGTCCTTCGGCTTCGCCTCAGGACGACTTCAGCCCGCCGCGATCGTCTCCAGCTCTTCCCACCGCGCGGTGAGCGTCGCGATCTCCAGGTCGAGCTCTCCGAGCCGTGCCCGCGCCGCCACCACGGCCGCGCCGTCGCGGAGGAAGGCGGGATCGGCGAGCGACGCGTACAGCGCCTCGCGCTCGCGCTCCAGCGCATCGATCCGGTCGGGTAGGACGGCGAGCTCCTGCCCTTCCTTGAAGGTGAGCTTCCGTGGCTTCGCTCCCTTCGGCGTGGGGGTCTTCGCCGGCGGCGACGCGGGCTTCGCGTCGCCCTTCCCCGGCGCGGGGGCCGCCGGCACCGGCTGCCGCTGGCGGACCCAGTCGGAGTAGCCCCCCGCGTACTCTCCCACCCGGCCGTCGGGCTCCATCACCAGGGTGCTCGTCACCACGCTGTCGAGGAAGTCGCGGTCGTGGCTCACGAGCAGCAGCGTGCCGCTGAACTCGAGCAGGAGCTCCTCGAGCAGGTCGAGGGTTTCCATGTCGAGGTCGTTCGTGGGCTCGTCGAGCACGAGCACGTTGAAGGTGCGGGTGAAGAGCCGCGCCAGGAGGAGGCGATTCCGCTCCCCCCCGGACAGCGCGCGCACGGGAGTGCGCACCCGGTCGGGAGGGAAGAGGAAGTTCTGGAGGTAGCCGTTCACGTGCTGCCGGGCGCCATTCACCACCACGAACTCCGCGCCGTCGGCGACGCTGTCGAACACCGATCGCTCCGGCTCGAGCTGCTCGCGGAGCTGGTCGAAGTAGCCGACTTCCAGGTTGGTGCCGTGACGCACCGTGCCGGCGGCGGGGGCGAGCTCGCCGAGGAGGAGGCGCAGCAGGGTCGTCTTCCCGGAACCGTTGGGGCCGATGATCCCCACGCGGTCGCCGCGCATGATCGTCACGTCGGCGTCGCGCACGATCACCCGCTCGCCGCGGGCGAAGGTGAGGCCGCGCGCCTCGATCACGAGGCGGCCGGAACGCTCCCCCTCCTGCGCCTGGAGGGTGGCGCTCCCCACGCGCTCGCGCCGGGCGGCGCGCTCCACGCGCAGCGCCTCGAGCGCGCGCACCCGCCCCTCGTTGCGGGTGCGGCGCGCCTGGATCCCGGTGCGGATCCACACCTCCTCCTTCGCCAGCCGCTTGTCGAACTCCTCCCACTCGCGCGCCTCCGCCTGGAGCGCCGCGTCCTTCAGCACGAGGTAGTCGTCGTAGCCGGCGCCCCAGCTCACCAGCTTCCCGCGGTCGAGCTCCACGATGCGGGTAGCGACGCGGCGGAGGAAGGCGCGGTCGTGCGTCACGAAGAGGAGGGTCGTCCCGCGATCCACGAGGAAGCGCTCCATCCACTCGATCGCCTCCACGTCCAGGTGGTTCGTGGGCTCGTCGAGGAGGAGCACGTCGGGGGCGCCCACGAGGGCACGCGCGAGCAGCGCCTGGCGCTTGCGTCCCCCGGAGGCGGCGGCGAAGGGGGCATCGGCCTCGAGCCCCAGGTGCTCGAGCACCGTCTCGACCCGCGACTGCGTCTCCCACGCCCCGGCGCGGTCGAGCGCCTGGTGCAGCCGGTCCAGCTCACGCAGCGCCGCGTCGCTCGCGTCGACGCTCACCCGGTGGCTCGCGTCGTGGTAGCGCGCGAGGAGGGTACCCATCTCGCCGAGCCCGCCGGCGACGACGTCGTAGACCGTGCCCGCCATCGCCTCGGGGACTTCCTGTTCCAGGTGCGCCACCGTCACGCCAGTGGCGCGAACCACTTCGCCCTCCTGCGGCACCATCGTGCCGTCGAGGATCCGCATGAGGGTGCTCTTCCCCGCGCCGTTGCGCCCCAGGAGGCAGGCGCGCTCCCCCGCCTCGAGCGCGAAGTTCGCGTGGTCGAGGATGGGTGCGCCCCCGAAGGCGATGCTCACGTCGCGCAGTCCGATCAATGTCATGCGCGAAAGCTACGCAGTCATCCTGAGCGGAGCGAAGGACCTGGCGGCGGCCCGCCAGAGCCGGATCCTTCGGCTGCGCCTCAGGATGACTGCGGTGGCGATGTAACCTCACCCCGGCCTCGCGCGTCGCCCCTGCGTCACCCGCGCGCCCGCGCGCAGCTGCCCCACGCACATGCCGCCTTCCTTCCTCGCTCGCCTCGTCACGGGCGCCGCCTGCCTGTCCCTCCTCGCGGCAGGAACGGCCCACGCCCAGTCGCTCCGCGGCTCGCGCTCCAGCATCGAGCGCATGTACCGCCACGCCCGCTCGGAGCGCCTCCCCTTCCTCAGCACCAGCGCCAGGGTCCGGAGGTCGGTCGCCTCGGGACAGCTCGTGCGCCTCCGCGCCGATTCCACGCTGCGCCTCCACGACGTGGACTTCCCTTACGTGCGGCAGGCCACGCGGACCTTCGTGCAGCGGCTCGCCGGGCAATACCACGCCGCCTGCGGCGAGCGCCTTGTGGTGACCAGCGCGGTGCGCCCGCGGAGCCGGCAGCCCTCGAACAGCACCGCGCACTCGGTGCACCCCACCGGGATCGCGGTGGACCTGCGCAAGCCCGACGACGCCGGCTGCCGCGACTGGCTGCGCCAGGTGCTGGTCGACCTGGAGCAGGCCGGGGTGATCGAGGCGACCGAGGAGTTCCACCCCCCGCACTTCCACGTGGCCGTCTTCCCCTCCCCGTACAAGGCGTACGTGGCGGAGCGGAAGCGCGACGCCGGCGCCACCGCGACCGCGGCGGGGGCCGCGACCTACACCGTGCGCGAGGGCGACACCCTCTGGGAGATCGCCCGCCGCCACGACCGCTCCGTGGAAGCCATCGCGGAAGCCAACGACCTCGACGACGATACCATCGTGCCGGGGCAGGCGCTGCGGATTCCGTAACCCGCCGTCGTCCTGGGCGAAGCGAAGGACCTGGCCTCTGCGCTCGTGGCCAGGTCCTTCGTTGGCTTGGGGCACGTCCGTCACTCGCCCGTCGCGAACCCCGCCTGCCCCCGCGTCGCATCCATCACCGCCGCGCGGAGCGCCGCCAGGTTCCCCTCCGGCACCCGCACCGTGAACCGCGCCGACGCGCCATAGTCCTCCCCCACCACCTGCACCTCGTGCACCGGCCAGAGCTGCTGCAGCGCGGAGACCGCGGGGTACGCCACGTCGATCGTCACCGTCGCGAACTCCACCCGCTCCACCCGCGGCAGCGTCGCCAGCGCCTCCTGCACCGCGCCGCCATACGCCTTCACGAGCCCGCCCGTGCCGAGCTTGGTGCCGCCGTAGTAGCGCGTGACCACCGCCGCCACGTCGCCCACGCCCGAGTGGAGGAGCACGGTGAGCATCGGCCGCCCCGCGGTGCCGTGGGGCTCCCCATCGTCGCTCATCCCCACCTGCCCGGTGCTCCCCGGGGGGCCCACCACGTACGCCCAGCAGTTGTGCGTGGCATCGGGGAACTCCGCGTTCATTTCCTTCACGAACGCCTGCGCCTCGGCGGCGGTGCGCGCGGGGACGAGCGTGCAGATGAAGCGACTCCGCTCGATCACCTGCTCGATGCGGTGCCGGGCCGCGGGCATCGGATAACGTTCGCCGCTCATGCTCCCAAGCTAGCGTCCGCCGGCAGGCCGCGACGCGGGCGCGCTAGAATTCGGGGATGAAGCGCTTCGAGCGCCTCGACGAGGCGACCGCTCCCGACGGCACGCGGCTGGTGCTTTTCCGGCACGACGGGGCCTACCTGATCCACGTGAACGGCCTGGAGCTGATGTCCACGCGCCGCCACCAGTCGGAGGACCTGCTGGCCGAGGTCGCGTGCGCCCCGCTCACGGACGTACCGGCGCCGCGCGTGCTGATCGGGGGGCTCGGGCTCGGCTTCACCCTCCGGGCCGCGCTGCGCCTGCTGCCCCCGGGGGCCGACGTCGTGGTGGCGGAGCTGGTGGAGTCGGTGATCCGGTGGAACGCCGATCCGGACCTCGCGATCTCCACCGAGGCGCTGCGCGACGCGCGGGTGCGGCTGGTGCATGGCGACGTCGCCGCGCTGCTCGCCGCGCCGGCGGAGGGATACGACGCGATCATGCTCGACGTGGACAATGGCGCGGAGGCGCTCACCACCGCCGCGAATGCGGCGCTGTACGACGACGCGGGAATCCGCGCGGCGATCGCCGCCCTCCGCCCGGGAGGGCGCGTCGCCTACTGGTCGGCCACGCTCGATCCCGCCTTCGCGCGCGCGATGCGGCGCGCGGGGCTCGAGGTCGAGGAGATCGCCACCCGCGCCCATGGCGGGAAGGGGGCGCACCACGCGATCTACCTCGGCCGGCGCTCCGCCGGCGCGGGCGCGCTCACTTCACCGGCGCTTCCGCGATGACGTGACCGGAGGCGGTGGCCCGGTCCACCGCGTCCATCACCACCGGCCACAACCCCGGCGCCCCGTCGCGGATCGGCGCCATGCGCCGCAGCACCGCCTCGCGCGAGATGCCGTGCTCGCGCCAGGTCCCCCCGTCGCCGGCGGCGTCGTTCTGCACCAGCGCCTGGAAGCGGTCCAGCGCGTTGGCGAAGCGGGCCTCCGGCGTCGCCCCCGCCTCGAACTCGTCCCACCAGGCACGGAACCGCGCGGCGACGTCCGGGGGGAGCAGGCCGAAGATGCGCGAGGCCGCCGCCTGCTCCCGCGCTTCCTTGTCGGCGTATCCCGCCACGTCGAAGGCGAAGGTGTCGCCCGCGTCGATCTCGACCAGGTCGTGCACCACGAGCAGCTCCACGGCATGCCCCACGTCGGTGCCGGGCGGCGCATGCTCCGCGAGCGCGAGCGCCATCACCGCGAGGTGCCACGAGTGCTCCGCGCTGTTCTCGCGGCGCGAGCGGTCGCCGAGCGCGGTGCGCCGCAGCACCCCCTTGAGCCGGTCCACCTCGCGCACGAAGGCGAGCTGCTGCCGCAGCCGCTCGGCGGCCGGCTGCGAGGGGGCCAGGCCGGGTTGGCTGTCGTCGCTGGCGATCATCGGTGCTCCGGGACGGTGACGGTGGGAAGCTGCACCATGGAGCTTCCACGGGATAGCCTGATCGGGTTCACGCCTACTGCGTCGTCACAGCACAGGTCCGCATCTTCGGGGAGCACGATTCCGGAGGAAGAGATGCGTCCGTTGGTCCCCGGCCTGCTCGCCGGCCTGCTGCTCGCCGGCTCCGCCGCCCCCGCCGCCGCGATCCCCGCGTTCGCGCGCAAGTATCACGTGAGCTGCGCGATGTGCCACGCGCCCATCCCGCGGCTGAACGCCTTCGGCGAGCGCTTCGCCGCCAACGGCTTCCGTTTCGCCCCCGGCGAGGAGCCGCGCGACACGATCGCCACCGGCGACTCGCTGCTCCGGCTCAACGCCACCCTCCCTCTCGCGATCCGCTTCGACGGCTACCTCTCGGCGCTGTCGCGGCGCGACGCGGGGCAGCCGATCGCCGACCAGCAGCTCCCCTGGGTGGTGAAGCTGCTGAGCGGCGGGCAGATCGGGGAGAAAGTCAGCTACTACATGTACTTCCTCGCCAACGAGCGCGGGGAAGTGGCGGGGCTCGAGGATGCCTACCTCCAGTTCACCGACCTCGCGGGGTCGAACCTGAGCGTGATCGCCGGGCAGTTCCAGGTGTCGGACCCGGTGTTCAAGCGCGAGCTGCGCCTCCCCTTCGAGGACTACCAGCCGTATCGCGTGCGCGTGGGTGACGTGCGGGCCGACCTCACCTACGACCGCGGGCTGATGGCGCTCTGGTCCCCGCGCGAGGGGACCGACCTCGCCCTCGAGGTGGTGAACGGGTCGGGGCTCAACGTCGCGAACGCGCAGCGGCAGTTCGACACCGACGGCTTCAAGAACGTGGCGCTCCGAATCTCGCAGGATGCGGGACCGGTGCGCATCGGCGGCTTCGGCTACCTGGGGCGGGAGCGCGCCGAGGGTGCGTCGAGCGACATCCGCGTACTCGGCCCCGATGCCACGCTGGCCCTGGGCGAGCGGATGGAGCTGAATTTCCAGTACCTGCGCCGCTGGGACGACGATCCCTTCCTCGGCGCGTGCAGCCCGGCGGCTCCCTGCCCCGGCGGCGCGACCTCGCCGACGGAGACCACGGTGGACGCGGCGATGGCGGAGCTGCTCTTCTTCCCGCAGGGACAGGCGGGGCGCTGGGTGGTGACGGGGCTCTGGAACTGGATCGACGCGAGCGCGCCGGTGGTGTCGCTGCGGCTCGGCGAGCAGGACCGGGCGCCGGGCTTCCTGCGCCGCTACCAGGCGGGCGGCGTGGGGCTGCACTTCCTCATGCGGCGCAATGTACGCGTGATGGGGGAGGGCGCATGGGACGTCGAGCGCGAGCAGGCGCGCCTCGTCACCGGGGTGACGGTGGCGTTCTGAATCGCCGGACCGATCGGACCGAGGAGGACAGATGACCACGCAAGCTGCACGGACGAGCGGGCGACGCTGGCCGGCGTCGCTCGCCAGCGCGGCGATCGCGCTCGCGCTGGTGCTCCTTCCGTCCACCCGACAGGCGCAGGCGCCCGCCGTGGCGCCACCCGTGACGCCGGCCGGCGCCCGGGACACGGTGTCGAAGGCCACGCTGCTGCTCGGCGAGAAGATCTTCAAGGGCGTCGCGGCCCACGGCCTCTGCTTCACCTGCCACGGCGCCAACGCGAAGGGGATCCCGGGACTCGGCCCCGACCTCACCGACACGGTGTGGCTGCACGGCGACGGGAGCGTCGCGTTCATCAGGGCGCTGGTGAAGGCCGGCGTCCCGAAGGCGAAGAAGAGTCCCGCCACCATGCCCCCCTACGGCGGCTCGCCGCTCGTGGACCCGCAGCTCGAGGCGGTGGCGCAGTACGTCCATTCGCTCAGCAACAAGTGAACTGACATGAAGCGAAACGGGCGCATGAAGCACATCGCTCGTCGTGGCGCACGGAGCTCCGTGCACGCGAGGAGCGATGCCCTTCATGCGCCCCGTTCGCTTCATGGTCGCTGAGCAGTTCCCGCTCGATCCGTTGCATCCGCTTCATCGGCAGTTCGCGCATGCCCCGGCGCGACGATCCGTGACGCGGCCCGATCGAACGGCCGATGGGAGCGGCTCGAGCGGATCCCATCGGATGAACGGCGCAACTGCCATGAAGTGAGAAGGGCGCATGAAGCGCATCGCTCGTCGTGGCGCACGAAACTCCGTGCACCCCGGGAGCGATGCCCTTCATGCGCCCCTTTCACTTCATGGTCGTTGAGAAGACGTAGCTCACCTTCACGAAGAAGGCGTCGTTCACCCGGCGCAGGTCGCGGAAGGCGAGGGCCCCCGGCTCGGCCAGGGTGTTGCCGTAGCCGGCGAAGAACACCGCGCCGGGGGAGGGACGGTAGGAGAAGAGCCAGTCGGTGCGCAGCCCGTTCGCGCTCCGCGCCACCGTGGGCACGGCGCTCGCCGCATCGGGGCCGGTGAGCAGCACCTCGCCGGTGCGCCAGTCGCGGAGCGCCCCCCGCCGGGTGGACTCGTACTGCGACACCACGCGCACGAACACCGGGCGCGCGATCTGGTACTCCACCTTGAGCCGGGGGATGCGCGTCGCCAGCACCTCCCCCCCGTCGCTGCGCCGGGTGAAGCTCGTGCTCACGTAGCGCGCCTCCGCCCGCAGCCGGTCGCTCGGGCGGAGCACGAGCGTCGCGTTGTAGTCCCGCCGCCGCACGCGCGAGGCCTCGAGGAAGTCCACGTCGTTGCCCACGCTCGCCCCCGCCGACGCCGAGCCGCGCGGGAACTGCGGCGTCGACACGCTGAAGCCGCTCACGAGGGTGGAGGTGCGCCCCGGCGGGACGAAGGCCGCCGGCGGCCCGCCCGCCAGCCCCGGGCGCCAGGTGCGCGCGTACGCCGCCGGGTCGAAGGCGTAGCTCGAGAGCGAGGGATTCACGTTCACGTTCCATCCCCCGCGGAAGGTGAACTGGTTGTTGAAGCTCATCCGGTTCTCCAGCACGCTCTTCCCGGCGAAGAAGTCGTCGTAGCGCCAGATGCCGGTCACGGTGGAGAACACGTTGTACCGCTCGAACACCCCGCCCGGCTTCCCGTAGACGGTGAAGCGGTTCGACACGTTCGGCTGCACGAACCCGGTGCGCGGCACGAAGCCGTTGTCGGTCTCGAAGCCGTTGCCGATCCCGGTCAGGTTGTAGTGGAAGCCGAAGCGCCGCCCGGTCCGGTCGACCACCGCCTCCCACATCGGCGCCGTGCGCGACGTGCCGTCCTCCCGCGTGACGCTGCCCACCGCCTGGAACTGCGCGAAGTAGAGCCGCCCGAAGACGAGCCGGGCGTCGGCCCCGGCCACGTGGTTGTTCCGCGCGCCGCTCGTGCGGCCGCTGTACAGCATCCCGAGGGTGCTCTGCTCCCCCACGCTGCGGCTGAGCCGCATGATGTTCACCAGCGGGCGCGATCCGTCGCGGGTGGTCGCGCGGTCGTCGACCGCCGAGAGGAGCGCCACCTCGCTGCGGCCGATCGTGCCCGTGACCTTCGCCGCCGCCTCCGGCTGCACGATGCGCCGGGTGTAGACCAGGGTGTTGGGCACGTTGAACTGGTCGCTCCCCTCGACGAAGAAGGGGCGGCGCTCCGGGTAGAACAGGGCGAAGCGCTGGTCCGCCGCCACCTGGGTGGCGTCGGCTTCCACCTGCGAGAAATCGGGGCGCACCGTGCCGTTCAGCACGAAGTTGCTCCCGAGCGCCCAGCGCACGTTCCCCCCGAGCCGCGCCCGGCTGCGGTAATCCCATCCGTCGCCGCTGGTGTCGCAGCAGGGCGCGCCGAGGGTGGTGCTCGTCAGCTCGGGGTTGAGCTCCACCACCTGGCCGTGGTGCATCGCGGTGAGCCCGGTGAGCCGGCCGGCCTGCGCGATGAACGACGCCGATGCCTTGCGCGCCGGCGTCCACGTCTGCTCGTAGCCGCTGTGCTGCACCTTCCGCACGACCTGGAAACCCCACTGCTGCACGTCCGTCCCGGGATACCGGAGCGACGAGAAGGGAATGCGCATCTCCACCTCGTAGCCCCCGGGCACCAGTCGCCCGCGCGACTGCCACACGAAGTCGGCGCTCAGGTCGGTCTGCCCCGGGCCCACGTTCGCGCCGGGGATGAACCCCCCGGCCTCGTTCTTCGTCCCGTCGGCCTGCACCCCGAGGGGGTTCACGATCAGCACGATCGCCCGCTTGCGGTCATCGAAGGTGTCGAGGTGGATCTCGACGTTGTCGTCGCTGCCCACCTTGTCGCGGTCGGCGAGCGTCGCGCGCACCTCCCCATGCGGCTCGAAGGCCCGGACCCCGACGTACAGCGCCTCCGTCGAATACCAGACGCGGACTTCCGTGGAATCGGGGGCGGGGCGCTGGTCCACCGGCGCGTACAGGGAGAATCCGGTGAGGAGCGCGGCGCGCGACCAGGCGGGTTCGTCGAGCACGCCATCCACCGTGACGGTGGCGTCGAGGCGGACGGCGGGCACGGTGACCTGCCCCGCGCGCCCGTTGTGGACCGGCTGCGGGGAGGGAGCGGGCTGCTGCGCCGCGACGAGCTGCAGGACGAGCGCGGCGATGGGTAGTTGGAGCATCCGTGCAGGATATCGGAATCGCGCCCCGAAGGCAGGGGGTGGCGGGCCCAGCCCCGGCGCGCGACGTGCCGTGGAGTTCTCCTTGCGTTAGCGCTTCGTGCTGCGCCGGCCAGGACGGCCCGCCGCACCGTTCCCTGATCCCACGCCATGCCCGAGTTTCCCGAATACCTGTCCAGCCTCGTCGCGCGGGCCAACGACGTGGCGCAGAACGTCACGGCCCGCCATGCCTCGGACGACGACGTCGCGGCGCGCTGGCCCGCGGAGACGATGCAGGCGCTCGCCGACGCGGGGCTGCTCGGGCTCACCGCGCCGCGATCGGTGGGGGGGATCGAGGCCGGGATGCAGGGGCTGGTGGCCGTCGCCGAGACGATCGCCCGGGAGAGCGCGTCGGCGGGGCTCTGCTTCGCGATGCACTGCGTGGGCACCGCGGTGATCGCCGCCAAGGCCACCCCGGCGCAGCGCGATCGCTACCTCGACCCCATCGCCCGCGGGAAGCACATCACCACGCTCGCGCTCAGCGAGCCCGGAAGCGGCGCCTACTTCTTCTACCCGGAGACCGCGATCCTCCGCACGGCGGAGGGTTTCCGGGTGAGCGGCACGAAGAGCTTCGTCACCAACGGCAGCCACGCCGACTCGTACGTGCTCTCCACCGCCCCGCTCTCCGGGGAGGGGGACGAGGGGCAGTTCAACTGCGTGCTCGTGGATCGCGACCTCCCCGGGATCACCTTCCTCGATGCCTGGACGGGCTTCGGGATGCGATCCAACGACTCGCGGACGATGCGGCTGGAGGATGTCCAGGTCCCCACGATGAACCTCCTCGGGGAGGTGGGGGACCAGCTCTGGTACGTCTTCGAGGTCGTGGCGCCGTACTTCCTCATGGCGATGGCGGGGACCTACGTCGGCGTGGCGCAGGCCGCGTTCGACGAGGCGCGGGCGCACGTGGGCACGCGCCGCTACGCGCACTCCGGCGAGCTGCTCGGCGCCCAGCCCCTCGTCGCACACCGGCTGGGCGAGCTGTGGATGCGCGTCGAGTCGGCACGGCGGCTGGTGCTGGAGGCGGCCCGGCTCGGTGACAGCGGCTCCGGCGACGCGCTGGCCGCCATCCTCGCGTCGAAGGCGGTGGCGGGGGAAGCGGCCGTCTTCGTCGCCAACGAGGCGATGACGCTCGGCGGGGGGTCGGCCTATCGCGACAACAGCCGCCTGGCGCGGGTGCTGCGCGACGCCCGCGCGAGCCACGTGATGGCGCCCACCACCGACATGCTCAAGACGTGGATCGGCCGGGTGCTGCTCAACCTGCCCCTGCTCTGAGCGCGATGGCCGACCAGCAGCGCGCGGGGCGGGGCGACGACGGGCGGCGGGAGGTGCGCGGCGATCACCGGGTCGCGGTGCCCCCTGGCACGTCGGGGCTCGACACCGTGGTGGTGGAGGCCGACGACCGCCCCCTTCCCGGGTGGGCCACCGGCCTCCGGGCACGAGCCCTCCCCGCCGCCACGCTCGCGAACGGGGCCGCGGAGGGTGCGCTCGCCGGCGCCGGCTGCGTCCTGCTCGAGGCCGACCACCCGCGATTCGTCACGCTCGCCCGCCGCATCCACGCGCTCGACCCGAGCCTGCAGGTCGTCGTGGTGGCCCGTCCCTCGGAGGTGCAGGCCGCCCGGAAGGCCCTTCTCTATGCGCCGGGGCTGGGCGAGGTGTGGATTGCCAGCCCCGCCGAGGTGAGCGCCGCGCTGGCCGAACGCGCCACCGGCGTCACCCGCCAGCGGCGGCGCTATCATCGCACCCGCGAGCGGATGGAGCACGAGCGGCTCACGGCGTCGCCGCAGCGCGCGGAGCGCGCCCTCATCTCCGATGCGTACCTCGCGGGGCTGCTGCGCGTCCTCCCCGACCCGGTGTTCTCGGTGGACGACATGGGCCGCGTGCTCTCCGCGAATGCGGCCGCCGACGAGGCATTCGGCGGGCCCGGGCGCCCGATGACGGGGGCTCGGCTGCCGGAGCTGCTCGGGCTCGATCGCCACGAGGCCGACGACACGCTGCTCCTCCAGCGCGCCAGTCGCGACGAGCCCGTGAGCGTGCACTTCCGCCGCGCCAGCGGCCAGCCCGGGCGTGGCGAGCTGCGCGCGTCGCGGATGACGGGGGGCATCGCGGGGTGGGCCGTGGTGCTCCGCGACGTCACCGAGCAGCAGGCCACCTACGAGCGCCTCCAGGAAACCGCCATGGAGCTCGAGGCCTCGAACGAGGAGCTCCAGCAGGCCACCGAGGCGCTCATGCTGCGGACGGAGGAGGCGGAGCAGGCGGCGCTCGCGCTGCGCGAGAGCGAAGCGACCTACCGCGCCCTCGCCGACGCGATCCCCACCCTCGCCTGGACCGCCCGCGCCGACGGCTACATCGACTGGTACAACCAGCGCTGGTACGAGTACACGGGCACCACCCCCGCGCAGATGGAAGGGTGGGGGTGGCAGTCGGTGCACGACCCGGCGATGGTCGACGCGGTCGTCGCGCGCTGGCGCGAGTCGATCGAGACCGGCGCCCCCTTCGAGATGACCTTCCCCCTGCGCGGGGCGGACGGGAGCCATCGCGCCTTCCTCACCCGTGTGGTCCCGCTTCGCGACGGCGAGGGGCGCATCGTCCGCTGGTTCGGCACCAACACCGACGTGCAGGCGCTGCGCGACGCGCAGCGGCGCGCCGACGAGGCCAACCGGGCGAAGAGCCAGTTCCTGGCGACGATGAGCCATGAGCTGCGCACCCCGCTCAACGCGATCGCCGGGCACGTGGGCCTGGTGCTCGAGGAGATCTACGGGCCCCTCACCCAGCGGCAACGCACCGCCCTCGACCGGGTGCTCCGCGCGCAGCAGCACCTGCTGGGGCTCATCAACGACGTGCTCAGTTTCGCACGGGTGGAGGGCGGGCGGCTGGAGTACCACGTCGAGGCGGTGACCATCGCCGAGATCGTGGACAGCGTGCTCCCCCTCGTGGAACCGCAGCTCGCGCGACGGAAGCTGGACTTCCGCGTCGAGCTGCCCGCGACACGCGGCGAGCCCCCCCTGGTGGTGGATGCCGATCGCGACAAGCTCGCCCAGGTGCTGGTGAACCTCCTTTCGAACGCGATCAAGTTCACCGAACCCGGCGGTCGCATCGAGATCGTGGCGACGGGGCCGCACGACGGGGCATCGCCGGTGCCCGAGGCGGCGGTCACCACCTGCGACGCCGGCCGCTGCGCGCAGCTGACCGTGCGGGACACCGGCATCGGGATCCCGGCGGACATGCTCGAGCAGGTGTTCGAGCCCTTCGTCCAGGTGCGCGGTGAGCTCACCCGGACCCGCGAGGGAACGGGGCTCGGGCTCGCCATCAGCCGCGACCTCGCCCGGGGGATGGGAGGCGACCTGGTGGTCGCCAGCACCCCGGGCGAGGGCAGTGCCTTCACGATCCTGCTGCCACTCGCAGCCGGCGCGTGATCACTTCATCAACGCGGCCAGCTCCTCGGCGGTCGCGGCGCCGGTCTGGGTGCGCGGCGCGGCGCGCTCCTTCGCCACCTGGTCGGCGGTCACCTCGCTCGCGGTGTTCCCGAACGACTTGCGGACGTAGGTGAGTACGGCCGCGACTTCCGCGTCGCTCATCTCGATCCCGGTCCCGTAGGCCGGCATCAGGCCGTTGAACTGCTGCCCCTTCACCGTCACCGGCCCCTGCAGCCCGTGCAGCACCACGCGGATCGGCACCGCGGGATTCGCAGCGGTGGCGAACTCCGAGCCGGCGAGCGGCGGGTACGTGCCGGGGATGCCCGCGCCGTTCGCCTGGTGGCAGGTCATGCAGCGCTGGTAGATCTGCTCCCCCGTCTGCGCCCCCTCGGGGGCGGCGGCTGGAGCAGCGGCGGTCTGCGCGGCGGCACCGGTATCACCAGCGGGCTGCTTGTCCCCGCCGCCGCAGGCGGTGAGCAGGACCAGCGGAAGGATGGCCGCGCAGGTGAGCGCCGCGGTCCGGCGAATCGTGGGCATGATCGACTCCTCCCCATCGGGTGGCGGGACGCCCGGGTCGTGGGCGCCCTCGCGTTCAATCTATGCCCGGCGGCGGATCGCTCTGTCGGGCGTCCCCCTGTGACGAGCTCGACGCGCGCCACAGGTGCAGCGTCGCGTAGCTCCGCCAGGGCGCCCAGCCCTCCGCGCGCGTCGCCGCCCGCGCCGGCGTGATCCCGCCCAGCACCTTGCGAAGCACCAGGTCCTCACGGGGAAAGGCGTCGGGCCATCGCAGCGCGCGCATCGCGATGTAGTGCGCGGTCCAGGGGCCGATCCCGGGGAGCGCCACGAGCTGGGCCATCACCCGCGCCGGGTCGTCGCCGGGCTCCAGGCGCAGCCGCCCCGACGCCATTTCCGTGGCGATGGCCACGATCGTCGCCGCGCGCGCGCGCACGATGCCCAGCGCCGCGATCGCATCCACCCCCACCGCCGCGATACGACTGGCGGCGGGGCTCGTGCGCGAGATCCCCGCGAATGGAGTGACGAGGGGCTCGCCGAAGGCCTCGGCGAATCGCCCGGCGAGGGTGGTCGCCGCCCGCACGCTCACCTGCTGGCCGAGCACCGCGCGCGCCGCCAGCTCGAAGGGCTCGAAGGCGCCGGGCACCCGCAGCCCCGGCGCTGCCTCCACGAGGGGGGCCATCATGGCATCCGCCGCCAGGTGCGCACCGATCACGTCGGGACGTGCCTCGAGGTCGAAGAGGTGCCGCAGCCGGCCGAGCAGTGCGGGGAGTACCGGCGCGAGCCCGTGCGCCACCTCCACCGCCAGCGCGCGCTTCGCCGGCAGGTGCCGCACCCGCAGCCATCCCTCGTGTGCGCCGAGGCGCACGGCCCGCAGGTATTCGCCCCCCTGCACCGCCTCCACCCCCGCCATCGCGCGGCCCGCGAGGAAGGCGAGCAGCCCTTCCCAGTCGAAGGGGGGACGATACGAGAGCAGCAGGGTGAAGCTTCCCCGGGGGGTGGCCGCCGCGGGGTCGTCCGACTCGGCGGCGCGCCGGAAGCGCGAGGGGGGCATGCCGTAGCGCGAGAGGAAGGCATCATTGAAGCGACGCAGGCTGCGGAAGCCGCTCGCGAACGCCACCTCGGTGACCGGCAGCGTGGTCTCGGTGAGCAGCTGCTTGGCGAGCAGGAGCCGCCGCGTCATCACCAGCTCCATCGGCGACACGCCGAGCGAGCGCCGCATCATGCGGCGGATCTGGCGCGAGCTCCACCCGAACTGCGCGGCGATCTCCTCCACGCCGGCGCCGTCGTCGAGCATCCCCTCGTCGATGCGTCGCGCGACGAGGGCGGCGATGCGGCCGGCGTCGTCCACGGGCGCGTGGCCGGGCGCCAGCTCGGGACGGCAGCGCAGGCAGGGGCGGAAGTGCGCCTTCTCCGCGGCGGCCGCGCTGTCGAAGAATCGGCAGTTGGCGGCGCGCGGGGTGCGCGCGGTGCACACCGGCCGGCAGTAGATCCTGGTGGAGGTCACCCCGATGTAGAACACGCCGTCGAAGCGGGGGTCGCGCGCCGCGTAGGCGCTGTAGAAGGCGGCGGGGTCGGGGCTGGTCATGGCGGGAAGCTACGGCAAGCGCGGCTCGGCGGCCAGCCATTTTCGGACATGGGGGCAGGCGACCCAAGTGGTTCCCCCGCAACCAGTTCAGGGTGTGGCTGGGCGGGCGTTGGGCTGTCCGAAAACGGCGAGTTCTGCCCCCGGGCCCGGCGGTAGCTTGTCCCCCGTCACCCCATCCACAAGGTTCCGTCATGACCCGCGTCGCCTCGCCCCGTCACGCCTCCCCTCCCGCCCTCGTCCCCGCGTCGATGCCCGCCCCGCGCGAAACGCTCCGCGTCACGATCGCTCCCTCGTCCCTCGGCCTCGCCCTGGTCGCGTGCAGCGCCGCGGGGGTGCGCGCCCTCCTCCTCGGCGACGACGCGCAGGCGCTGCGCGACGACCTCGCGCGCCGATTCCCGCGCGCCGAGGTCCTGGAGGGCGACGCGAGCGACGCGGTGGTGCGCGCCGCGCTGCGGGCGCTCGAGTCGCCCGAGGACGTGAGCACCCGCACCCTCCCCCTCGACCCTGCGGGTACGGTGTTCCAGAAGCGCGTGTGGGAGGCGCTGCGACGCATCCCGGCGGGGCGCACCGCCACCTACACCGACATCGCGCAGCAGCTCGGCGCGCCCTCCGCCTCGCGCGCCGTCGCGCAGGCCTGCGCCGCGAACGCCCTCGCCGTCCTCGTCCCCTGCCACCGCGTCATCCGCCAGGACGGCGCCCTCGCCGGCTATCGCTGGGGCGTCGAGCGCAAGCGCGCCCTGCTCGAGCGCGAGCGCGGCGCGACGGGCTGAAGGCTCCTCGCGCCGGCACAGTCGAACTACCGACGAAGCGGCTCGAGCGGACGAAGCGGAAACGGCAACCCCATTCCGGTTGGGGTTGCCGTTTCCGCTCGATCCGCTCGATCTGCTCCAATCGTCAGTGCACCTGTTCCGGCGCCGGGGGGAGCGAGCCCCGCGCTCAGCTCACCCGCCACCGCTTCAACCCGAGGCGCGCCGCCGGCACGCCGATGCCCATGATCGCGAGCGCCACGGCCAGCTCCAGGATCCCGCGCCAGCTCTCGTGCGCCGAGGCCAGCGACGCGGAGTTCGCGGCGATCACGCGCGCCTCGGCACGACGCGCGGCGTCGGCACGACGCGCGGCGTCGGCCGCCGCCGCCGCGACCGCGCGCTGGACCGCCTCCACCGAGTCGCGCTCGGCGAGCCAGGGACCGATCGCCTCGCGGAACACCGCCACGTGATAGTGCGGCGGGTGCTTCTCGCGCGTCACGTCGAGCATCCCCTGCTTCTCCATCGCGAGCAGCGCGCCCTCCAGCCACTCACGCTGCGCACCGGTGGCGGGGACGCGCAGGTCCACCGCCATCCCCGCCGGGTGCACGGAGAGCCGGTGCGCATTCGCCGGCTGGTCGGCGAGCGGGCGGGTGAGGCTGGTGACCACCAGCCGCGTGCCGGTCGCCTCGTGGTACTGCGCCGCGAAGTGCGCGACGAACGCCGCCACCTCCGGCCGCGCGAAGGGGAACGACACCTCCGCCAGGCGGTAGTCCGCGTTGCCCGT
The DNA here is from genome assembly GCA_036401195.1 of Gemmatimonadaceae bacterium. GTDB lineage: Bacteria > Gemmatimonadota > Gemmatimonadetes > Gemmatimonadales > Gemmatimonadaceae > JACDHQ01. Next base: position 30,884 of record DASWVQ010000091.1, read on the forward strand.
GAGGTGCACGAGGCGCCCCTCGTCCACGTAGTGCGCGACCGTCGCCGAGTCGCGGAGGAAGCTGTAGTCCTCCGCCAGGGCCACCGAATGCTGGCGCACCATCGACGCGGGCGAACCGGACAGCCCGCCGGCGGACGCGAGCGCGACGGGGAAGGACAGCAGCGCCGGCACGAGCGCGAACGTGCGAAGATTCATGGGACGTCACCTCCGTTCACCTGCGGACGGACCCCGCCGACCGACTGTCCGGCGCGGCCCACCCGCTTACGTCAGGTGATACCCGTCACACGTCGCGTTGATTCGCTCAGTCCGCTTGCCGGGTGCGCTCGCCGATGCGCGCGTCGATCGAGTATCGCCCCGCGCCCGTCACCAGGAGCGTCACCGCGAGCAGGCAGAGCAGCAGGACGAACTCGTACCCCGTGGGGAGGAAGAACCCGTTCTTCAGGTGCACGAGCACCATCGCCCCGACCATGTCGACCGCGATGCCGAGAGCGGCGAGCCGCGTGAGGAGACCGAGGACCAGCGCGATTCCCCCGCCCAGCTCCACCAGCGCCACGAGGGGCGCCGTGATCGCCGGCATGGGCACCCCCATCTGCGTGAACCCCGCGGTCACGCCGCCGAGCCCCATCACGAACACCTTCTGGCTCCCGTGCGCGATGAACACGACGCCGAGCGCCACGCGCAGGATGAGGAGCCCGAGGTCGACCTGCCGGGGAGTCGCGGAACGGAACAACCACATGGCGCATCCTCCAATGGGTGGTATGCCGGTGAGATTGCGTGTTGCAACACTTTACGTCAAGCCCGGGCTCGTTCGTCGGTCGCACCGGACGGTACGGCCCTTGACGAGTGACCGCGCATGTCCAGTCGTCATTCCCGCGGCCTCCCCCTCCTCGCCGGGGCGGTGCTCGCCCTGCGCGTCGTCGCCCCCGGCCCCGCCGCGGCCCAGGAGCGGCCACAACCGGTGTTCTCGGTGGGCCAGCCTCCGCAGTGGCAACCGTACACCACCGCCCAGGCGCTGATCACCCGCGACGAGCCGGGGGGTGCCGCGCTCGTCGCCGGCATCGCACGGCCGCTGCTCAACCCGGTGAGTGGGCTCCTGTCCCTCGCCGCCGAGGGGTACGGCGCGCCGGCCGGGCAGTTCGCGGGCGGCGGGGCGCGCGTCATCGCGCGCGTCCCGATGTTCGGCGTGGGGGTGGGCGCCGACTGGAACCTGGGTCGCGGCGGACTCGGGCGTGTCGACGCGCTCCTCACCTTCCAGACCGCGGTCCGGCGGGGAGGGCTGCTGGGTCATGGGTCCACGCTTCGCCTGGACTGGCTCCCGACGCGCGGACGCACCGTGGGGATCGGGGTCTCCTTCCCGCTGCTCCAGCCGCTCGCGGGGCGCACGCGGCCGAACGGCACCGACGTCCACATGCCGGGCGGCGCGGTGCGGGGAGGCGATGCCGCGCTCTCCCCCGCGGCCCTGGAGGCGCTGACCGCGATGGATCGCGCCGCGTCGGTGCTGCGCGCCGGGTCGAGCCTCGACGACGAGGCCGACGTGCAGCTCCTCGTCGCTTCCGCGGCCTCCGGGAATGCGGCCTGGGATGCGGCCCTGCGCGAGTACCACCGCGGGCTCGCCCGCGCCTTCGCCGCGGCGGCCGGCGCCGGGCGCCCTGCCGCCCGCGTCACCCCGCGCGCACGGCCCGACTCGCTGGCGCGCGTCGCCCGCGCGGTGCTCCTCGACGAGGTGCTCATTCCCTTCGACTCGCTCTTCGGCCGCGTGAAGTCGGGCGGGATCTCCGGCCTCACCGCGCGTGCGCAGCAGCGCTTCGCCGCGTGGGTGCGCGACAGCGCCGGCGTCGCCCCCGCCGCGCAGCCGGCGGTGCTCGCCGTGCACGAGCGCTCCCTCCAGGTCGTGGAGCGCATTCATCGCGAGCTGCGCGCGCGCCGCGGCGACTCGCGGCCGGTGTGGCTCCCCCTCACCCTCGCTCTCGAGCCGGAGGAATTCGACGAGCAGGCGGAGGTGGATTCCCTGCTCGCGCGACTTGCGGGCCGCCCCTTCACCGACGGCAACGCCCTCTCGTACCTGCGCAGCGCCGACCTGCCCCTGGAGATCGCCCGCTCGATCTACGCGGCGCGCGACTACCACGTACTCTGGATGCACGACTTCACCGGCCGGCGCGAGAAGACGGGGACGGTGGACAACCTCGCCTACGAGATGGTGGCCGACGCCTACTTCCCCGCGCTGACGGCGGCCGTGCGCCAGTACGACGCGACGGGACGGCTGCCCGCGTACATGATCTTCCTCGACCAGTACTTCTACGAGCCGCGCCGCGGCCGGCTCTGGATGACCATCCTCGAGGACCCGATGCACGCGGCGGTGGCGCTTCCCGGCGACAACGCACCCCGCGAGGCCCACCTGCGCGAGCGGCAGCGCGAGCTGCGCGACGCCGTTGCCGCGTCGCGACGGCTGCAGGCGGAAGCGCGCGGCGACGGCGACTGGATCCGCCGCCGGGTGAAGGTGCACGTCAACATCACCTTCCCCGCCGACTTCAGCTTCCGCAGCCACCACATCATCCCCGGGATCCCCTTCACCCCGGACAACGTGATGCGCGATCACCGCAAGATCGTGCTCTACGACGTCACCGAGGCCGATCCCTACCGTGGCGCGATGTTCCTCATGGGGATCGGCATCGGCGAGCACTACGCGAGCGCCACCTGGGAGGATCGCGGCTACCGCCTGCGCGGGCCGGCCACCCTCGAGGCGCGCGATGCCCTGCGTCGCCTCCTGCGGCGCCATGGCTTCGACGACGCCGACCTCCCGCCGCCGCTGCGCGCGGTGGTGAGCACGGCGGCGGCCGAGCGTCGCGCGAGCCACGAGGCGTTCGAGGGACGCGCGCTCCAGGTGCACAACGAGGTGGGCTTCGGCGCGAAGCACGCCTCCGTCGCGCGCGCCGCGCTCTACGACCTCGCGCAGCCCGGGAGCGTGGTGATCGTCCCCGACCCGCTCTGGCTCAGCCACGAGTGGGCGGCGATGCTCGCCGGCGCGGCGGCGCGGGGGGCGCGGGTGCACGTGATCGCCCCCGCGGTGCCGAACGCGCCGAGCCCGCAGGCGCCCCTCATGGCGCTCGCGCACGACGTGATGCTGCAACTGGTCGAGCGTGCGCACGAGCTGGCGCCGGTGATGCGCGCCTCCGGCGGTGAGCTCCGCGTCGGCCTGTTCACTGCGACCGCCCCGGTCACCGATGCGGCGGGGCGGCGGCGTGAGGTGCAGGAAGGGCTCGCCCGCGCCCCCTGGCTCCGCGAGCTCTTTCCCTTCGACGCACAGACGAAGGCGGTCCTCGACCGCGCCGAGGCGCTCGTGGCCACCGACGGGTCCGACGCCACCGACCTGGCGCGCGACCAGCGGCCCCGCGAGCCGCAGCTGCACCAGAAGACGCAGCTCATCGCCCGCCCCGGCGCGATCGCCGCCGCGCTGCGCGTCCCGGGGTGGGACGCGGTGCTCGCGTCGGCCCGCGCCACGCAGTCGCGACAGACGACCCGCTTCGCCGACCAGCTGGGGTACGTGGAACCGGCGCTCGACACCGCCGCCACCCGCCAGGCCGACGCGATCCTCCGCGCCTTCGAGCAGTCGCTTCCCGCGGCCGAGCGCCAGCGGGTGAGCTTCTACTTCACCGTCGGCACGCAGAACGAAGACCCGCGCGGACTCATGTCCGACGGGGAGGCCACCGTGGTGACCTCGGGCTTTCAGGGGATCACCGGGCTGGTCGACCTCTACTACCTGATGGCCCGGAGCACCTGGGTGACCACGCGCCGCGAACTGGAAGCGCACCTCCCCCGGGGCTCGGCGCTCGCCCGCCTCCTCGCGCGGCTGGCCCGCCCGGTGCTGTGAGCCCGGGCATGCCGATGCAGTCGTTCGCCGCGCTCCAGGGGCTCCAGGTCTTTGGCGTACGCCTCGCCGGCTTCAACCCCGCGACGGGGCGCAAGGTGCTCCTGACCCTGGGCTTCGTCGCGGTCCTGATGGGCGCGAGCTACCTGCTCCGGCTGGTCCTGCGCCTCGTCCTCGGGCACGTGCAGGAGGGACGCGCGGCCTTCTGGTCGCGGCAGGGCACCCAGATCGTCACGGCCCTGCTCCTTTCGCTGGGTCTCGCGTCGATCTGGTTCGACGATCCCGCGCGCCTCGGATCCTTCCTCGGACTCCTCGCGGCCGGCGTGGCCATCGCCCTCCAGCGGGTGGTCACCGCCTTCGCCGCCTACCTGATCGTGCTGCGCGGCCGGGTGTACACGGTGGGGGACCGCATCACCATGGGGGGCGTGCGCGGCGACGTGGTGGCGCTCGGCTTCATGCAGACCACGGTGATGGAGATGGGGGAGCCGCCCGCGGTGCAGGGCGCCGAACCCCCGGTGTGGGTGCACTCGCGCCAGTACACCGGGCGCCTGGTGCGCGTCACCAACGACCGGATCTTCGACTCGCCGGTCTACAATTACACGCGCGAGTTTCCGTATCTCTGGGAGGAGATCCGCCTCCCGGTGAAGTACGGCGCCGACCGCCGGCGCGCGGAGGAGATCCTCCTCGATGCCGCCCGCCGGCACACCGCGGATGTCGTCGCGGAGGCCACCCCGGCGCTCCAGCGGCTCCGTGACCGGTTCACCTTCAAGGGCGAGGCCGGGCTGGATCCCGCGGTGTACTACCGGCTCACCGACAACTGGCTCGAGCTCACCGTGCGCTTCGTCTGCCGCGAGCACGGCGTCCGGCGGCTCAAGGACGCGATCAGCCGCGACATCCTCGAGGCGCTGGAGGGGGCGGGGCTCGAGGTCGCCTCCGCGACCTATGAGATCGTGGGCCTGCCCCCCCTCGAGCTTCGGCAGCTTCCAACGACGCCCCCGGTGGGCGGGCCCGCGAGCTGAGTCCGGCGTGCCCCGCCCCCGCCGGATGATTATCATCCACGGGGCGCGCGCCCGGCGGCGCTCGCCGCACTCCCGACCAGCCTGATGCAGCACGCACCCGATCCCGGAACCCCCGTCCCGCCCCCCTTCGCCTCGATGGTGGAGGAGGCTCGCGCTCGCGCCCTCGCCACCGGGCGGCGGGTGCTCGCGAGCTGGACCGAGCGGGTGACCGGCCGCGCCCTCGACCCGCTCGGCGCCATCGAGGGAGTGCTCCGCGCCGGGGAATTCGACCGGTCGATGGCCGAGCTGGCGGGGGAGGCGCTCATGTACTGGGCGCGCCCGCGCGAGCGGTTCATCCTCGCGGGCCTCGGCGCGGCCGTGGTGCTCGGCGCGGTGACGACGCCCGCCGCCGCGCAGCCGGCCGACGGTCCCGACCGCTTTGCCGGGCCCGACGCCGCCTGGTCGGCGCTGCTGCGCGACGCCGTGGTCCAGGCGCCCGCGACGCTCCCCGCGGGGGTGGGCCCGGTGTTGATGGGCGGCTTCTCCTTCGACCCGCTCCGCCCGCGCGCGTCGCACTGGCGCGACTTCCCGGACGCGCTGCTGGTGCTCCCCCGCTTCCTGCTCACCGTGCGGGGCGAGGAGTCGTGGATCACCACCAACGTCGTCGTCGCCCCCGATGACCGCGGCGACGCGGCGCCCGCCGAGACCGGCGCCACCCGGCGGCGCGTGATGGGACTCGCGCGCGAGGGGCGGAACGGCACGCCGTCCGACGCGATGGATGCGGAGCTCCGCTTCGAGGGGCTGCGCTCCGCGTCGGAGTGGCGCACCCTCGTGGGCGACGCGGTGCAGGCGATCCGGCAGGGACCCCTCGAGAAGGTGGTGGTCGCGCGGGCCGTGCACACGGCGGCGGCGCGCGACCTCGATCCCTTCGCCGCGCTCCGCCACCTCGCGGCGGCGCACCCGGAGTCGCACCTCTTCGGCTGCTGGCGCGGGGAGAGCGTGTTCCTCGGCGCCAGTCCCGAGCGGCTCGTGCGGCTCGAGGGGCGGGCCGTGAGCGCCAGCAGCCTCGCGGGCTCGGCGCCGCGCGGCGCGACCCCGGCCGAGGACGACGCGCTCGCGGCGGAGCTGCTGGCCAGCCCGAAGGACCGCGCCGAGCACGCGGTGGTGCGGCGCATGCTCTGCGCCGCGCTCGCGGAGCTGTGCGACGACGTGCGGGCGCTCCAGGAGCCGTCGCTGCTCACCCTCGCGAACGTGCACCACCTGCACACCGGCGTGTCGGCGCGGCTGCGCGAGGGGCACACCCTGCTCCAGCTGGTGGCGCGGCTGCATCCCACCCCCGCGGTGGGTGGCGAGCCGCGCGACGACGCGCTCCGCTGGATCCGCGACCACGAGCAGCTCGACCGCGGCTGGTACGCGGCGCCCGTGGGATGGGTCGGTGACCAGGCGGGTGAGTTCGCGGTGGCGCTGCGCTCCGGGCTGGTGCGCGGGAACGAGGCCTGGCTCTTCGCCGGGTGCGGGGTGGTGGCCGATTCCGAGCCCCAGGCGGAGCTGGAGGAGTCGGAGGTGAAGCTGCGGTCGATGCAGGGGGCGATGGAGCGGGCCGCGACGGCGGAGCTCCCCGCGGGCGGGGGACGCCCCCCGCGGTGACCCTTCCCCTCGCCCCCGACGCCGCCGCCTTCGCGGCCGTCGGCGCCTTCGTCGACGAGCTCGCGCGCTCCGGCGTGCGGCACGTGTGCATCGCCCCGGGCTCGCGCTCCACGCCGCTCGCCCTCACCATCGCGCGGCATCCGGCGCTTCGGACCTGGATGCACCTCGACGAGCGCTGCGCGGGGTTCTTCGCCCTGGGGATGGCACGCACGCTGGGAGCGCCGGTGGCGCTGCTCTGCACCTCGGGCACCGCCGCGGCCAACTTCCTCCCCGCGGTCGTGGAAGCGCGAAGCGCCGGCATCCCCCTCCTCGTGCTCACCGCCGACCGGCCGCCGGAGCTCCGCGACGTGGGGGCCGCGCAGACGATCGACCAGAACCGGCTCTTCGGCTCGCATGTGAAGTGGTTCGTGGAGGTGGGGGTGCCGGAGGCAACGCCGGAGCTGCTGCGCCATGCGCGCGCGCTCGCCTGCCGCGCAGTGGCGACGGCCGCCGCCGCGCCCGCGGGCCCGGTGCACCTGAACTTCCCCTTCCGCGAGCCGCTCGTGCCGGTGGCGGTCGAGCCGCCCGCGTCGCTCGATCCCGGCGACCTCCTCGCCTGGCGCGGTCGCCCCGGTGGCGCACCGTGGGTGCTGGTGGACGATGCCCCGCCGGTCGCGTCGGCGGAGGTCGTGGCCCGGCTCGCCTCGGCGCTGCGATCGGCGCAACGCCCGCTGATCATCTGCGGCCCGCAGCCCGACGTCGCGCTCGCGGCGCCGCTCGCGGAACTCGCGCGCGCGATCGGTGCCCCGCTCCTCGCCGACCCGCTCTCGCAGCTGCGATGGGGCACGCACGAGCGCGAGGCGATCATCGACGCCTACGACCCGGCGCTGCGCGACGGCGCCACGGTGGACGCACTCGCGCCCGACCTGGTGCTCCGCATCGGGGCGCTGCCCACCTCGAAGCCGCTCCTCCAGTACCTGCAGCGACACGCCGGCGCGCGCCACGTGGTGGTGGACGCGGCGCGCTGGCCAGATCCCGCGCTGCTCGCGGCGGAGATGGTGCACGCGGACCCGCGGTGGCTCGCCGATGCGCTGCGCTCGGCGGCGACGGCATCAATGGCCGGCGCGGGGGGCGCCGATCCCGCGTGGCTGCCGGCGTGGCGCGCCGTGGACGCGGCCACGCGCCGGGCGCTCGCGTCGCACGCCGCCTCGGTGGGTGAGCCGTTCGAAGGGGCGGCGGTGGCGGCGGTGGCGGCGCGCATCCCCTCCGGCGGCACGCTCTTCGTGAGCAGCAGCATGCCGGTGCGCGACCTCGACGCCTTCGCCCGCGGCGACGTGCGCGCGCTGCGCGTGATGGCCAACCGCGGGGCGAACGGGATCGACGGCGTCGTGTCGAGCGCCCTGGGGGCGGCAGCCGCTGGCCGCGAGGCGAATGCCGGTCCGCTCGTGCTCGTGATCGGCGACATCGCCATGTACCACGACATGAACGGGCTGCTCGCCGCGAAGCAGCACGGGCTCGACGCCACGATCGTGGTGCTGAACAACGACGGCGGGGGGATCTTCTCCTTCCTCCCACAGGCGTCGCAGGCGGAGCATTTCGAGCAGCTCTTCGGCACGCCGCACGGCCTCGCGTTCGAGCCCGCCGCCGCGATGTACGGCGCGCGATATCACCGGGCCACGTCGCACGACGCACTCGGGGAAGCGGTGGCGGCGGCCACCGCCGCCGGCGGGCTGCACCTGGTGGAGCTGCGCACCGATCGCGGGCGGAACGTGGCCCTCCACCGCGAGGCATGGGAGGCGGTGCGCGCGGCGATCGCCGCGCCCCGCGCCGCGGGGGGATGACGACCGCCGGCGTCGACGTCGGCGACGGGCTCCGGCTGCACGTCACGCGCGCCGGCGAGGGTCCGCCCGTCGTGCTGCTGCACGGATTCACCGGTTCCGGCGACACATGGCGCGGGCTCGCCACCTCGCTGGCCGATCGCTTCAGCACCATCGCCGTGGACCTCCCCGGGCATGGGCAGTCGAGCGCCCCCGCGGCTCCCGCGCGCTATGCGCTCCCGCGCTTCGCCGACGACCTCGCGACGCTGCTCGACGCGCTCGCCCTCGACCGCGTCGCCCTGCTCGGCTACTCCATGGGCGCGCGCGCCGCGCTGCACGTCGCCCGGCGGCACCCGGACCGGTTGCGGGCACTCGTGCTGGAGAGCGCCTCGCCCGGGATCGCGGAGCCCGCCGCGCGCGCGGCGCGCGTGGCCCAGGACGCGTCGCTCGCGGCGGCGATCGAGCGCGAGGGGATCGAGGCGTTCGTGTCGCGCTGGGAGCGGCTCCCCCTGTGGGAGAGCCAGGCGTCGCTTCCGCCGGCCGCGCGCGAGCGGCTGCGTGCGCAACGGCTCGCCGGCTCGGTGCAGGGGCTGGCCAACAGCCTGCGCGGCGCGGGAGCGGGGGTGGAGCCCCCGCTTCACGACCAGCTCGGTGCGATCGCGCTGCCGGTGCTCCTCGTGGCCGGGGCGCTCGACGCGAAGTACGTCGCGCTGGCGCAGCTCATGGCGGCGCGGCTCCCCTGGCCGCGGCTCGAGGTGGTGGAGGCCGCCGGCCACGCCGTGCACCTGGAGCGCCCCGCCGCCTTCGCCCGCCTGGTGGCGGATTTCCTGACAGGCGTGGCTTAACTTTCTCCCGGCACACGCTGGCCGACCCGGTCCCTCCCGCCCCGCGGGGTGGACCTCGATGACCCTGAAGGAGAACGCATGTCCGTCGAGTGGAAGACGATCAAGGAGTACCAGGACATCCGCTACGAGCGCGCGGATGAGGGGATCGCGAAGATCACCATCAACCGGCCCGAGGTGCGCAACGCCTTCCGCCCGGAGACGGTGGCCGAGCTGATCGACGCCTTCAACCACGCGCGCGACGACATGAGCACCGGGGTGGTGCTGCTCACCGGGGAGGGCGACCTGGCCTTCTGCTCCGGCGGCGACCAGCGCGTGCGCGGGCACGGCGGCTACGTGGGGCAGACGGACACCGTGCCGCGGCTCAACATCCTCGACGTGCAGAAGCAGATCAAGTACCTCCCCAAGCCGGTGATCGCGGTGGTGGCGGGCTACGCGATCGGGGGCGGCCACGTGCTGCACCTGGTGTGCGACCTCACCATCGCCGCCGACAATGCGCGCTTCGGCCAGACGGGGCCGCGCGTCGGCAGCTTCGACGCCGGGTACGGCGCCAGCTACCTGGCCGCGGTGGTGGGGCACAAGAAGGCGCGCGAGATCTGGTACCTCTGCCGCCAGTACGACGCGCAGGAAGCGCTGCAGATGGGGCTCGTGAACACGGTGGTCCCCCTCGCGCGGCTGCACGACGAGGCGATTCAGTGGGCGCGCGAGATCCTCGAGAAGAGCCCCACCGCCATCCGCTTCCTCAAGGCCGCCTTCAACGCCGACACGGACGGCCAGGCCGGCCTCCAGCAGCTCGCCGGCGACGCGACCCTCCTGTACTACCTCACCGAGGAAGCGAAGGAGGGGAAGAACGCCTTCCTCGAGAAGCGGAAGCCCGACTGGTCGAAGTTCCCGCGCTTCCCGTGAGCGCGACCACCACGAGCACGCCTGCGCCGGTCGCCGGGCCGGTGCGCGCGTGGATCCTCGCCGCCCGCCCGGCCACCCTCCCCGCCGCGGCGGTGCCGGTGATGGTGGGGGCGGCAGTGGCGATCGCCGAGGGGGCGCCGCTGCGCCCCCTCGTCTTCGCGGTCACCCTCGTGGCGGCACTCCTCATCCAGGTGGGGACGAACTTCGCCAACGACTACTCCGACTTCCAACGCGGCGCCGACCACGAGGGGCGCCTCGGCCCGCTGCGCGTGACGCAGAGCGGGCTGATCTCGCAGGAGGGGGTCCGCCGCGGGATCGTCGTGGCCTTCGGGCTCGCGGTGCTCCTCGGCGCCTGGCTCGCCTGGGTGGGCGGGTGGCCGATCATCGCCATCGGGGTGTTCTCCATCCTCTGCGGCCTGGCGTACACAGGCGGTCCCTGGCCCTTCGGCTATCACGGCCTCGGCGACGTCTTCACCTTCCTCTTCTTCGGGCCGGTCGCCGTCGCGGGAACCGCCTACCTCCAGGAAGGCTGGTGGAGTGAGTACGCGCTGCTGATGTCGGTGCCGGTGGGGCTGCTCGTCACGAACATCCTCGTCATCAACAACCTCCGCGACCTCCCGACGGACCGGCTCGCGGGCAAGCACACGCTCGCGGTCCGCATCGGCGACCGGGCGGCGCGGGCCCAGTACGCGCTCTTCGCCGCGGGAGCGTACGCCGTGCCCGCGGTGGTGGCGCTGCGAGGGCCGGCGCAGCGCTGGCTCTTCCTCCCCTGGCTCTCCCTCCCCTTCGGCGCGCTGCTGGTGACGCAGGTGCTCGGCGGGCTCTCGGGGCGCGCGCTGAATCCCATGCTGAAGAAGAGCGGGCAGCTGCTCCTCCTCTTCGGCATCCTGCTGGCGGCGGGGCTGGTACTGTCAGCAAAGGTGTCATCCTGAGCGCGGCGAAGGATCTGGCCCGGGAGCGGTGGTGCCGCGCGCGGGCGCGCGCCACGATGACGGCGAGCCTCGCGCTGGTGCCAGATCCTCCGGTCCGCCCAGGATGACGCGCTTCGACGACTGGCTCGCGCGGCGCGCGCGGGAGACCCCGGACCATCCGGCGCTCGTCGCCGGCGACCGGAGCTGGAGCTACGAAGCGCTCGACGCGGAGGTCACCACCTTCGCGCGGCGGCTGGCGTCGCTGGGGGTACGCGCCGGCGACCGCGTCGCCTCGCTCCTGCACAACGGCCCCACCCCAGCCGTGCTGGTGCACGCCGCGCTCCGCCTCGGCGCCACGCTCGTGCCGCTCAACGTGCGGCTCTCCCCCGCCGAGATCGCGTGGCAGCTCGCCGACGCACGCCCCGCCCTCCTGCTGGTGGAGTCGCGGACGGCCCCCCTGGTGCAGCACGACGCGGCGCCCTGCCCCGCGGTGGACGTCGCGCAGCTCGCCGCGATCGCGGAGGCCGACGTGCCCCTCCGCACCGCGCACGACGCCGCGGAGGTGCTGGCGATCATCCACACCTCCGGCACCACCGGCCAGCCGAAGGGGGCAATGCTCACCGTCGGCAACTTCTGGTGGAGCGCCGAGGGATCCGCGCGGAACCTCGGCGTGCTTCCCGCCGATCGGTGGCTCGCCGTGCTTCCCCTCTTCCACGTGGGTGGGCTCTCCATCCTGCTGCGCGCGGCGATCTACGGCATCACCGCCGTGGTGCACGAGGGCTTCGACACGCGCGCGGTGAACGCCGCGATCGACCACGAGGGGATCACGATCGTGTCGGTGGTGGCGGTGATGCTCCAGCGCATGCTCGACGCGCGCGGTGACGCCCCCTTTCCGCGGTCGCTGCGCTGCGTGCTGCTCGGCGGCGGGCCCGCGCCGCGACCGCTCCTCGAGCGCTGCGCCGCCATCCGGGTGCCCGTGGTGCAGACCTACGGGCTCACCGAGACCGCCTCGCAGGTGGCGACGCTCGCGCCCGATGAGGCCCTGCGCCGCCTCGGATCCGCGGGGCGCGTGCTGCACCCCAACGCGCTGCGCATCGCCACCGCCGAGGGAGGCGACGCCCCCCCCGGCGAACCGGGGGAGATCCAGGTGCGCGGTCCCGTGGTGATGGCGGGCTACGCCGGTCGCCCCGACGCCACCGCCCGCGCCCTCGAGGAGGGATGGCTGCACACCGGCGACGTGGGGATGCTCGATGCCGACGGGTACCTGTACGTGCTCGATCGGCGCGACGACCTGATCATCAGCGGCGGTGAGAACGTGTACCCCGCCGAGGTGGAGGCGGCGCTGCTCGCGGATGCGCGCGTCGCCGAGTGCGGGGTGATCGGTGAGGCCGACGCGCAGTGGGGGCAGCGCGTGGTGGCGGTGGTGCGGCTGCACGACGGCGCCGCGCCCGATGCCGCCACCGCCGAGTCGCTGCGTGAGCATTGCCGCGCGCGGCTGGCGCGCTACAAGGTCCCCGCGGAGGTCCGCTTCGTCGGCGAACCCCTTCCCCGCACGGCCTCCGGGAAGCTCCGTCGGGGGCAGTTGAAGTCGTCCTGACCCGAGCGCAGCGAAGGGGAAGGACCCGGTGCCGGCTCCCGGTGGCCGGATCCTTCGTTCCGCTCAGGATGACGGCACGAACTACTGCAGCGCCACCGCCCGCACGGTGAGGTCGTCGATGAAGTCCACGTCGACGTCCACGCCGATCCCCGGCCGGTCGAGGGGGACGCGCAGGCAGCCATCCTCCATCGTCCACGCCGGCTGCACGACGTCGCGCGCCCAGTAGCGCGCGCTCGGGGAGAGGTCGCCCGGCTCCGTGAACCCGGGGAGCGACGCGAGGGCCACGTTGTACGCGCGCCCGATCCCCGTCTCCAGCATCCCGCCGCACCAGAGCGGCACCCCCGCCGGCACGCAGCGGTCGTGGATCGCCAGCGACTCCGTGAACCCGCCCACGCGCCCCGGCTTCACGTTGATGACGCGCCCGGCGCCGAGGGTGATCATGTCCTCGGCGCGCGCGTCGCTCGTGATGCTCTCGTCGAGGCAGATCGGGGTGGCGATGCGGCGCTGCAGCTCGGCGTGGCGCACCAGGTCGTCGTGCGCCAGCGGCTGCTCGATCATCGTGAGCGCGAAGGCGTCGAGCGCCTCGAGGGCCCGCAGGTGCGCCGGGTCGTGGAGCGAGTAGGCGCTGTTCGCGTCCGCGGTGAGGGAAGCCGAGGGGCCGGTGGCCTCCCGCACCGCGCCCACGAACTCCACGTCGTGCCCGGGCTCGATCTTCATCTTGACGCGGCGGTAGCCGGCCCCGAGCTCCGCCGCCGCGCGCTGCGCCAGGGCCTCGGGCGTGGGCTGGATGCCGAGGGAGATCCCGGTGGGCACCAGGTCGCGAGGGGGGGCGCCTCGCTCCCGGGCCACCCGCGAACCCCGGCCCACGGCGACGGCCAGCGGCTGCCGCTCGAGGACGGACTCGATCCCCCAGCAGCCCATTTCCACCGCCGCGCGCGCCATGTGGTGCCCGCGGATGCCGCGCGTGAGCGCCGCGTGCACCTGGCGCGCACCGGCGAAGGGGCGGCCGAGCACGCGCGGCGCCAGCCATTCCCCGATGGCCAGCCAGCAGCCGTCCACCGTGTCGGGGCTGTAGCTCGGCACCGCCTCGGCCACGCACTCGCTCCACGCTACCGCGCCGCTCGCGTCGGTGAGCTCCAGGAGGACGACGCGACGCTCCGCCACGACCCCCGTGGAGGTCCGGAAGGGCTCGAGCAGGGGGAGGCGGATCTCCCGCAGGAGGATCCGGACCAGGTGGATCATCCGGCGCGGTGGGCGAGGGGCATGGCGCATGTATGCACCACGCCGGTGCATATTTCAATGCGGGATCCCACCGCACCTCCACCCGGGCGACGCCAGGTGACCATGCCGAACGACCATCCCGACCTCGCCGAGTCGCGCGCCGCGATCGCGGAAATGGCATCGCTCGCGAGCCGCGGGCTCTCGGACACCCTCGGCATCGAGGTCCTCGAGCTGCTGCCGCACCGCGTGGTCGCCACCATGCCGGTGGACGCGCGCACCCGGCAGCCCTTCGGCATCCTGCACGGGGGCGCCTCCGTGGCCCTGGCGGAGACCATCGTCTCCCTCGGCGCCTGGCGCAACGTGGATCGCGCGCGCTTCGCCGCCGTGGGGCTGGAGATCAACGCCAATCACCTGCGGCCGAAGCGGGATGGGATCGTGCGCGGCGTGGCCACCCCGGTGCACCGCGGGCGCACCACGCACGTGTGGAGCTTCGAGATCGTGGACGAGGAGGAGCGGCCGGTGTGCGTGGGCCGGTGCACGATGGCGATCGTCCCGCTGCCCTCGCCCTGACCGCGCACGAACGGGCTCAGCGCGACCGCAGCGCGCCGAGCAGCGTCTCCACGGCGCCCTCCACCAGCCGCTCGCGCCCGATGCGCATCGCGGGCAGCTCCGGGGAGTGGCGCTGCCACATGAGCTGCACCATCAGCCCGGTGACGCACACGCGCGCGGCGACCTCGCCGTCCACGTCGCGGCGAAGCTCGCCCGCCTCCTGCCCCTCCGCGATGAGCCGCGCGACCAGCCGCCACCCCTTCACGGGCCCCCGCCGGAGCCACTCGCGATAGACCTCGGGGACCTCGTGCGCGGCGGCCTGCAGCACGAGCAGCACCTCGGCGCGCAGCGGGTCGCTCCCCTCGAACAGCCCGTGGAGGGCCACGCGGATCCGTTCGGCGGCGGGCGCCCCCTCGGGCGCCGCGTGCAGCGCATCGGCCACGCGCCCGAAGGCCCGGTCCTGGTAGTGCTCGAGGGCGCGCCGGAGCAGCTCCTCCTTGTTGGCGAAGTAATGATAGAGGGTGCCCTTCGTCACCCCGGCGGCGGCCGCGACCTCGTCCAGGCGCGCGCTGCGATAGCCGCGCCCGGCGAACACCCGCAGCGCGGCCTCCATCAGCTCCGCCGGCCGGTCCCCCGGCCGCCGCTCCCATCGTCCCTCGCCCTGCCCGTCCGTCCCCGCCATGGCCCTCCCGACGGTCCGCCGGTTGTGACGTAATATACCCACGGGTATATTATGGCGATGTCGACTCCCGTCAATGCGGCCGTGTCCCGGCAGGGCGCCGAGCATCGCTACCTGATCGCGATCGCCGTGGTGCTCGCCGCGCTGATGCAGGTGATCGACAGCTCGATCGTCAACGTCGCCCTTCCCGACATGATGGGGAACCTGGGGGCGAACCTCGACGAGATCGCCTGGGTCTCCACCGGCTACATCCTCGCGTCGGTGATCGTCATCCCGCTCACCGGGTGGCTGGGGAACCTGTTCGGCCGCAAGCGCTACTTCGTGGGCTCGATCATCGTCTTCACCGCCTCGAGCTTCTTCTGCGGGGCGGCGCATTCCCTGGGGGCGCTCATCGTCTGGCGCCTGGTGCAGGGGGTGGGCGGTGGGGCGCTCATGACCGTGTCGCAGGCGGTGCTCTTCGAGTCCTTCCCGCCGGAGGAGGCGGGGACGGCGATGGCGCTCTTCGGCCTCGGAGTCATGGTGGGCCCCACCATCGGCCCCACCCTCGGCGGGTGGCTGGTGGACAACCACGGCTGGCCCTGGATCTTCTACATCAACATCCCCGTGGGCATCCTCGCCGCGGTGATGATCGCGACGTACGTGCACGATCCCGAGGACCAGCGCCGCCCCCCGGCGATCGACTACCAGGGGATCGTGCTCCTCATCATGAGCGTGGGCGCCATCCAGTTCGTGCTCGAGCACGGCCAGCGCGAGGACTGGTTCGATTCGCGGCTCATCACCTCGCTCTCGGTGATCGGGGTGCTGGGGGCGATCGGGCTCCTCTGGCGCGAGCTCACCACCGACCATCCGGTGATCGATTTCCGGGTGATGAAGCACCGGCAGATGTGGGTGGGCACGATCCTCGGCGTGGTGATGGGGGTGGGACTGTACGCGATGTCGTTCACCCTGCCGGTGTTCCTCCAGAACAACCTGCGCATGACGGCGGAGCAGACGGGATTCGTCCTCCTCCCCGGGGCGATCGCCACGGCGCTCTCCATGTTCCTCGTGGGGCGGCTCACCCGGGTGATCGACCCGCGGCTGCTCATCACCGCGGGGGCGCTCGTCTTCGCGGTGGCGGCGTGGCAGCTCTCGCTGATCACGGGGGAGAGCGGGCAGTCGGACTTCTTCTGGCCCCTCATCCTGCGCGGCGTGGGGCTGGGGCTGATGTTCGTTCCCCTCACCACCATCACCCTCGCCGAGCTGTCGTCGCACGAGCTGGCGCAGGGGACGGGGCTCTACAACTTCTTCCGGCAGCTGGGCGGCTCCTTCGGCATCGCCGGCATCGCCACCCTCGTGGCGCGCTACACCTCGCAGTTCCGGGCGATCCTGGGGGAGCACCTCTCGGCGAGCGACCCCGGCACGATGGCGCGGCTGCAGCTCCTCACGCGCGGCATGGTCGCGCGCGGCTCCGACCCCTTCACCGCGCGGCAGCAGGCGCTCCGATTCATGGACCGCCAGCTGCTGGGGCAGGCGAGCGTGCTCGCCTACTCCCGCATCTACCTGCTGGCGGCGCTGGTGATCCTGCTGCTCATCCCCCTCCTGCTCCTGGTCAAGCAGGTGCGCGGCACCGGCGGCGGCGACGCGCACGCCATCATGGAATAGGCGCTGGTCGCGCCTGGCCTGGCCGGTCGTGGCCCGGCGGGCCACCATGGCCGATACTGCCGAACACTGAAACGCACAGGTGCGGCTGCGCCGCACGACACAGGAACGCTCGGCCGGCCGCCGGAGGCGGGGAGCTCATTGCACGGGCACCGGAAGAACTGTTGCCGGCCGGGGAAGGGTGAGGGTTCCCAACAACCCGGGATCTCGTCCAAATCGTTGTCCACTGCGGCGCACGGAAGCCCGGTTCACGCGGAGCATTCTGTGCGTTCCCTGTGTCGTGCGGCACAGCCGCACCTGTGCGTTTCAGTGTTCGGCAGTATCGGTCTGAGCGGCCGGTGCCGGCGCGGGTGGCCAGTATCGGTCTGAGCGGCCGGTGCCGGCGCGGGTGGCCAGGATCGGCCTGAGCGGCCCGCCCCCCAGCCCATCGTTCAGTATTGACTGAACGGTCATCAGGGCTTTAGCGTTCAGTCATGACTGAACGCTCGTCCCGCCGCCCCTGGCTCGACGCCATGGGCAACCTCTGGGAGGACGAGGGGCTCCCGCCCATCGCCGGCCGCCTCTTCGCCTTCCTCACCCTCGAGCCAATCCCCTGCTCGCTCGACCAGCTCGCCGCCGCCCTCGGCGTGAGCAAGGCCAGCGTGAGCACCGACGCCCGGCGCCTCGAGCGCCTGGGCCTCCTCGTGCGCACCCCGCGCCCGGGGGACCGCCGCGACTACTACGAGGTGGCCCCCGACATCGGCGCCCGCCTCCTCCGCTATCGCCTCGAGTCGCTCAAGCGCTTCGACGCCGCCCTCGAGACCCTCCGCGGCCAGGCCCACCCCCCCGCCGTGCGCCGCCGGATCGCGCAGTTCCGCAAGGGGAACCGTCACATGACGCTCCTCCTGCGCGGCCTCCTCCACGAGCTCGCCGGCCCGGCCGGCGACCGGCCTCCCTCCAGCATCTCCCCATCGTGACGCGACCCCTTCTCCTCCTCCCGCTCGCCCTCACGATGCTGGCGCCGGCCGGCGGCGCCGCCCAGGCGCGCCCCGATACCACCATCGCGCGCGGCGACACCACCCCGATCACCCTGGAGCAGGCGCTCTCCCGCGCCACGGGGCTGAGCGAGGAGGTGCGCCTCGCCCGCTCGCAGGTGGCGCTCGCCGACGCCCAGGTGACCGCCGCGCGCGCCGCCGCGCTCCCCCAGCTCGACGCGAACATCAACTACACGCGCACCTTCGCCTCCCCCTTCAGCAGCGGCACCGGCTTCACCCTGCCCGACTCGCTGAAGTTCGAGCCCGATACCACGCAGTCACTGGAAGAGCGCGTGCGCTACCTGGAGCGTCGCGCCCCCGCCGCGGGGCTGGGCGGCCTCGGCGCGCTCTTCGGCAACCTCCCCTTCGGCCAGGCCAACTCCTACGTCGCCAGCCTCTCCGGGTCGCAGCCCCTCTATTCGGGCGGCCGGGTGGGCGCGGCGCTCAAGATCGCGAGCGAGTACCGCGAGGCGGCGCGCCTCGGCCTCACCGAGCAGGTGGCCGACATCGAGTTGCAGACGCGCGACGCCTACTTCCGCGCCCTGCTCGCCCAGGAGCTGGAGCGCATCGCCGCCGCCGCGGTGCAGCAGGCCGAGGCCTTCCTCACGCAGGAGCGCCTCCGCGAGAAGGCGGGCGCCGCGTCGGAGCTCGACGTCCTCCGCGCCGACGTGGCGCTGGAGAACCTGCGCCCGCAGCTCATCGCCGCGCGCAACGCCGCCTCCCTCGCCACCCTCGACCTCAAGCGGCTCATCGACATCCCGCTCCAGCAGCCGGTGCGCCTCACCACCCCGCTCACCATTCCCCCCGCCGCGGAGCTGGTGTCGCCCCGCGTGGACCCGCAGGTGCTGCTCGCCCGCCGCGCCGCCGTGCGCGCCGCGGAGCGCACGGTGGCGATCCGCGAGCAGCAGGTGTCGATCGCGCGCGGCGCCTACTTCCCGTCGGTGGACCTGCGGGTGAACTACGGCCGGCAGATCTTCCCGCAGCAGGTCTTCGACTTCAGCGGCCAGGACTGGCGCACCGACTTCACCGCCTCGGTGGCGGTACGCATCCCCATCTTCTCCGGCTTCCGCCGCGCCGCCGAGGTGCAGCAGGCGCGCATCACCCTCGACCAGGAGCGGCTGCGGCTCGCGCAGCTGCGCGAGTCGGTGCAGCTCCAGTACGAGCAGGCGCTGGGGGAAAAGCAGCGCGCCGCCGCCGACCTCGCCGCGCGCCAGCGCACGGTGGAGCAGGCGCAGCGCGTGCACGACCTCACCGTGCTGCGCTACGAGAAGGGGCTCGCCACCCAGCTCGAGGTGACCGACGCGCGCCTCGCGCTGCTGCAGGCGCGCACCAACCTCGCGCAGGCGATCGCCACCTTCTACCTCGCCGACGCCGGCGTGTCGCGCGCCGTCGGCGAGCCCACCGCCACGACCGGCCGCCCCTCGCCCTCGGTCGCGGCGCCGGTCACCGGTCGCCCCTCGACTTCCACCCGCACCGCGCCGGTGGTCCCGTGATCCACCCTTCCGAGCACGCCTCCATGACCCTGCATCGCACGCCCCGCGGGGCGCTCACCCTCCTGGCCCTGCTGTCGCTCGCCGCCTGCGGGGGCGCCGACAAGTCGGCCACCGCCGAGAAGACGCCGCCCACGGTGGAGGACTCCGCCGGCGCGATCGTCCTCGCGGCGCAGGACCTCGCCACCGCGCAGGTGGCGCAGCTCGGGGCCTCGATCTCGCTCAGCGGCCCCCTCGAGCCGAAGGACCGCGTCGTCGTGCGGGCGCAGGTGCCCGGCACCGTGCAGTCCGTCCGCGTGGATCGCGGCACGGCGGTGCGGCGCGGGCAGCTCCTCGCGACCATCCGCGCCGAGGGGGTGCAGAGCCAGGCGGCAGGCGCCCGCGCCGGCGTCGCCGCCGCGCAGGCGAACGTCGCCGTGGCACGGCAGCGCCTCGAGGCGGCGCGCACCCTCCGCCAGGCGGGCGCCATGTCCGAGATCGACTTCCGCAGCGCGCAGGCCGCCTACGAGAGCGCCGAGGCGCAGCTCGCCGCCGCGCGCGCCCAGTCGGCCGCCGCCGGCGAGGCCGCGGGCTACACGACCATCAGCGCCCCCATCGCGGGGATCGTCAGCGACCGGAAGGTCGACCAGGGGGAGGCGGTGAACCCCGGCGCCGAGCTGCTCACGATCGTGGACGCGCGCACCCTGGAGCTGCGCGCGCAGATCGGCGTCGCCGACGCGGCCCGCGTGCGCGTGGGCCAGGCGGTGTCGTTCACCCTCGATGCCGCCCCCGGCCAGCACTTCAGCGGCCGCGTCGCCCGCATCGACCCCACCGCCGACCCGGGCACGCGCCAGGTGAACGTGTACGTGGAGCTGCCGAACGCGAACGGGCGCATCATCGGCGGCCAGTTCGCGCGCGGCAGCATCGCCACCGGCGCGACGCAGGCGATCGTCCTCCCGGTGAGCGCGGTGCAGGGGGTGTCGCAGGACGGCCGCAACGGCCACGTGTTCCTGGTCGCGACTGGACGCGTCACCCGCCGCCCGGTGATCCTCGGCCCGCGCGACGAGGGCACGGGGCGCGTGGCGATCGCCTCGGGGATCCGCGAGGGGGAGCAGGTGATCGCCAATCCCACCAGCGCCATCAGCGATGGCACGGCGGTCCGCATCGCCGCGCCGGGCCGGGGGCAGTGATGGCCGCGAAACCCGCCACCGGGGGGCTCAGCGGCCTCGCCATCCGCCGCCCCGTCTTCGCCACCATGGTGATGCTCGGCCTGGTGGTGCTCGGCATCTTCAGCTACCGCCGGCTGCCGATCGACCTCTTCCCCGACGTGGACATCCCGGTGGTGACCGTGCAGACGGTCTATCCCGGCGCGAGCGCCGAGGGGGTCGAGCGCGAGGTCACGCGGCGGCTGGAGGAGGCGTTCAACCCCGTCGAGGGGGTGGATCGCGTCACCTCCATCTCCCTCGAGGGGGTGTCGCAGGTGATCGTGGAGTTC
The DNA here is from genome assembly GCA_036401195.1 of Gemmatimonadaceae bacterium. Classification (GTDB taxonomy): domain Bacteria; phylum Gemmatimonadota; class Gemmatimonadetes; order Gemmatimonadales; family Gemmatimonadaceae; genus JACDHQ01. The sequence continues at coordinate 51,510 of DASWVQ010000091.1, forward strand.
GACCTCGGGCGCGACGTGGACGTCGCCTCGCAGGACATCCGCTCCAAGATCGAGGGGATCCGCCGCGACCTCCCCGACGACATCGAGCCGCCGGTGGTCGCGAAGTTCGACCCGAGCGCGATGCCCATCCTCTCGCTGGCGCTCGCGTCGAACACGCGCCCGCTCGTGGAGCTCACCACCCTGGCCGACGAGGACATCCGGCGCGCGCTGGAGTCGGTGTCGGGGGTGGGCGAGATCCGCATCGCCGGCGGGCTCGCGCGCGAGATCCGCGTGAACCTGCTCCCCGGCCAGCTCCAGGCGCTCGGCGTGACCGTGCCGGAGGTGATGGGCGCGCTCCAGCGGCAGAACATGGAGGTGCCCGCGGGGCGGGTGGAGCAGGGATCGAGCGAGCGGATCGTGCGCGTCACCGGCCGGATCACCGATCCCGCGCAGTTCAACGACGTGATCGTCGCCACCCGCGCCGGGCAGCCCGTGCGGCTGCGCGACGTGGCGCGGGTGGAGGTGGGCACCGAGGAGGAGCGCTCGCTCGCCCTCGTGGACGGGCAGCGCGCCGTGGCCATCGACATCGTGAAGGTGTCGGGCGCCAACACCGTGGAGGTGGCCGACGAGGTGCAGAAGGCGCTGGCGAAGATCCGCCCCACCCTGCCGCAGGGCACCACCCTGAGCGTGATCCGCGACAACTCGGTCGCGATCCGCGACTCGGTGAACGACGTGATCCACGAGCTGCTGCTCGGCGCGCTGCTCACCGTGATCATCGTCATGCTCTTCCTGAACGACTGGAAGGCGACGGCGATCACCTCGCTCGCGCTCCCCGTGTCGGTGATCTCGTCGTTCCTGCTCATGGGGGCGCTGGGCTTCACCCTGAACATGATCACCCTGATGGCGCTGTCGCTGTCGATCGGCATCCTGATCGACGACGCGATCGTGGTGGTGGAGAACATCGTCCGCCACCGCCAGATGGGAAAGGATCACTTCACCGCGGCCGGGCACGGCACCACCGAGATCGTCCTCGCGGTGATGGCGACGACGCTGTCCATCGTGGCGGTGTTCGTGCCGGTGGCCTTCATGAAGGGGATCATCGGCCGCTTCTTCTACCAGTTCGGGCTCACCGTGGCGTGGGCGGTGCTCGTGTCGCTGTTTGTCTCGTTCACCCTCACCCCCATGCTCAGCGCCTGGTGGGGGGTGGACCCGCACACGGGGGGTGAGGGCCATGGCAACGCGATCACGCGCACCATCGCGCGCTTCAACGCCTGGTTCGACCGGCAGGCCGCGCGCTACCGCGGCGTGATCCGCTGGGCGCTGCTGCACCGCAAGTCCACGATGGCGATCGCGGTGGCGAGCCTCGTCGGCGCCTTCCTGCTCGTCCCCTTCATCGGCGGCGGCTTCATGCCCGTGACCGACGAGGGGGAGTTCGTGGTGCAGCTCGAGACCCCCGAAGGCCAGAGCCTCGCCTACTCGCGCGCCAAGGCGGAGCAGGTGATCGCGACGCTGCGGGCGCTGCCGGAGGTGGACTACACCTACACCACGGTCGGCGCCGGGGCGACCGGCACCGTGACGAAGGGGGAGGTGTACGTGAAGCTCACCCCCTCGCACGACCGCGACCGCTCCCAGCAGGCGCTGATGGAGGTCGCGCGACAGAAGCTCGCGAACCTCTACGGCATCCGCACCGCGGTGCTCAACGCCGGGGGGCTCGGCGGCGCGCAGGCGCCGCTCGCGGTCGAGATCCGCGGCCCCGACGTGAACGAGCTGCAGCGCATCTCGCAGCTCGCCATGGTCGAGGTGAAGAAGGTCCCCGGCGTGGTGGACGTGAAGTCGTCGCTGGGCGATCCCAAGCCGGAGTTCCGCGTGGAGGTGGATCGCGACGTGGCCAACCGCGTGGGGCTCGACGTGGGCCAGGTCGCGGCGACGATCCGGCCGCTCATGGCGGGGCAGACCGCCACCCGCTGGGAGGACGCCACCGGCGAGGAACGCGAGGTGGTGGTGCAGATCGCGCCCGAGTACCGGCAGTCGCTCGCCGACGTGGAGAAGGTGCCCGTTCCCACCAGCGCCAAGCGCGTGGGGGAGGGGTCCGCGGTGATTCCCCTCGGCGACGTGGCCCGCGTGATCCAGGGGACGGCGCCCGCGCAGATCGACCGCAAGGACCTCTCGCGCATCGTCACGATCTCGGCGAACAACACCGAGGCGACCTCGATTTCCGAGGCGTCGGCGGCGATCACCGAGCGCCTGTCGAAGCTCGAGCTGCCCAAGGGGTACTCGATCTCGCTCGGCGGCGAGACGGAGCAGCTGGCGGAGACCGCCGGCTACGTGGTGGAGACCCTGCTGCTGGCGGTGATCCTGATCTTCCTCATCCTCGCCTCGCAGTTCGAGTCCTTCACCCAGCCGGTGGCGATCATGCTGTCGCTCCCCCTCTCGCTGGTGGGGGTCCTCCTCGGGCTGCTGGTGACCGGGTCCACGCTGAACATGATGTCCATGATCGGCGTGATCATGCTCATGGGGCTGGTGACGAAGAACGCCATCCTCCTCGTGGACAACGCGAACGAGCGGCGCCACCAGGGGACGCCGCGCTTCGAGGCGCTCGTCGACGCGGGCGCCGTGCGGTTGCGCCCCATCCTGATGACGACGCTGGCGATGGTGGCCGGCATGTTCCCCGTGGCCCTCGCGCTGGGCGAAGGGGGCGGCTTCCGCGCCCCGATGGCCCGGGCGGTGATCGGCGGGCTGATCACCTCGACCATGCTGACCCTGATCGTGGTGCCGGTGGCCTACACCTACTTCGACGACTTCGGCGACTGGGTGAAGCACAA
>DASWVQ010000092.1:0-1549 GCA_036401195.1 Gemmatimonadaceae bacterium
GGCCCGACATGGCGGCGATGAAAATGGCGCGCGCGGTGCTCGGGCTCCCGCTGGTGAGCCGCCCCGTGGCCCCCACGCCGGTGCCGATCGACGCCGCCGGCCGCGCGCGGGTGGCGGGGACGTACGACTTCAGGACCCCCGCGGGGGGCACCTTCACCGTGCACCTGACCGTGGAAGGGGAGCAGCTGATCGGGCAGGCGGAGGGGCCGGGACAGGGGAAGTTCCCCATGCTGCACTACGGGAACGACGTGTTCGGGGCCGCGTTCGATCCCACGCTGCGGTTCACGGTGCTCAGCGAGAGCGGCGTGGTGAAGGGCGCGCGGCTCGAGCAGCGGGGGATGGTGATGGAGGGGGTGCGGAGGCCGTAGGCTACCGGCCCAGCGCCGTCTTCACCATCCCGTAATCCGACTCGGACAATCCCTTCGCCGCGTCGATCGCGAGCTGCCTCGTGTCGCTGTCGGCGACGTAGCCGCTCCGCACCAGGGTGACGAGCACGTTCGCGCGGTCCCCCGAGGACTGGATCGTGCGCGTTACCGAGATCATCGCGTCGCCGAGCTTCCCGAGGGTGGGCGACCACTCGCGCGCGGCGACCTTGAGCACCATCGCCTTGTCGCCGTCGGAGCGGATGGACCCCGCCGCGCCCAGGAAGTCCGGGATCGCCGCGGGATGTTCGCCCACGATCCCCGACGCCTTGGCGAGGAGCCCCGCCTTGTCGCCGTCGCTCGAGATCCCCTTCGCCGCGACCATGACCGCTCGGAGCACCGCCTCGTCGGAATCGAGGAGGAGGCGCGTGAGCACCGCGCGCCGGTCCCCGCTGGAGCCGATGCGCTCCGCGGCATCCACGATGCTCGCGCGCTTGTCGGACCGCGCCGCCGCCTCGAGGATCGCGCGCAGGTCGCCGTCACTCCCCACCTGCTCCGCGGCCTGCCGCACCACCCGGTCGAGCTTGGGGCCGGGGAGCTCGGGCCTGGTGTCCAGCAGGGCGAGGAAGTAGCTGCGGCGGATCCCGTCGCTGGTGACCTCGTCGATTTCCTTCAGCACCGCTTCGACTCCCCCCTGCCGGCGGAGCATCGCCACCCGCTCGGGCACCCCGATCCCGCCCTGCACCACGAGGGTGCGGAGGAGGGAGGGCATCCACCGGTTGGCGACGCTCGCGTCGACCACGCGGCCGTCCTGCCGGTACTCGCGGGTGAGCGCGCCCGAGGGCGACGCGCGCACCGTGAAGCCCACCGAGCCCTCGCGCGTGAGCCGGTCGATGTCGAGCGACCCGCCTGGGGCGACGCGCACCACGTTGCTCAGGTCGTCGGCGAGCTGGAACTGGCCGACGATGTACGCGGTGACGCAGAGTCCCCTGACCTTGTGGATGACCTCCGTGCGCTCCCCCTCGCCGGTGAGTGCGGAGGTGCTTCGCCCCGAGAACTCCAGGTCCGATTGCGTGCAGCGGTAGCGCGGCGAGCCCGCGGACGGGACGCTGATCGGCTCCTGCTTCGCGCTGGCGAGGGCGGTGTTCACTGCGCCGAGCACGACCCGAGCCGTGGAATCGCTGCCG
>DASWVQ010000093.1:0-9539 GCA_036401195.1 Gemmatimonadaceae bacterium
CCCCCGCCCCTGCCGCCGCCCCCCCCTCGCCGGGCAGCGTCGCCGCGCCCGCGGCGCCCGACGCGCCCTCCACGGCGGCGACGGCGCATGGGCGCAGGGATGACCCCGCAGTGCCCACACGTCCCTTCTCCGTGGGGGAGACGCTCACCTACGAGGTGCGCTTCGGGCCCATCGCGCTCGGGCGCGCGTCCATGCAGGTGATCGGGGTGGAGACGGTGCGGGGCCTGCCCGCCTACCACACGCGCTTCCAGGTGCGCGGCGGGAATGCGCTGTACCGGGTGAACGACGTCTACCAGAGCTGGATCGACACCCGCTCCCTCGCCTCCCTCCGCTACTGGCAGGACATCGACGAAGGAGGCTACGAGCCGAAGCGGCGCTATGAGATCTTCCCGGACCGCCGCGCCTTCGTGGAGGAAGGCAAGGTTGAGCAGCCGAGCGTGGCACTGCCCCTCGACGAGGGATCGTTCCTGTACTGGCTGCGCACGATCCCGCTGGAGGTGGGGAAGACCTACACCTTCGACCGCTACTTCCGCCCGGACCGCAACCCGGTGACGATCCGCGTGCTGCGCCGCGAGCGGATCCGCGTGCCCGCCGGGGAGTTCGACGCCATCGTGGTGCAGCCGACGATCAAGACGAAGGGCCTCTTCTCCGAAGGGGGGCGCGCGGAGGTGTGGTTCGCCGACGACAGCACGCGGGCCATGCTGCAGATGAAGTCGAAGCTCAGCATCGGGTCGCTGAGCCTGCATCTCCGCTCGATGGAGCGGGGGCGGTAGGCGTCCCCCTCAGCAGTGCCGCTCGAACGCCTCCACAAGGTCGCGCGAGATCTCGGCGGGGCTCCGCCCCTCGATCTGCCACCGCTCGAGCATGTAGACCAGCGTCCCGTCGCGGAACAGGCCCATCGAGGGCGACGAGGGGGCGTAGCCGGTGAAGCGCTCGCGCGCCCGCTGCGTGGCCTCCACGTCCTGGCCGGCGAACACCGTTGCCAGGTGCGCGGGCCGCTTCCCGTGCTGGATCGCCTGCGCCACCGCCGGGCGCGCATTGCGCGCCGAGCACCCGCACACCGAGTTCACGACGATCAGCGTCGTCCCGGGCGCCTCGAGCAGCGCGTCGACCGCCTCCGCGGTGCGGAGCTCCTGGAAGCCGATCCGGGTGAGCTCCTGGCGCATGGGCCCCACGAGCCGCTCGTCGTAGATGGGCAGTGCCTTCACGGTGCCTCCTCCTTCCTGCGTGTCCCGGCGTTCACTCGCGCACCAGCGCCAGGATCGCCGCCTGCGGCACCACCAGGTACCGCTCGTCCTCGAAGGTGATCTCCACCGCCGCCTTCCTGAAGAAGAGGGCGTAGTCCCCGGTCTCCGCCTGCATGGGGACGAATCGCGTCTCGCGCGCTCCCATGCGCCAGGGCTCCTCCCCCACCACGCCGGGGTCCGGCAGGGGCAGGCCGGGGCCGGTGGCCACGATGCGCCCCCCCTGCACCGCCTGCGCGTCGATCGCCGTCGGCGGGAGGTAGAGGCCCACGTTCGTGCGCTCCTCCCCGTTCTCCGCGCGCACCAGCACGCGGTCGCCCACGACGATGAGCTCCTTGTGATTCTTCCGCATGACCGAAATCTACGTCGGGGCCGTGGTGGCGAGCCACTACTGGCGATACTCCCGGGACACAGAAACGCACAGACGCGAGGGGCGAGCCACTACTGGCGATACCCCCGGGACACAGCAACGCTCAGACGCGAGGGGCGGGCCACTACCGGCGAGCCCCCTGCGCATCGAGGAAGTTCCCAAGGCTCGTCTCGTGCCGGTGCAGGGTGCTCCCCCGCCACGAGGCACAGTCTGCGCGTGTCTGAGCTACGCGGCGCAGCCGCGTCTGTGCGTTTCTGTGTTCCGGAGGTATCGCCGGTAGTGGCCTGACGCGCCGGTAGTGGCCTGACGCGCCCGTAGTGGCCCAAAGCCCCGGTAGTGGCGGCGGGTCAGCCCTCCGGCTGCTCCGCCTCGTCCTCCAGGTCCGGCACCGCCACCCCGCTGCGCCGCACCAGCAGCACGATCCCGGCGAGGAGCAGCGCCCAGACCGACACGAGCAGCACCCGGAACACCAGCGCGCGCCCCGCCATCGCCGGCCAGTCGGCCCAGGCGGCGCGCACGGTGCCGTTGGGTTCGCGTCCCAGGGCGATGAGGAGCGCGCTCGTCGCCATCTCCGCCACCACCCCGAGCGCGGCGAAGGCCGGCGCCCGCCAGGTCCAGCGGTGGATGGGGAAGTTCGCCAGGTGCGCCGTGGCCATCCCCATGTAGAACAGCATACCCACCCCGAAGGTGAGGCCCAGGTACCACCAGCTGTTCACCCCGTGCGTGAGCACCAGGGAGCGGTAGAGCCGGGTCACGACGCCGGTCACCAGCGCCATTTCCACGAGGCTGAAGGAGAAGCGGCGGAACGCCGCGGGCTCCTCGAACTTCAGGTCGACCGTGTGACGGGGAAAGAAGCCAGCCACCAGCCCTCCGGGCGCGCAGGGGCGGGTCCGCCGCGGCGGGACGACCGCCGCCGGACCCTCGCTTCAGGTAGGACGCTCGAGCGGGGGGTGAGGTTGCCGCCGGGTGCCACCCACGGCCCCTCCTCCCCCCGGTCGCGCGGTCAGCGGATCCAGTGCCCGATCCGGCTCCAGCGGATGTCGGTGATGAAGGACACCGGCCGGTCGCTCTCCTGCGAGGGGACGAACGAGTAGTACACGAACATTGGCCGCCCCATCACGTTGTCGCGTGGCACCAGCCCCCAGTAGCGCGAATCCTTCGACTCGTAACGGTTGTCGCCGAGCATCATGTAGTACCGCGTCGGGATCAGCAGCGGTCCCCAGTGATCGAGGGTGGGCTGCGCGGGGGGCGGGCCGAAGCGCGTGCCCTTCAGCTCGACGCGGTGCTGCCAGGTGAAGAGGTCCGACGTCGCCGACCCGTCGCCCTTCGGGTTCTGCGAGGTGGCGAACCCCTGCCGCTGCGGGACGCCGTTCACGTGCAGCAGCCCGTCGCGCATGTAGATCGTGTCCCCCGGCATCCCCACCAGCCGCTTCACGAGGGTGGGGGTGGGATCCTCCGGCTGGTCCACCTGATAGGGCGACTGGAACACCACCACGTCGCCCCGCGCGGGGTCGCGGTAGCCCGGCAGGTGGGCCCCGGTGAAGGGCACCTGCGGCCCGTACACGAGCTTGTTCACGAAGAGCCAGTCCCCCACCAGCAGGGTGGGGATCATGCTCCCGGAGGGGATCCGGTAGGCCTCGACGAAGAAGGTCTTGATGACGAGGTAGATGAGGATCGCCCCGGCGATCGACTTCACGTTCTCCCACACCCCGCGGAGGTTGGAACGGCGGGGCGCGCCCTTGCCGCGCGCCTGCGCGACGGGATTGGCGGCGGGAGACTTTCCGGTGCTGCGGCGGGAGGAGTTCTTGGGAGGCACGCCGAAAGCTCGCGAGGGGGCGGGGGAAATGCGAGAGGGGCGCGCCCCGGTGGGACGCGCCCCTCACACGAACACCGGAAGCGCTTACGCGTCCTTCAGGTGGTTGTTGACCAGCTTGGTCATCTCGAACATCGAGACGTTCTTCTTGCCGCCGAACACCGGACGGAGCTTGTCGTCGGCGTTGATCTGGCGACGGTTCTTGGCGTCCTGGAGGCCGTTCTTGCGGATGTAGTCCCAGATCTTCTTGGTGACTTCGGTGCGCGGCATCGGCTTGGAGCCGACCACGGCGCCGAGCTCCGCGCTCGGCTGCATCGCCTTCATGAACGCCGGATTCGGCGCGCGCTTCGCCTTCGCCTTCTTGGCCGGCGCCTTCTTGGCGGGGGCCTTCTTGGCCGAGGACTTCGCGCCCTTCTTGGCCGTCGACTTCTTCGCGGCGCCCTTCTTCGCAGGGGCCTTCTTGGCGGGAGCCTTCTTGGCCCCCTTCTTCGCGGCCTTCTTCGCAGCCATGCTGTCTCTCCTGGTTGGTGTACGGTGCGTTTTCACCCGGTTGAAACCGCAATCCGTCGCGCCACAAAGTATAGGGATCGCCCTATGACGCAATAGGGCTCGCGACGAATTTCTCCTATGAAAACGCCCGCGCGCCGCCGCCCCGCCCCCGGGGAAACGCGCATCGGGCGCGCGTGCGTGGCGCAGGTCACCATCGCGGGCACGCGCGAAGCCGCGGGCGAGGGCGCGGGCGAGAGGGGCCGCGCGGGCCCCCTCGGACCCCCGCGAGCCCCCGTGAACCCTCGTGCGCCCCGGCGACGAGGGCGCGCTCCCCGGGCGGGCGCACCTCCCGGGGCGGCGGCGTCAGGGCGCCAGCTCCGCGAGCAGCGCCATCATCTGCACGTCGTAGGGATCGGGCGCGTCGTCCTCCTCGCCGATCGCCCCATTGAGCTGCGGCGTCTCCAGCACCAGCGGCACCCCGCGCGAGCGACGGTCCCGGAGCAGCCACCCGAACGCCTCCGCGCCGAGCTGCCCGTCGCCGATCAGCACGTGGCGGTCGCGATTCGAGCCCAGGGCGCCCTCGCTGTCGTTCAGGTGGAAGAACCCGGGAGCCTCCCCCGTGGCCTCCTCGAAGGCGTCGAGCACCTCGGTGAGCCGGTCGCGCGACTCGTTCAGCGCGTACCCCGAGGCGAAGAGGTGACAGGTGTCGAGGCCGTAACCGGTGCGCGGCCGCAGCCGCTTCGGCACGTGCGCCAGGATCCGCCCCACCTCCTCCGGCGTGCGCCCCACCGTGTTCCCCGCGCCCGCGGTGTTCTCCACCAGCACGCGCGTCTCCCCCGGCACCGTCTCGAGGGCGTGGGTGATGGCCGCGGCCACCCGCTCGAACGCCGCCTCGCGGTTCCCGTCGGTCGCCGCGCCCGGGTGGAAGCACACGAGCCCCAGCCCCAGGGTGGTCGACCGCTCCAGCTCCTTCGCCAGCCCGTCGCGCGCCCGGGGCCACTTCACCTCGTCCGGAGTGGCGGTGTTGAGCACGTAGGCGGCATGCGCCATCGCGTGCTCCCGCCGGATCCCGCTCGCGGCGAGCGCCTCGCGGAAGCGCTCCGCCCGCTCCGGCCGGACCGACACCTTCTCCCCATAGTACTTGGGGATCGCCGTGAAGAGCTGGAGGGCGCGCATCTGTGCGTTCGCGGCGCGGCGCACCGCCATGTGGATCCCGCCGTTGTCGATCGTGTGCGCGCCGATGTAGTGCGTCACCGCCTCACCTCCCCCGTTCTGGCCATCAGGCGTTCCCCGCCCCGTGCGTCCGGCGCGGGCGACGATCCCCCCTGCCGGTTCCACCGCTCCCACGCCACGGCAATGGTGGTGCCCCGCACGGCGACGCGGGGCGCCGCGGCGCCCCCCGCCGCGCTCACCCGGTCGTCGAACAGGTGCCCCTGCGTGCGCGAGAGCGCGATCCACACCTCGGGATCGGCGGCGTTCGGATCCTCGTAGCCCACCACCACGAACATCCCGCTCGCCGCCACGCTGGTCCGCGACGGGCGGTCCCCGTACATCACCGGCACCGGTGCGTGGAACATGAAGTGGCCGGGCATGCTGTGCGAGAAGAACACCCCCGCCCCCTCCGGCGCCGTGAGCCAGTAGGCCACGTGCACGTACTGCGACGCGGAATCCGTCGCCAGCGCCGGCGGGGGGCGATGGCACCCCTGCGTCCCGCGGTCGGTGGTGTCCACGGCGGCCCGCTCGGGCCACGTCGCCCCCCCATCGGTCGAGCGCGCCCCCTCCAGCACCACCGAGCTGTCGGGGCGGACCGAGAACCAGGTGGCGAACCACTCATTCCCCAGCAGCCGCGCGGTGCGCATGGAGCCGGGGCAGGCGGCCACCTCGGGAAGGCGCGCCGGCGACGCGGCCGGCGGCGACCAGGCGGGCCCCCCGCCGGCCAGCGTCAGCGTCGCCCCGGGCGGGGGCGCCTCGATCGCGGCCGGCTCTCCCCACCGCACCGGGCCGGCGCACCCCGCCAGCGCGGCGAGCAGGGCCGGGATCAGCAGTCGTACGCGGAACATGGGCGAAAGCTAGCCCCGGCGCTGCCGCGCGTGGGATGACAGGGGCGGCACGATTCGACGATATTTTGAAGGCGCCTCGCGCGGAAAGTTGTGCACTGCCTCCTCACCCCGGCCACCACGATGTCACTGCCCCCTGCGTTCAACGGCACCCGCCGCGTCCCCGATCCGGTCAACGAGCCGGTGAAGTCCTACGCCCCCGGCACCCCGGAACGCGAGGAGCTCAAGGCCCGCCTCGACGCGATGGCCGGGGAGAAGGTCGACATCCCCCTCGTGATCGGCGGCCAGGAGATCCGCACCGGCGCCACGCACGACGTGGTGATGCCGCACGACCACCACCACGCCCTCGGCCGCTGGCACGCCGCGGAGCCCGCGCACGTGGAGCAGGCGATCGCCGCCGCCGCCGCCGCGCACCGCGACTGGTCCGCCTGGGCCTGGGAGGACCGCGCCGCGGTCTTCCTCAAGGCCGCCGAGCTCCTCACCACCACCTGGCGGGCGACCCTCAACGCCGCCACGATGCTCGGCCAGTCGAAGACCGCCTTCCAGGCGGAGATCGACTCCGCCTGCGAGCTGATCGACTTCTGGCGCTTCAACCCGTACTACGCCCAGTCGCTCTTCGACGAGCAGCCGCTGTCGAACCACACGATGTGGAACCAGCTCGACTACCGCGCGCTCGAGGGCTTCGTGTACGCGGTGACCCCCTTCAACTTCACCTCGATCGCCGGGAACCTCCCCACCGCGCCGGCGCTGATGGGGAACACCGTCCTCTGGAAGCCCGCCTCCTCGGCGATGCTCTCCGCCTGGTACATCCTCAAGCTCCTCGAGGAGGCGGGGCTCCCCCCGGGGGTCATCAACCTGGTGGGCGGCGACGCGCGGCAGATCTCCGACATCGCCCTCAACCACCGCGACCTCGCCGGCGTCCACTTCACCGGCAGCACCGGCGTCTTCAACAGCATGTGGAAGACGATCGGCGGCAACATGGCGAACTACCGGTCCTACCCCCGCATCGTGGGGGAGACGGGGGGCAAGGACTTCATCGTCGCCCACCCCTCCGCCAACGTCACCGCCCTCGCCGTGGCGATCGCGCGCGGGGCCTTCGAGTACCAGGGGCAGAAGTGCTCGGCGCCGAGCCGCGTCTACGTCCCGAAGTCGCTCTGGAAGGAGACCCGCGACCAGCTGGTGGCGATGATGGAGCAGATGCGGATGGGCGACATCCGCGACTTCCGCAACTTCGTGGGCGCGGTGATCGACGAGAAGTCCTTCCGCAAGAGCGAGTCGTACATCGCCGACGCGAAGCAGCACGCCACGATCGTGAAGGGGGGGAAGGTGGATGGCGCGAAGGGGTGGTTCGTGGAGCCCACGGTGGTGCTCACCGAGGACCCGAAGTACCGCCTCATGTGCGAGGAGATCTTTGGACCGGTGGTCACGGTATTCGTCTATGACGACGCGAAGTGGAGCGAGACCCTCGGGCTGGTGGACTCCACCTCGCCCTACGCGCTGACCGGCGCCGTGTTCTCGCAGGACCGGCAGGCGGTGCGTGAGGCGATGGTCGCGCTGCGCAACGCCGCGGGCAACTTCTACGTCAACGACAAGCCCACCGGCGCGGTGGTGGGCCAGCAGCCCTTCGGCGGCGCCCGCGGCTCCGGCACCAACGACAAGGCCGGCTCGAAGCTCAACCTCGTGCGCTGGGCCAGCCCGCGCGCGGTGAAGGAAACCTTCTCCCCGGTGCTCGACTTCTCCTATCCCTTCATGGGAGCAAAGTGAAGTCATGCTGAGCGAAGCGAAGCATCTGGCGCCGGTGCCGGACCCTTCGCTTCGCTCAGGGTGACAGCCTGCCTATGAAAATCGCCATCGGCTCCGACCACGCCGGCTTCCGCTACAAGGAAGCCATCCGCGCCCACCTCGCGCGCCAGGGGCACGAAGTGAAGGACTTCGGCACCTACAGCGAGGCGTCCACCGACTATCCCACCTGGATCCGGCCGGTCGCCGAGGCGGTCGCGCGCGGGGAGTTCGAGCGCGGCATCGTCCTCGGCGGATCCGGGAATGGCGAGGCGATGGTGGCGAACCGGGTGCAGGGGGTGCGCTGCTCCCTCGCCTGGAACCTCGAGTCGGCCACCCTCGGCCGCTCCCACAACGACGCCAACTGCCTCTCCCTCGGCGAGCGGATGATGACCGAGGAGGAGGCCCTCGCGATCGTGGATGCGTGGCTCTCTACCCCCTTCGAGGGAGGCCGGCACGTGAAGCGCATCCGGATGATCGACGCCGGCGACACCGCGGCGCCCTGAGATGGCGCGCCGCTTCCGCTACGTCACCGCCGACGTCTTCACCGACCAGCTGTTCGGCGGCAACCAGCTCGCCGTCTTTCCCGACGCGCGGGGGCTCGACGACGGGACGATGCTCGCCATCGCCCGCGAGTTCAACTTCTCGGAGACGACCTTCGTCTTTCCCCCCGCCGACCCGGGCCACACCCGGCAGGTGCGCATCTTCACCCCGGGAGGCGAGGTGCCCTTCGCCGGCCATCCCACGGTGGGCACCGCGCACGTGCTCGCCGCGATCGGCGAGGTGTCCCTGGAGGGATCCAACACGCGCGTGATCCTCGAGGAGGCGGTGGGACCCGTCCCCGTCACCATCCGCGGCAGCGCGGGGCGGCCCACCTTCGCGCAGCTGTCGGTGGCGCAGCTCCCGCACGTGGGCGCCCCGCCGCCGGAGCGCGCGGCGCTCGCGCAGATGCTGTCGCTCGAGGTGGACGACCTCCTCGATGGGGCCTGGTCGCCGCAGGTCCTCTCCTGCGGCCTGCCCTTCCTCATCGTGCCGGTGCGCGACCGGGGGGCGGTCGGCCGCTCCCGCATCCGCCTCGAGCCGTGGGAGCAGCTCCTCGGCGGCTACGAGACACAGATGGTGTACGTCGTCGCCATGGACCCCGAGCTCCCCGGGTCGCAGGTGCGCGCCCGGATGTACGCCCCGGGGATCTCGGTCCCGGAGGATCCCGCCACCGGGAGCGCGGCGGTCGCGCTCGGGGGCTACCTGGCGGCGCGCGATCGCACCGCCGACGGCACCCTGCGCTGGGTGGTGGAGCAGGGCGTCGAGATGGGGCGCCCCAGCCTCCTGCACGTGGAGGTGGACAAGGCGGAGGGGCGGATCACGGCGGTGCGTGTCGGGGGAGCATCCGTCCTCGTCTGCGAGGGTTTCATGGACCTCCCCTGAGGGGGTTCGGCGACAGACAGCGCGCCCGGCCGGGGCTAGGCTGGACGCATGTCCCCCGACCATCTCAGCATCCAGAGCATCGGCCAGGTGATCCAGTTCGCGATCGGCCCGGTGGTGCTCATCTCCGGGGTGGGGCTCATCATCCTGAGCCTCACCAACCGCCTCGGGCGGATCGTGGACCGCGCCCGGCTGCTCGTGGCCGAGGCCAAGCACGCCGACGCGATGCGCCTGGCGCAGGTGCACTCGCAGCTCCTCGTGCTGCGCGAGCGGGCGCACCTCACCCGCGTCGCCGTCACCCTCGCCGCCACCTCCGTCCTCCTGGTCGGGGTGCTGATCACCACCCTCTTCCTCGCCCCCTTCGT
>DASWVQ010000094.1:0-3025 GCA_036401195.1 Gemmatimonadaceae bacterium
GGATCCTGCACACCGAGATGATCGGGGAGATGAACGGCTTCGCGCACGCGATGCTCGTGGGGCGACCGGACTACGACCGGCTCCCGCCGCTGCTGCGGCGCGAGCGGGCGTACACGCGGTGGGTGGACACGGTGGCGGTGCCGGCGAGCAGCGGGCAGGAGATCATGCGCCAGGCGAGCCCCCGCCCCTCCGCCGGGCGCGCGATCGGCATCGGGGCCCTCGCCGGCGGCACGCTCGCCGCCGCGATCACGCTCATCTCCGTCCGGGCCCATCCCTGCTCGGACTACTGCGTTGTCTCGGACGCGGCGGCTCCGCTCGTCGCCGTGGTGCCGGGCGCGCTCGTGGGGGCGGTAGCAGGGTGGGTGTATCACCGTCTCAGGCGCTGATGCGGCCGCGATCGCACCCGGGTTCGCCGCGCCCGCGAGCCGGTGCTGATCTCCTCACCCGCCGCCAGTGGATCGCCACCGCGCTCGCCACCGGCGCGGGGCTCGGTGTGGCCGACGCCTTCGGCGTCGAGCCGATTCGCGTCACGGTCACGCGGCATCACGTGGGCCCGCCGGGCGCGCCCACTGTGCGCGTCGTGCAGCTCACCGACCTGCACCTGCGCGGGGTGGGGTTCCACGAGCAGCGGATCGCGCAGGCCGTCGCCGAGCAGCGGCCCGACCTCCTCCTGCTGACGGGGGACAGCATCGACCGGCGCGATCGCCTGCCGCAGCTGTCCGAGTTCCTCGCCATGCTGCCGGCGGGTGGGGAGCGACTGGCGATCCTCGGCAACTGGGAGCACTGGGGGAACGTCGACCTACGCGCGCTCCGGGGCACGTACGAGCGACATGGGATCCGGCTGCTCCGGAACGAGTCGGTCGCGCTGCGCTTCGCGGCGGGCCCGCTGCTCGTGACGGGGCTCGACGACCTGGTCGGCGGCCGCCCCGATGTCCGCGGCGCACTTGCGCAGGCTCCTCCTTCGCCCAACCACCTCCTCCTCGCCCACTGCCCGGCGCACCGGGAGGCGTTCGTCGCGACCGCGCATGCGTCGTCGTCCCCGGCTGGAGTGATGCTCGACCCATCGCTCCTCCGGCCGCGGTTGATGCTTTCGGGGCACACGCACGGGGGCCAGCTCCGCTTCGCGGGATGGGCGCCGTTCCTTCCCCAGGGGAGTGGGCGCTACGTGAGCGGCTGGTACCGCGGCGATGGGCCCGACCTGTACGTGTCGAGGGGACTCGGTACCTCGGTCGTCCCCGCGCGCGTCGGCGCACCGCCGGAGATCGCGGTGTTCGACTGGGCCGTCGCGGCGTCCTGAACGGCCGCAGGTGCCGCTCGGTTTCCCGTGGCGTGTGGCCCGGCCGGAGGTTCCGGCCCTTTCCCAGTGGCGCGATGCCGCGAAGGCTGCAATCGTGAAGCATGCAGATTGCCTGGACCCGGGGACGCGCCGTGGCCGCCGCCCTCACCCTGCTGCTCGGTGCCGGCTGCGCCGACCCGGTGCGGCTGCCTTCGCTCAAGCGCCTGGACCCGATGAGCGCGACCACGAGCGCCGCGCTCGGCGACTCGGTCGCCCTCGTCGGCCGCTACGAGGTGCGCGACAACGTGCTGCGCACCAGCGTCGCGATCCGGAACGTGACCACGCGCCGGGTGCACCTGGAATGGGGGGACTGCTCGCTGCGGATCCTGCTGTTCGCGTCGCCCGACACTAGCGCGCGCCCCGCGTTCGACTCCTTCGTCCCGCGCACCACGCTGCCCCAGGGCTGCAAGGACTACCGCGCGCTGCTGGACCTCGAACCCGGCAAGGAATACCTCCCCGAGGAGTTCACCGACTCCCTGGGCGGCCCCGACATCGCCGGCGACTCGCTCCGGAGCGGCACCTACTACCTGTCCCCGCGCGTGCTGCTGCTCGAGGCGATGGCGCGGACCGGCGTGTCGGCGTGGTACGCGCTGCCCGCGGCGCCGCTCGTGCTTCGCTGAGGCATCCCACGTGACGGGCGCGAGGGCTCCGTGCCGCCCTCGAGGTAGAGCGCGATCCCATCCAGCACGCGCTGGAGCCCGAAGTCGAACGACTCTTCCATCGTCAGCGACGCACCGCCCTTCGCAGTGAGGATGGAAGCGAACACGGGGAAGCGCGGGTCGCCGAGCGCGCGCCCCAGGTCGGCCCCCACCGCGGCGGCCCAGGCCTGGTCCGACAGGCCGCGGGCGCGTGAGCGCGCGAGCGAGATCGAGGTGTCCGAGGCGCCGCGCGTGTAGCCGTCCACGATGCTGATCATCTGCCCCAGCTCCTGGCCGCCGAACCCGGCGCGCGCGAGGGGCTCGGCGAGCGCCTCGAGCCAGGCGAGCCAGTTCGGGCCGTGGGGAGCGGCGACGAAAGGGAGCTCTGCGAGCCATGGCCGGCCGCACAGCATGGCGCGCTTCGCGTGCGCCCAGCGGGTCACCTCCTCGCGCCAGGGGCCGCGCGGCTCCGGCTGGAGGGGAGGGAGGCCCATCCCCGCATCGACGATCGCGTCGTAGAGCGCCTCCTTGCCGGGGAAGTAGCGGTAGAGCGCCATGGGGGTGACGCGGAGGCGCGCGGCCACGGCGTGCATCGTGACCGCACCGAGCCCCTCCTGGTCGGCGATCGCCGTGGCGGCCTCGATGATGTCCGCGGGGGTGAGTCCGGGCCTGGGGCCGCGGGTGGACGGCGTGCGGTCCTCCCAGAGCAGCGCGCTGCGGCGGCGCAGCTCGGGATCCACCCGCACCGCGGCGCGCATCACGTCGTCGTGGGTGAGGGGAGCGTCGCCGGACGTCCCCCTGGCCTTCTTCCGCCCCGCCATCGCCCCTCCGCGAAGGAACCCCGGGGCTTGACGGCCCCGGAAACAGTATATAGCGTATACCCGTACTGTGTACGACATATACTAACCTTCGGGGCGCCCCCGCTCAAGGGTGCCCGCCACCCGGGAGGACGTGACCATGGGCAACCCCACGAAATCCGACTGGCTGGTCCCCGCCGCCCTCGTTGCGCTCGCCCTGGTGCCCGCGCTGGGCGGCGCCGCGCGGCTGGCGC
>DASWVQ010000095.1:0-5730 GCA_036401195.1 Gemmatimonadaceae bacterium
CGATGATGATCAGGATCATCCCCGTGACGAGCATCTGCATGATGGTCATCCAATCCTCCCCAGGCGTTCCAGCTTGCCCCAGGTCATCTGCACGTTCATGAACTCCTCCGCGGTCGCGAGGAGCTTGGTGATGTCGATCAGGAGCACGAACACGAGCCGGTAGAAGAGGGCGAGGGGGACCAGCGAGAGGTCCTCGCCCTCCATGACGACCGTGTGCAGCGCGGCGGCCACGTCGAGCAGGGTGAGGAGCAGCCACCAGGCGAGCAGGTAGGCCCCCGCCCCGAACGACAGCGCCACGACCACGAAGAAGACCGTGCCGAAGATGTTCAGCACCGGCCAGATGAGCGACTCGAAGCACATCATGAGCACCGAGAGCCAGGTCATCGCGTTCTCGGGGTGCACGAAGACGCGCTTGCGCTTCTTCATCGCCTGGAGGATGCCCCGCGTCCAGCGGTAGCGCTGCTTGATCAGGGGGAGCAGCGCCTCCGGCGCCTCGGTCCAGGCGATGGCCCGGTCCTCGTACACGATGCGCCACCCGGCAGCGAGGATCTTGAGCGTGAGGTCCGCGTCCTCGGCGAAGGTGTCGGTGTCGTAGCCGCCGAGCTGCAGGAGGATCTCGCGGCGGAACATCCCCACCGGGCCGGGGATGATGTTCACCGCGCGCATGAAGCCCTGCGCGCGCCGCGCCATGTTCAGCCCCTCGATGTACTCCAGCGCCTGGACCCGGGCCCAGAAGTTCTGCCGGTTGATCACCTTCACGTTCCCCGCGACCGCGGCCACGTCGGGGTGGCGGAAGTGCCGGGCGGCGCGGCGGAGGGTGTCGGGAGTGAGCGTGGTGTCGCCGTCCATGCACAGCACCAGTGGGTAGCGCGCCACCTGGATGCCGTAGTTCAGCGTCGCCGCCTTCCCCGAGTTGCTCTTCCGGATCACGCGCACCGTGGCGCCTCCCCACTGGCCGGCGAAGGCGCTCGCGCGATCGTACGTGTCGTCGGAGCTCCCGTCGTCGAGCACGATGATCTCGTAGGCGGGATAGTCCATTCGCAGCAGGGCGCGGATCGCCGGCTCGATGCAGACCCCCTCGTTGTACGCGGGGACGAGCACCGAGACGGGGGGACAGTACTCCTCGGCCGGGTCGCGCGAGCGATCGGCCATGACGCTCTCCACGTGGTGCAGGTAGCCCAGCCAGAGGAGCAGCATGTAGCGGGCGACCAGCACCACGATGAACACGAGCAGCACCACCGCGGTGCCGCGGAGCATCTCCTCGCGCAGCCAGGCGGGCGCGAGGAACGCGAGCGCGGCGGAGAGCAGGGCCACCGCCGCCGTGGTCACGACGAGCGTGGTGGGGAAGCGCGCCGGCGTGCCGGCGACGTGGCTCATCGCCCGAGCCGGTAGGTGGCCTGCGCGCGCAGGGTGCCCGAGCGATAGCCCTTGCGCAGCGCGCCGCCATAGCTGGCCCCCGCGCTCACCGACCACTGCCCCTGCTGGTAGCGCAGGTCGCCGGAGAGGGCCCCCGTGGGAATGCCGGTGCCGGTGAAGCGCTGCAGCCCCGCGCGCTCCTTCACCAGGCCGTAGCCCAGCTGCACCCCCGCCTCCGCGGACCAGGCGCTCGTCACCGGGGCGCGCCAGGAGAGGCCCACCGTGGGCTCGACGTACGACTCCGGCGCCCACATGACCGGGCCCCAGCCCGGAAGCACCGGCGAGGCGCGATCGACCGCCTGCGCGCTGAGCCCCAGCGACGCGGCGAGCCGCGGCGAGAGGGCGCGGGTGACGCTCGCGTTCACCCCGCTGCGGTATGCCGATCCCACGGTGGAGGCGACCCGCTCCCGCTCCCCGCGCACCGCCCCCGACCACCCGCCACGCGTCGCGGCCGCCGAGACGGCCAGCACGTCGGAGGTGGCGCGCGCCTGGAGGGCGGAGAAGGTGGCGACGCGGGGGGCCGCCGGCTCGTGCCGGAACTCCACCGCGTACTGGGTGCGCGGCGTGGGCGTGAGGGTCACTCCGCCGCCGAAGACGCCGAAGGATCCCACCGCGCCGAACCGCTCCACCCCGCCGAGCAGGTCGAGGCGCACGCGGTCACGGAGGTCGAAGGCGGCGGTGAGCCGCGCGCTCGCCCCCGGGTTCCGGCTCAGCGCCCCAGTGGGCGATCCTTCCATCACGTGCTGCCGCACGGTGGCGCTGAACGCCGCGCCCGCTCCCGTGAAGGCGCGGGTCGCGCCGAGGGTGAGCCAGCGGAAGCGCTGATTGTCTCCGAAGGCCTCGAGCGTCGCGCCGTAGCCGTCGAGGGCGGGACGCCCCAGGGAGGCGAGCCGCGCCGCCTCCATGCCGCGCGCGGCCGAGGCGATCCCTTCCGCGAGCCCGTCCACCGAGGGATCGACCGCGTAGGCCCTCGCGTAGGCGGTCGACGCCGTGGTCCAGTCACCACGCCAGAGGGCGAGGTCGCCGAGGAGCTTGAGCGCGACCGCCTGCCGGGGCTGCGCGGCCACCACGGCGCGCAGCTCGCGCTCCGCCCCCGGCTGGTCGCCGCTCCACAGGAGGACCTGCGCCACTTCCAGGCGGAGTGCCGGGTCGGTCCAGGCGAGGCGCTGGTAGTTGCGCAGCGCGTCGGCATAGTCGCCGCGCCAGGCGTAGCTGCGGGCCACCTGCAGCACCGCGGGCGCGTCGTGCGGGTGGAACGCCAGGTACTGCTCCGTGAAGGCCTCGAGGGCGCGCACCGAGTCCGCGGCGGCCGCGGTGCTGGCCGCCTCGAGCAGCAGCGAGTCGGTGTGGAGCGCCGGGGTGCGGAGCGCCGCCTGGAAGTGCGCGAGCGCCTCCCCGAAGGCGCCGTCGCGCACGAGGGCGCGGGCGAGCGCCACCTGCGCGCGACCGTCGTTCCCGGCGGGTGCCTCCGCGACCCATGCGCGCGCGATGGCGAGCGGGGGCTGGGTGGTGGAGCGGATCGTCTCGCGCAGGCGGAGGGCGTCGCCGTCGCCGCGGCGCAGCGCGAGCGCCTGGCCCACGAGGGAATCCGCCGTGAGCGCCTGTTCGCTCCACCAGGCATTGCGCGCGGCGAGCATCCG
This sequence comes from Gemmatimonadaceae bacterium, assembly GCA_036401195.1. Lineage (GTDB taxonomy): Bacteria > Gemmatimonadota > Gemmatimonadetes > Gemmatimonadales > Gemmatimonadaceae > JACDHQ01. The sequence goes on from DASWVQ010000095.1 coordinate 3,057, forward strand.
CAGCTCGTAGTCGCCAGGGAACTGCGGCAGCCAGAGGCGGAGCAGCGCCAGCGCGTCGCGATGCGCGCCGAAGGCGGCGAGGACGCTCGCGCGCTCGATGAGCAGCGCACGGTTCCCCGTGAGGCGGCCGGCGAGGTTGGCGTAGAGCCGCGTCGCCAGCGGGCGGTCACCGCGCTGCGCGGCGGCGCGCGCGAGGTCGAGCTCGCGCTGGACGCCGGCGCGCGCCGCCGCGGTGTAGAGGGTGTCGGTGGTGCTCCCCGGCGCGTCGTGCCACACCGGCATCACGGGGAGGGGGAGGAGCTGCTGCGGCCCCATGTGCCCGCGCGGGAGCGCCGGCCGCTCGCTGGGGCGGATCGCCTCCGCCGCCTCGAGCCGGTCGGAGGTGCGCGGATCGCCGAACACGTGCACGGGGAAGGCGGGGCTCCCCGTGATCATGAGGGAGAGGGCGAGCGCGCCGGCGAGCACGAGCGCGCCCACCAGCACCGCGAAGGTCACCGGGTACGTCCCGGCGCGCCCGGCCTCGTGCGCGGTCATCCGACCGCCTGGACCGCCTCGGACCCGCGCGCCTCCGCGAGCCAGGGCTGGAGGCGCGGCATGTCCGCGGGATAGTGGTCCACCTGCACCTCCACCGCGTCGAGGCGGGGGTCGGCCGCGAACACCCGCGCCAGCAGCTCGCGCGCATGGCGGCGGCTGATGTCGTGCAGGTAGAGCACGAGCTCGTTCCGCGCGGTGCCGCGGGCGATCAGGTCCCCGTCGTCGAGGCGGAGCCCGCGGCAGAGCACTTCCCAGGTCACGTCGAGCAGGTCGGCGGGCACCTGCAGGCGCACGAGGGCGAAGAAGGGATGCGCGGAGGCCTTGAGGTGGTGCTTCACCGCGCGGAGGATCTCCTCCTCGGGAAGCACGAGGGGGCGCCCGGCGTCGTCGCGCGGCTGCACGAGCAGCCGCTCGGGACGGAGGCGCTGGAGCGTGTCGCGGTGCCCGCGGGCACGCGCCGCCTCGATCCGCGCCAGCAGCCCCTGCCCGGACTCGCCGAGCACGAGGAACTCGTCGGCGCCCGCGCGAAGGGCGCGGGTGCGCGTGGATCCGCGCAGCCCCTCGCCCTCGGACAGCAGCACGATCGGCACCCCACTGCTCCGCCGCACGGTGCGCACGAACGAGAGGGTGGTGTCGGCGCTCACGGGATCCACCGCGACGAGCACGCAATCATAGCCGACCGGGACCCGCGCGAGCGCCTCCGCCTCCGACGCGAAGGTGTCGAGGTCGTAGGTGTGCTCGAGGCTCGCATACAGCTCCCCACCGAGGAAGCCGCCGCTGTTCACCAGCGCCACGCGATTGCCGCCCCCCGACGGGGCGGGGCCGATGGTGCCGGCGGCGGCCATGGTGCGCGTCGCCGGCGCCTCCGCGACGGGAGCGGGGGTGAGCCCCACGATCCCCAGGCCGGCGCGAATGACGAACTGCAGGGGCTCGGTGCTCGCCGGCGTCTGCCGGATCTTGCGGATGGAGATGCGGCGGATGTCGCCGTGATCCATCTCGAAGTGCAGGATGCCCGCGGTGCCGCTCACCACGGGGTCGTAGAGCCGCGCGTAGAAGCTGTCGCCCAGGTCGCCCGGGACGGTGAAGTACGCGGTCGCCTGCGTCTCCTCCATCATCTGGATGAGCGAGTTCACCGCGCCGTGGATCACGCCCCCCGCCTGGATGAAGGGGACGATGCTGTCCACCACGAGTCGCTGCGGCCGGTCGTCGCCGATGACGGCCATGAACTCGTTCACCAGGGCGCGCGGATTCCCCGCGCGCGCGTAGTTGTCGGAAAAGTCGAGGCGATACTGCAGGAGGACGAGCGATTCGTCGGCGACCGCGTCACGCAGGTCGTAGCCGACGAACTCCGCCTGGGCGAAGAGGTCGTCGGGATTCTCCTGCGTGAGGATCGCGCACCGCTCGCCGGCCCGCAGCCCTTCCGTGAGGAAGTGCAGGCACGCCGAGGTCTTGCCGGCGCCCGGCGTGCCCGTGAGGAGATAGTAGCGTCCGGGCACCAACCCCCCGAGCCGTTGGTCGAGTTCGTTGATGCCCGTGGAGATCATTGCCGTGGTGCTCATCGCCGCCCTGCCGGATGGACGCACCCGCTGGTGCGCATTGCCTTACGTGACCGGGGTCACAGAAGAGCAATTCGAAGGCCACCCGTTTACGCGATGGGGATCCCCTGCGCGCGAGGCGCACGGAGCTGCACGTCGTCGTCGAGGTCGAGCAGCTGCGCCGAGGGCGCGATGTCGGCGAGCGGGGCCGCTGCAGGCTTGGCCCGCTTCGCGACCTTCGTCGTGCGCTCGGACTGCGCGGCGAGCTCGGGCTCGACGTCGGCCTCGTCCTGCGCCACCTGCACCGCGGGCTGCGGCTCGGGGCGAGCCACCGTGCCGGTGAACACGCCCCCCTTGGCGATGACCAGCTCGTCGCTCTCGAGCGTTCCGCTCACGCGCCCGGTGGCCGCGATCTCGATGCTGCCGCTCGCCTTCAGGTTCCCGGTGTAGCTGCCGAGGATGACCGCGTTCACGGTGGTGATGTCGGCCGACACCTCGCCCTGCTCCCCGATCACGATCGTGCCGCCCACGCGCAGCTCGCCAGTCACCTGGCACTGCACCTCGATCGACTCCTCGATGTCGAAGCGCCCCTCGAGGCGGGCGCC
>DASWVQ010000096.1:0-2115 GCA_036401195.1 Gemmatimonadaceae bacterium
GGCGCAGCCGCCGGTGTCGGCCCCGCCCCAGGCCGCCGCGCGCGCCGCGGCGCCGGTCACCTCGCGCCCCGAGCCCGAGGTGGCGACCGACAGCTTCGTGAACCTCGGCGACTGGCTGCGCGAGGACGAGGGGCCGAAGTCCACGCGCATGGTCACCGCCGAGGAGGAGCCCACCGGCGACGAGGAGGCGGACTTCGCGGAGATGCTCCGCAAGTTCAAGCAGGGGGTGGCCGAGAACGTCGACGCCGAGGATCACCAGAGCCACTACGACCTGGGCGTCGCCTTCAAGGAGATGGGGCTGCTCGACGAGGCGATTGCCGAGTTCCAGAAGGCGCTGCGCGCCCCGAGCAACCGGCTCCCCACCTACGAGGCCCTCGGGCAGTGCTTCGTGGACAAGGAGCAGTATCCCGTGGCCCAGGCCATCCTCGGCCGGGCCCTCAACGAGAACGGTGCCACCGATGAGCAGCTCATCGGCGTGCTCTACCTGCTGGGCCGCGCGGCCGAAGGGGCGGGGAAGTACGAGGAGGCGGCCGGCTACTACCAGCGGGTGTTCGTGATCGATATCCAGTTTCGCGACGTCGCCGAGCGACTGAACGCGGTCGAGCAGGCGCGCCGATGAACGCGACGGCGCGCCCCCGCTCCCCCATGACGGAGGCGCTGCGGGAGATCCAGGCGCCGGTGCGCGAGCGGCTGGAGGAGGCCTCGGAGGAGATGCGGCGGATCGTCGTCTCCGACCTCCCCCTGATCGAGACCGTCAGCGAGCACCTGCTGAAGATGCGGGGGAAGATGTTCCGCCCCACGCTCACCCTCCTCGCCAGCGCGGTGGAGGGGCGCCCCGATCGCCGGGCCGTGACCCTCGCCGCGGTGATCGAGATGATCCACCTGGCGACGCTGGTGCACGACGACTCGGTGGACCACTCGGTGATGCGCCGTGGCCTTCCCACGGTGAACGCGATGTTCAGCCACCAGGTCTCCGTCATCATGGGGGACTTCCTCTACGCCCGCGCGCTGGTGGCGCTGGTGGAGGTGGGGGAGATGGAGTTCCTGCACCTCCTCTCGCGCATCACCACGGAGCTCACCGTGGGGGAGATGCGGCAGCTCGGCGCCGTCGACGCGCTCGGCTTCAGCGAGGAGGACTACGAGTCGCTGATCCGCGCCAAGACCGCGGTGCTGCTGGGGGGCGCCTGCGAGCTGGGGGCGATGTGCGGGGCCTCGCGCCATCGCGCGGCGCTCGCCCGCTTCGGCGACCGGCTCGGCATGGCCTTCCAGGTCGCCGACGACATCCTCGACTACGTGGAGGACTCGGCCACGACGGGAAAGCCCTCGGGGCTCGACCTGAAGGAGCACAAGGTCACCCTCCCCCTGATCGGGGCCCTCCGGACGGTGACCCCGGCGGCGCGGAAGCGGATCGACGCGCTGTTCGCGGAGCCGCAGCCCGGTGACGACCTCGTGGCCGAGGTCGTCGGGATCGTGATCGAGGCGGGGGGGATCGACTTCGCCCGCGAGCGTGGGGAACAGTTCGCACGGCAGGCGGAGGAGGCCCTGACGGGGCTTCCGGACAATCCCGCTGTCGCGGCCCTGCGCGATTCCATTACCTACGTCATGGACCGGCGGTCCTGATGGCCCAACGCGGATCTTCCAAGCATCGGCCGGGGTTCCATGCCCTGGTGCTCGCGATCGGCTTCGTCGTCGGCGGGGTGACGACGCAGGCGGCGCGGCGCTTCCTGCCCGCGGGGGCAGTCAAGGAGTTCCTCACCACGGGGCTGACCCCGTCGGTGGGCCCGCTCCACGTCGATCTCCTGCTGATCAAGTTCGCCGTGGGTCCCGTGGCACTCGACGTGTCGCTGCTCGGCCTGGTCGGCGTGCTCATCGCCTATCTCATCGCACGGTCGCTCTTCTAGGAGACGTTATGCTCGGTGGCCTGGGGTTTTCTGAACTGATGATCATCCTCGTGATCGTGCTCGTGCTCTTCGGCGCGAAGCGCGTTCCCGAGATCGGCGCCTCGATCGGCAAGGGGATCCGCGAGTTCAAGCGGAGCGTGAACGACATGGACCGCTCGATCCGTGAGCCCGACGCCCCCGCCCCCCGCGAGCGCCTCTCCGCCGGCGAGCCCGG
>DASWVQ010000097.1:0-7210 GCA_036401195.1 Gemmatimonadaceae bacterium
TGCGCACCCCGGGATTCCTCCGGGCGACCGCCACGGCGGAGGTTGACGGCCGCCAGTACGCGGCGATGGCCACCACGGGGTTCAGCCCGGAGCGGATCCAGGCCGCGACGCCGATGCCTCCCGACCTGATGGATTTCTGGACGCAGGCCATCGCGGAAGCGCGCCGGGTGCCGCTCGAACCGGTGATGACGCGCATGCCCGAGCGCTCCACGAAGGAGGTGGACGTCTACCACGTGTCGTTCCAGAACCAGCGGGTGGGGAGTGGCCTCTACGGCATCCTCTCCGTGCCGACGGCGCCGGGGCGCCATCCGGCGATGCTGGTGGTGCCCGGCGCGGGGGTGCGGCCGTACTTCCCCGCGATCGGCGTGGCGCGACGCGGGGTGATCCACCTCGCCATCGGGATCCACGGCATTCCCGTGGATCGCGACTCGCTGCTCTACAACGAGCTGCGCGCCACGGCGCTCCAGCAGTACTGGCGCTACGGCGCGGAGGACCGCGACCTGTACTACTACAAGCGCGTGTACGTCGGCGTGGTGCGCGCGGGGGACTTCCTCCTCTCGCTCCCGCAGTGGGATGGTGAGCACTACGTGGTGCAGGGCGGGAGCCAGGGGGGCGGCCTGGCGATGGTCGCGGGAGTGCTCGATTCGCGCGTGGACGCGATCGCGGTGAGCTATCCGGCGCTGTCGGACCAGTTCGGGTACTTCGCGGGGCGCGCGGGGGGGTGGCCGCACATGTTCGCCGACACCGCGGGGATGAAGGCGCTGCCCGAGAAGATGGCGACGATCCCCTACTACGACGGCGTGAACTTCGCGCGGCTACTGCGCATCCCCGGGATCTACGCGTGGGGATTCAACGATCCCACCGTGCCCCCCACCGCCTCGTTCGCGACCTACAACGCGATCACGGCGCCCAAGGAGAAGCTGCTCTCCCCGCCGAATGGCCACAACCGGGCGCCATGGCAGTCGGATCGCATGGACGAGTGGCTGATGGAGAAACTCGGGGTGGGTTCCCCCGCCCCTGGGCGCTGACGGCGCCCGGAGGCGCCGGATCTCAGCGGGCGGCGCGCTCATGCGAGCGGGTTGACGACCGCTTCCTCCCCGTTGCCCGGACCGTAGGCCGCCGCGGGATCTTGAGCGAGGCCGGGTCGAGCTGACCCCGGGCATCCACCGCGCAGGGGATGACCGCATGCTCGTCGCCGAGCACCTGCTGCACCGCGCGCGCAATGGACGGGCGGCGGAAGAGCGTCGCCTGCCGCGGGGCATTCGTGTGATAGCTGTGCTCCGCGGCGTTGTAGTACAGCACGAAGGTCTGGTGGAGCACCTGGGCCACGACATACCGCCGTCGGGCGCCTGGCGGCGCCGGGCGCTTCGGTGGAGCGGTCAGCGCCCGCAGCGACGGGGACATGTCTCCCGCCAGGTCCTCGGCGCCCAGGATCGTCACGATCGTCGAGCCCTTCGGGGGTCGCGGTGTCATCCGCGCAAAATGCGCGGCGCCCCCGCTTCCGCAATCCCGGGCCGCCCCGATCGAGGGTCGTCGCCCCTCGTGCGCGGCGGGGCGAGGGGGAGTATTCTCCATTGGTGCATACGCTCTACACGATCGGATACCAGGGGGCGACCGTCGCCGACTTCCTCGACGCGCTGGAGGCAGTGGGCGTCGAGCTGCTGGTGGACGTGCGCGCGGTGGCCGCGTCGCGCCGTCCCGGGTTCGCCAAGACCGCGCTCGCGGCCAACCTCGAGACGCGGAAGATCGACTACCGCCACCTCCGCTCGGTCGGGACGCCCTCGGCGGGGCGGGCGAAGGCGAAGGCGGGGGATCACGCCGGGATGCGCGCCATCTTCCTCGAGCACCTCGGCACCGAGGGGGCGCAGGCAGGGCTGGCCGAGCTGGAGGCGCTGATCCGGCTGGGGCGGCCGATCTGCATCATGTGCTTCGAGGACGATCCCACGCATTGCCACCGGAGCATGGTGGCGGAGGCGCTCCAGGCGCGCATGCCGCTCCGGGTGGAGCACCTGCGCCCCGAGCACGCGGTGTAGGCTCCGCGGAATGGCCAGAACGGGCCCCTGCTCCTAAGTTGGGGGCATCCTTCCCCGGGACCAGCCCGCATGGCCGACCGCCGACCGACCGTCCTCATGGCCGCGCTCCTCCTCCTCGCCGCCGGGTGCGGCGGGAAGGACACCGGCGCCGTCGCCGACAGCACGGTGTCGCAGCGGCAGCGCGACAGCGCGGTCGCGAACTCGGGGCTTCCGGGATCGCAGGGGGTGGGCCGGGCGATGCAGCTCCAGGATTCGCAGGCGAGCCGCAACGCGCAGCTGGACTCCCTGGCGAGCCAGCCCTGAGCTGACGCACCGGCATGGAGCTGCTGCTGGGGCGGTGGAGCACGGGGGCGCAGGTGACCTCGGCGGTGGTGCTGGCGATGTTTTTCGCGTTGCTGCTGCGCGCCACGCAACGGCCGGAGCTCCGGTGGTGGGTGCGCGCCTGGGGCGCGAACTGCGTTGCCCTGTTCGTGACGCTGCTCTACTGGCTGGAGCTGGTTCCGGACGGGTTCCAGCGTCTCCTGAGCGCGGTGTACCTGGCGGCGAAGACGGCCTTCGGGCTCTACCTGCTCCAGGGGACCTGGGCGCTGGCCCGCCCCGGGGTGCCGAGCCTGCGCGACGGCTGGCGTCGCGGGATCATCGTCGCCTACGCCATCGCCGGCGCGGTCACCTTCGACACGGTGAACCAGCTGGGCGCGGGGCAGCACCTGCCGCTCGGCATCCTGTTCGGCGTCGCCACGGTGATCCTGCTGCGCGAGCGGCGGCGCGGCTCCGCGTGGCTCGCCGCGGGGCTCGGCGCGCGGGCGCTGCTGGCTCTCGCCGAGGGGAGCGCCTACTTCGCGCGGGCCCTTCCGCCCGGCACCCTCTCGGCGGGGGCGGAGGAGCGGATCGGGCTCTTCCTCGCCTCCCACTCCGCCTTCGACAGCGCCTCGGAGTGGCTCCTCGCGCTCGGCTGCGTGCTCGCCCTCTGGGACCGCGCGGAGCGGGAGCTGCGCTCCACGAACCAGGAGCTGCTGGTCGCGCAGGAGGACCTGCGCCGGCTGGTGGACCGCGATCCCCTCACGGGACTGGCCAACCGGCGCTCACTGCCCGCGGTGTTCCGCGCGGCCTACGGGAGCGGGGCGATGCTGCTCTTCTTCGACCTCGACGACTTCAAGCTCGTGAACGACACCTTCGGGCACCGGGTGGGCGACGCCTGCCTGCGTCGCGTGGCCGACGCGTTGCGGGAGTGCTTCCGCCCCGAGGACGCGATCGTGCGCTACGGCGGTGACGAGTTCCTCGTCGTGGCGGCCGGGATGGACGAGGCGATGGCGCTCGAGCGCGCCGAGGCGGTGCGCGCGCGACTCGCGGCGCTCGCCCCCCAGGCTCCCGCGCTGGCGTTCTCGGTGGGGGTGCAGCGGCTGGAACCCTCGGGCGACGCGGACGCCGCGGTGCAGGCGGCGGACGAGGCGATGTACCGCGCGAAGCACGCGACGGCCCTCGGCCTCGGGGGATTGCCATGAGTGCGAGCGACCTGGAGATCGAGCGGAAATACCTGCTGTCCGCGCTCCCCGACGCGACGCGGGGCGCGCGCCACGTGGTGATGGAGCAGGGCTACCTCCCCGGGGTGCGCATCGTGGAGCGTCTCCGGCACTACCAGGGCACCGCGGGCGACGAGCGCTGGGTGCGGTCGATCAAGGCGGGAACGGGCATCACGCGCATCGAGGTGGAGGAGGAGGTGCCACGGGAGCTGTTCGACCAGCTCTGGCCGCTCACCCTGGGGAAGCGGGTGCGGAAGCGCCGCTACTACCTGCCCGACGCGGGACTCACGTGGGAGGTGGACGAGTTCCTCGACCGCGAGCTCGTGCTGGCGGAGCTCGAGCTGCCGCACGAGTCGCACCGGGTGCACATCCCGGAGTGGCTCGCGCCCGTGCTGGTGCGCGAGGTGTCGCATGAGCCGGCGTACCTGAACACCGCCCTGGCCCGCTGATGGCGAAGACGCCGGCCATCCAGGCGGCGGAGGGGGCGGGGATCACCTTCGACATCCTCGAGTACGCGCACGACCCCTCGGCGGCCTCGTACGGGCTCGAGGCGGCGGAGCGGCTCGGGCTCGACCCGGCGTCGGTGTTCAAGACGCTGCTGGTGTCGGTGGAGGGGCTGCCGGGGGCGCTCGCGGTGGGGATCGTCCCCGTGACCGCGCAGCTCGACCTCAAGGCGGTGGCGCAGGCCGTGGGCGGCAAGCGCGCGGAGATGGCCGATCCGCGCGCCGCGGAGCGGGCCACCGGGTACGTGGTGGGTGGGATCAGCCCCCTGGGGCAGAAGCGGCGGCTCCCCACGGTGATCGACGAATCGGTGATCCTGTTCGAGCGCGTGCACGTGAGCGCGGGGCGGCGCGGGCTGGAGATCGCCCTGGCCCCGGAGGACCTCGTCGCGCTCACCGGTGCACGGGTAGCCGCGATCGCCCGTTGACGCGCCGCCGGGCGCGGCGCACGATGTAGGCGGTCTGTAAGGACCGGCCGGGCCCCCCTCGCGCGCGGGCGCGCGGCGTGTAGCGTCTCCGCGGTGCGGGCGCCGGCCCGCGGGTCCCGTGTTCCCCGCGGGCGTGGTGAGGCCCGCCGGGCGTCGCCCGCAGTTCCCTCCCTGAACCCCCCACGTTCCATGACCAGCAGGCGAGACTTCGTGAAGAAGGCCGCCGCCTCCGCCGCCGCGCTGGCGGCGAGCCGGATGCTCCTCCCCGAGGAGGCCTTCGCCCTGTCGTTCCACCCGCACGGTGCCGCCCCGTCGCGCGCCCTCGAGGAGCTCCCGGTGCCGGAGCTGCTCGCCGCCGCCCTGGGCGCCGCCAAGGCGGGGGGCGCCTCGTTCGCCGACGCCCGCATCGGGCGGTACCGGAACAACTTCGTCCTCACGCGCGAACAGCAGATCGTGAACGTGGTGGACCTGGACTCGCTGGGGATGGGGGTGCGGGCGCTGGTGAATGGCACGTGGGGATTCGCGGCCACCCGGGAGCTCACCACCGACGGCGTGGCGAAGGCCGCGCGCGAGGCGGTGGCGATCGCGAAGGCGAACCGGCTTCCCGGCGCGGAGCCGGTGGTGCTGAGCCCCGAGCCCGCGCACCCGAACGCGACGTGGAAGAGTGCCTACCAGATCGACCCCTGGACGGTGCCGATCGAGGAGAAGGTGCAGCTCCTGCTCAAGGCGAACGCCGAGGCGGCGAAGGTCCCGGGGGTGCGCTTCGTGAACTCGTCGATGTTCTTCGTGAAGGAAGAGAAGGAATACGCGAACACCGACGGGACGAGCACCTCGCAGGTGATCATCCGGAGCTGGCTCCCCTTCACCGCCACGGCGGTGGCGCCGGACTTCTCCGACTTCCAGTCGCGCGGCAACGTGGTGCAGCCGGCGGGGCGCGGCTATGAGTACCTGCTGGCGCAGGACGTGGTGGGGAACGCGCGCAAGTGGGGGGACGAGGCGGTGCAGAAGCTCAAGGCGAAGCCGGTGGAGGTGGGGCGCTACGACCTCGTGCTGCATCCCTCGCACCTGTGGCTCACGATCCACGAGTCGATCGCCCATCCCACGGAGCTGGACCGCGCCATGGGGTACGAGGCGAACTACGCGGGCACGAGCTTCGTCGCGCCGCCGAAGAAGCAGCTCGGCACCCTCAAGTACGGCCCCGAGTTCATGAACATCCAGGGCGATCGCTCGCAGGAAGGGGGCTGCGCCACCATCGGGTACGACGACGACGGGGTGAAGCCCGAGCAGTTCCACATCATCCGGAACGGCACGTTCGTGGACTACCAGACCACGCGCGAGCAGGCCCCCTGGCTCGGCTGGTGGTACCAGCAGAACGGGCAGAAGGTGCGGTCGCATGGCTGCTGCCATGCCGACAACTGGTCGAGCGTGCAGTTCCAGCGGATGCCGAACGTGTCGCTCCTCCCCGGGGAGAAGGAGCAGGGGTGGGACGACCTCATCGCCGCCACCGATCGCGGCATCGCCATCGTGGGCGACGGGTCGTTCTCGATCGACCAGCAGCGGTACAACGCGCAGTTCGGCGGGCAGGTGTTCTACGAGGTCAAGGGGGGCAAGATCACCGGGATGCTCAAGGACGTGGCCTACCAGATGCGCACGCCCGACTTCTGGAACTCGATGGACATGATCGGCGGGAAGCAGAGCTACGCGATGGGCTCGAGCTTCTTCGACGGCAAGGGACAACCGGGGCAGGTGAACGCGGTGAGCCACTGGTGCGTGCCCTCGCGCTTCCGCAACCAGAACGTCATCAACACGGGGAGGAAGAAGTGATGCGCACCGACGACATGGCCCCCAGGCGGCTGCTCGAGCCGGTGACGCGCGTGGCCCCCGTGAGCGGGATGCTCACCCGGGAGGAGGCGCAGGCGCTCATCGGGCGGGTGCTGAAGTTCGCGAAGGCCGACGAGACGCAGGTGAGCGTGCAGGGGGGGACGCAGACGAACGTGCGCTTCGCCGACAACCGGATCTCCACGGCGGGAACGATCAGCGACACCTCGCTGGTGATCGCCAGCGCGTTCGGCCCCAAGCACGCGGTGGTCACGACCAACGACCTGACCGACGAGGGGCTCGAGCGCGCCGTGCGCGCCTCGGAGGCGCTGGCGAAGCTCGCCCCCGACGATCCCGAGTCGATGCCGGTGCTGGGCCCCCAGCAGTACGGCGAGGTGCAGGCGTTCTTCGACTCCACGGGGAACCTCACCGCCGACGCGCGCGCCGCGGCGGCCCGCGCGGCGATCGAGGCGGCGAAGGCCGCGGGGGACCTCACCGTGGCCGGCTTCATCCAGGCGGGCGCGGGCGCGCAGGCCCTCGGCAACAACAAGGGGCTGTTCGCCTACTTCCCGCAGACGTCGGTGAACTACACCCTCACCGTGCGCACGAACGACGGCACCGGCTCCGGGTGGGGAGGCGCCGACCATCCCGACTGGTCGCAGATCGACTTCAAGGCGGTCTCGGACCGCGCGATCCAGAAGGCGCGGCTCTCGCGCAACCCGCAGGCGATCGAGCCGGGGCGCTACACCGTGATCCTCGAGCCGCAGGCCGTGGGCGACCTGGTGCAGCTCATGGGCTTCGCCATCGATGCGCGCTCGGCCGACGAGGGGCGCAGCGCCTTCTCGAAGCAGGGCGGGGGGAACAAGATCGGGGAGAAGATCATCGACGAGCGGCTGTCGGTCATCTCCGAC
>DASWVQ010000098.1:0-2087 GCA_036401195.1 Gemmatimonadaceae bacterium
CTCGTCGAACACGTACTGCTGCGCCTCGGCGGGGATCCCGATCCCCGTGTCCGCGACGCGGAAGGTGACGCGGCCCTGCTGCACCTCGACCGCCACCCCCACTGCGCCGGTGTGGGTGAACTTGTAGGCGTTGCCGAGGAGCGTCGCGAGGAGCTTCACCACCTTGCCCCGATCGCTGAGCATCATCGGCACCACCTCCGGCTCCTCCACCCGGAGTACGACACCATCCGACCGGCCGGGGGTGCCCTCCACGGCCTCGCGCAGTGCCTCGCGCGGGTCGAAGCCGGAGACCTGCACCTCGAGCCCACCGCGCTTGAGCGTGGTCAGCTCGAGCAGGTTGGTGATCAGCTCGAGCAGCTGGTCGCTCGCCTCCTTCACCTGCGCGAGGGTATGCTGCTGCTCGTCGGTCACCGGGCCGGCCAGCCCTTCCTGCATCAGGGAAATGTAACCGATGACGGCGGTGAGGGGGGTCCGCAGCTCGTGGGAGATGTTGGCGAGGAACTCGTCCTTCACCCGCCGGGCCTCGAGGAGGGCGCCGTACTGCCGTTCCAGCTCGGCATTGCTCTCGGCCAGGTGGGCGTTGGCGCGGCGCAGGTCCTCGATGAGGCGGGCCTTCTGGGCGGTGGCGGCCATCTGGTCGGCCACCATGCGCAGGAGGCTGCGCGCCTCGGAGGTGAAGGGGCCGGCCCCGCTGTAGTAGAAGGTGACCGTGCCCAGCACCCCGTCCCCCGTCTGGAGGGGGAGGGCCACGATCCCGCGGAACCCGAGCTCGTGGGCCACCTCCTCCCAGTCCTCGAGGGAGGGGTCGGCGAAGACGTCGGGGACCTCGATCACCCGGCGCTCGCTCGCCGCCTCGCCGCTGGGGCCGAAGCCGAGGCGGACGCGCATCTCCCCGAGGAAGGGGGCGTAGGCGGGGGGCCAGTTGTGCACCGCCGCGAGGCGCATCAGCTCGGAGCCGCCGTCCACCAGGTAGACGCAGGCGAAGGTGGCGCCGACCAGGGGGGTGACGCGATCCAGCGCGAACTGGAAGACGTCCTCGGGGCGCTCGACGGTGAGGAAGGCGTGCACGATCTCGCGCACCGCCATGAGCTCGCGGAGGCCGAAGTCCGCCGCGTCCCCACCGGACCGCATCCTCGCTCCGCCGTCGGAGAGGGCCAGGACAGAGTTGGTCACGGCGGTGAATCTACAGGGTGGACAGGGGGGCGCCAGACATCTTCACGGGGGAGTTTCGACGGGGTCAACTACCCGTCGCGCGTCGGACGACTGTCGACTTTCGCCCGGGAACCGAAGGGCGCCGCCGGAGGCAGGGCCCCCAATGCACCTCCCATTTCCCTTTCCGGGCCGAAGTCGAAAGTCGCCCGACGGGCGTCGGCTCGGTGGGTTGCCGAGCGCACCGAAGGCCGCTGGCGCTGCCCGCTACTTCCTCGGGAAGGCCGCCCGCACTTCCACCCGGTGCACCAGCGTCCCCTCCGGCTGCGCCAGCACGTACGCCACCGCCTCGGCCACGTCCTCCGGCGGGATCGCCCAGTCCTTCCCCGGGGTGCCGCCGAAATCCGTGCGCACGGAGCCGGGGTTCACCACCGACACCTTCACCCCGCGGTCGCGCACCTCGAGCATCAGCGACTCGGTGAAGCCCATCACCGCGTGCTTGGTGGCGGTGTAGCCGCTCCCGCCCACGAAGGCGCTGCGGCCGGCGATCGAGCCGATCACGATCACGTGCCCATGCCCCCGCTCCACCATCCCGGGGAGCACCGCGCGCGTGACGTGGTAGAGCGCGTTGAGGTTCACGTCGACCATGCGGTGCCAATCCTCCGGGGTGAGCTGGAGGAAGGGCTTGAGCACGCCGACGCCGGCGTTGTTCACCAGCACGTCGCAGGCGATCCCGTCGAGCGCGCGCGCCGCGGCGGCGCCGTCGGCGAGGTCGGCCTGGATGACCCGGCAGTGCCCCCCGCCCAGCTCGATCTCCCGGCGCAGCGAGTCCAGCTCCTCCGCCGAGCGCGCCACGGCGATGATGTCGTGGTCGCTCGCGAGTCGCCGCGCGATGGCGCGGCCGATCCCCTTCGAGGCGCCGGTGACCAGCGCCGTGC
>DASWVQ010000099.1:0-16587 GCA_036401195.1 Gemmatimonadaceae bacterium
CACGAGCCCCGCTGGGTGCTGCGCGACGTCTCCTTCCGCATCGAGGCGGGGCAGACGCTCGGCATCGTGGGCGCGACGGGGAGCGGGAAGAGCGCGCTCCTCGACCTCGTGCCGCGGCTGCACGACCCGCAGCGCGGCGAGGTGCTGATCGACGGCGTCCCGGTGCGCGACCTCCCCCTCGCCGCGCTGCGCGCGGAGATCGGCTACGTGCCGCAGGAGAGCTTCCTCTTCAGCGACACCATCGGCGCGAACCTCGGCTACGGCGGCGCGTCGCCGGAGGACGCCGAGTGGGCCGCGCGCATCGCGCAGCTCGACGCGACCATCCGCGGCTTCCCCGGTGCGTACGACACCGTGCTCGGCGAGCGCGGGATCAACCTCTCCGGGGGGCAGAAGCAGCGCGCCGCCCTGGCCCGCGCCCTCGCGCGGAGGCCGCACGTCGTGCTCCTCGACGACGCCCTCTCCGCGGTGGACACCCACACCGAGGCGGAGATCCTCGGCGCCCTGCGCGACGCCCTCGCCGGCCGCACCGCCATGATCGCGTCCCATAGGATCAGCGCCATCCGCTCCGCCGACTGGATCATCGTCCTCGACGAGGGGCGCATCGTGGAGCAGGGGCGCCACGAGGCGCTGATCGCCGCCGGGGGGCGCTACTGGGCGCTCCTCAACCGGCAGCAGCTGGAGGAGTCGCTGGAGGAGGAGGGCGACGTCTTGGCAGGAGACGCGCACGGGAGCTAGTTTGGGACGCATGGCCCCCCCCGCTCCCCCCGCTGCCGCCGATACCCCGGTCCTGATGCCGCACGTCGCCGACCCCGCGAGCGAGCGGGCGCAACGGCTCGAGCGCGAGCTGGCCGAGGCGCGCCGCCAGGTGGAGGAGCTGCGGGCGCGCGACCAGCTCAAGACCCAGTTCCTCTCCAACATCTCGCACGACCTCCGCACCCCGCTCACCGCGGTGGTCACCCACGCGGAGATCCTGCGCGACGGGATCCTGGGACCGCTGAGCGAGCGGCAGCTGGAGAGCATCCACGGGATCATCAACGGGGGACGCCAGCTGCTCGGGCAGGTGGCCGAGATCCTCGACTACGCGCGCGCCACCGCGACCGCGCCCTCGATCTGCCGGGAGCACTTCCGGATCGACGCGCTCATCGACGAGGTCGCGTCGCTCAACGCGCCGATGGCCGACCGCCGCGCCCTCTCCCTCGAGCTGCGCATCGAGCAGGAGCTCCCGCTCGTGGACGCGGACCGCGACAAGGTGCGCCACGTGCTCGCGAACCTCCTCGGCAACGCGATCGCCTTCACCCCCGACGGGGGGCGCATCTGGATCGCGGCGGAGAGTGGCGGCGCGAGCGACGACGCGGGCGACGACGCGCGCGACATGGTGCTCGTTGAGGTGGGCGACACCGGCATCGGGATCTCCGAGGAGTTCCACGAGATGATCTTCGCCGAGTTCGCGCAGGTGGATGCGTCGGCCTCCCGCGCGCACCATGGCACGGGGCTGGGGCTCACGATCGCGCGCCGCTTCGTGGAGCTGCACGGCGGTCGCCTGTGGGTGGAGAGCGCGCTCGGCCGCGGGAGCCGCTTCCGCTTCACCCTCCCGGCGGCTCGTCCCGAGTGACCGAACCCGCGCGAAAGCACGTCCTCATCGTGGAGGACAGCTTCGATGTCGCCAACGCGTACCGCATCCTCTTCGAGGCGAAGGGCTATCGCGTGTCGGTGGCCGATCGCGTCGCGGGCGCGGTGGAGCAGGCCATCGCCGACCCGGTGGACTTCATGCTCCTCGACCTCACCCTCCCCGACGGGAGCGGGCTGGACGTGCTCGACGCGCTGCGCGGGGGCGGGCTCCCCACCACCACCGTCGCCCTCACCGGCCACGACGACGCCGGCCTCCGGCGCAAGTGCCTCGCGTCGGGGTGCACGGAGGTGCTGGTGAAGCCGGTGTCGCCCCGCGAGCTGCTGGCGAAGATGGAGGGGTGGATTCGGTAGGAGTCGTGCGGCGCGGCGCGGCGCAGGGAACCTGGTGCATGCAGGCGGCCGGCGCGCCAGCCAGGGGCAACGGCCGGAAAAGACAAGGTCGCGAAGGGGCGAAGGTCGCAAAGGGGCAAGACGCAATGGCGCCTGGCGCCCTTGGCGACCTTCGGTTTTTTCGACCTTCGCCCTTCGCGACCTTCGCGTTGATGCGGTTGCCGTTCGCCGGTAGTGCCCGGCGGCGGTCGCGACGCCCGGAACGACGACTAGAGCCGCGTCCTCAGGAACTCCGGCGTCAGCCCCTGCATGTAGCTCGACAGGATGCTGAAGTAGTTCATCACCATCAGGATTCCCACCGCGATCATCAGCACGCCCGCGATCCGCGACACCCACACGAGCCACTTCCGGAAGCGCTGGAAGAAGCCGAGGAAGCGGTCGATCGCCAGCGACGCGAGGAAGAAGGGTACCGCGAGGCCGAGCGAGTACGCGGTGAGCAGCATCATCCCGCGGGGCAGGTCGGCGGTGCTGGCGGTGTAGGTGAGCACCCCGCCGAGGATCGGGCCGATGCAGGGCGTCCACCCGGCGCCGAAGGCGATCCCCACCAGCACCGTCCCCAGGTAGCCCACCGGCTTGTCGGCAATGTGGAAGCGCCGCTCCCTCGAGAAGAAGGCGAGGTCGAAGACGCCGAGCAGGTAGAACCCCATCACGATCAGCAGCACCCCGCCGATGCGCCCGATCCAGTCACGGTAGTAGCCGAGCATGCGGCCGAGGACCGTGGCGGTGGCGCCGAGGGCGAGGAAGATGAGGGTGAAGCCGAGGATGAAGAGCAGGGAGTGGACGATCGCGGTGCGGCGGGAGCGCTGCACGTCCTCGAGGCTCAGCCCTGTCACAAATGTGACATAGCTGGGGATGAGGGGGAGGACGCAGGGGGAGAGGAAGCTGAGGAGCCCCGCGCTGAAGGCGATGAGAATCCCGATCGAAGCCGTCTCGTTCATGTGAGGATCCTAACGGTGTGCGCCGACGTGCGGAACGCGGGAAAGCACACTAATGTGTACGCGCGGGCCCGGCGCCTTGCGCGGGGCATTCCCTGACATGGGAGGGGGGGCGTGGAGCGAGGGGTCTGGGAAGTCATCCTGAGCGGCCCTGCCGTCATCCTGAGCGCCCCTGCCGTCATCCTGAGCGAAGCGAAGGATCTGGCCCGGGCGCACCGTGGCCGGGTCCCATCGGCCTTCGGCCTCAGGGCAGGCCTTCGGCTGCGCCTCAGGATGACTGCAAGGGCGCTCAGGATGACGGCAGCGGCCCTCTTCACCCTCGCCCTCTCCCCCGCCCTCCCCCTGACCGGCCAGGCCGCCGCCCAGCAGGCCGGCGGCATCCGCGGCCTCGTGATCGACTCGAAGACCGGCATCCCCCTCGGCGGGATGCAGGTGTCGATCGAGCCCGAGCCCGGCGCCCCCGCCGCCGCCCTCCCCCGCGCTGGGGTCACCGATTCCGCCGGCCGTTTCGCCTTCTCCGCCCTCGCCCCCGCGCGCTACCTGGTGCGCGTGCGCTCCCTCGGCTTCGCCCCCGGCGCCGCCTTCGTGCGCGTGGACCAGGAGGTGGTGGAGGTGAGGATCGAGGCCACCTCGCTCGCCGTCACCCTCGAGACGGTGCGCGCCCGCGCGCGCGCCGCGGAACGCGACCGCTTCGAGGCGCGCCCCAACGTGGGGGTGCTCAGCATCACCCGTCGCGCCCTGGCCAGCGTCCCCGCCGTGGGCGAGGCCGACGTGCTGCGCGCGGTGCAGCTCCTCCCCGGCGTCGCCGCGCGCAACGACTTCACCGCGGGCTACAACGTGCGCGGCGGGGAGGCCGACCAGAACCTCGTCCTCCTCGACGGCCACCCGATCTACAATCCCTTCCACCTGGGCGGGCTGTTCGGGACATTCATCGACGAGGCGGTGGGCGACATCCAGCTCCTCACCGGAGGGTTCAACGCCCGCTACGGGGGGCGCCTCTCGAGCGTGCTCGACGTCCGCTCCGCGCGCCCCGAGCGCGAGGGACTGCACGGCACCGCCGGCGTCTCCCTCCTCGCGTCGCACGCCACGCTCGGCAGCGTGCGCCGCGACGCGAGCGCGGGATGGACGGTCGCGGCGCGCCGCACCTACGCCGACAAGCTCGCGTCGCTCTTCACCACGCAGTCCCTTCCCTACCACTTCGTCGACGCGCAGCTCCACGGCTGGCACGCGGTGGGCACGGGCGGGGAGCTGGCCCTCACCGCCTACGCGGGGCGCGACCTCCTCGACGGGAGCTTCGCGCAGCTCGGCGATTCCTCGAGCTCGGGCGGGGGCGACTTCCGCTTCAACTGGGGGAACACCCTCCTCGGCGCGACGCTCCGCTACCCGGCGCACGCCCTCGGCGACTCGGGACGCGTCGAGCTGCGCGCGAGCGACTCCCGCTTCAGCACGGGGCTCGACCTTGGGAGCGGCGCCCTCCTGTTGAACAACCGCGTCGGCGAGCAGCAGCTCCAGGCCACGCTGCGCGGGGGGAGCTCGCGACGGATCTGGCGCGCCGGCGCGATCGCCTCGCACGTGGGCACCACGTACGACGCCCTCTCGCAGCAGGTGGACGCGGCGCTCTTCCGCCTCGACCAGTCGCCGTGGACCCTCGGCGGCTTCGCCGAGGGCACCTGGCGCCCCACCACGCGGCTGATCGTGGAAGGAGGCGCGCGCGTGGAAGGGGTGAGCGGCACCGGGTGGATCGGCGTGTCGCCGCGCGCGTCGGCCAAGCTGTTCGTGAATCCCGACCTCGCGCTCACCGTGGCGGCGGGGCGCTACACGCAGTGGATGCACTCGCTGGCGCGCGAGGACATCCCCGTGCGCATCTTCGACTTCTGGATCGCCAGCGACAGCGCGGTCCCCGTGTCGCGCGCCGACCACTTCGTGGCGGGGATCGAGCAGTGGCTCTCCCCCACCCGCTTCGTGCGCGTGGAGGGCTACTACAAGCGCTATCCGCGGCTGCTCGACGTGAATCCCACCAACGATCCCACCCGACGCGGCGACGAGTTCCTCCCGCAGGCGGGGCGCTCCTTCGGGGTGGACCTGATGGCGCAGCAGCTCGAGTCGGGGGCGTTCAGCGGCTGGGTCGCCTACTCGTTCTCCGTGGCGCAGCGCACCACCGGGTCGCTGCGCTACTACCCGGGGCACGACCGCCGGCACAACATGAACGTGGTCGCGAGCTGGCGCACGGAGCGCGGTTACGTGGTGTCGAGCCGCCTCGGCTTCGGCACCGGCACGCCGTACACCGACATCGTGGGACAGCTCGTGCGTCGCTCGTACGACGTGGCGCGCAACCGGTGGGACACGGCGGTGTCGACGCGGGCGCTGGAGCCGATCGGCGGCCCGCGCAATGGCGCGCGGCTCCCCGTCTTCCAGCGGCTCGACGCGAGCGTCACCCGCCGCATCCCCTGGCGGGGGATGACCCTCGTCCCCTTCCTGAGCGTGGTCAACGTGTACAACGCGCGGAACGTGTTCACCTACACCTTCGACTACACCACCAACCCGCCGACGCGGACGTCGTTGTCGCAGTTCCCGATCCTCCCCGCGGTCGGCGTGACGGTGGAGTTCTGATGCGCGCCCTCGCCGTCATCCTGAGGCGCAGCCGAAGGATCTGGCCATCGCGCACCCTCGAAGTCATCCTGAGGCGCAGCCGAAGGATCTGGCCATCGCGCACCCTCGAAGTCATCCTGAGGCGCAGCCGAAGGATCTGGCCATCGCGCAGCGTCGCCAGATCCTTCGCTGCGCTCAGGATGACGGCATGTGCCCTCCTCACCTCCTGCAAGTTCGGCGAAGTCACCGTGCCACGCGGCGAGGCGGTGGTGGTGGTGCACGCGGTGCTCAACCCCAGCTACTTCCAGCAGGTCTTCCTGGTGGAGCGCGCGCTCACGGGAGCGGTGAACATCGACACGCTGGTCCCCTTCGATCCCGCCGACCCGGTGCGCACCGGGCGCGGGGTGGCGGTGAGCAACGCGCGCGTCGTGCTCTCCGACGACACCCTCGAGCTGGTGGCGCTCGAGGACCGCACCCCGGTGAACCCGCGGGGGGCGGGGGTCTACCGACTCAACCTCACCGGGCGCACGCAGCTCCAGCCCGGCAAGCGCTACACCCTCACCGTGACCACCCCGCAGGGGGAGGTGGTGCGCGGGAGCACCACCATCCCGAAGGTCGCCCCCGCCCCCGGGCAGGTCGGCACCGTCCCCTTCGACCGCGACCTCGACACCCTGCGCTTCGACTGGACGCCAGTGACGGGGGCGCGCACGTACATGCTCTTCGCCGAGTCGCCGTTCGGGGCCTTCAACCTGTTCCTGGATTCCCTCCAGGTGCGGCTCCCCGGCTCGCTGCGGAACATCTTCGCGAACGAGATCCCGCGCGTCTTCTTCCCCGGCTTCCAGCAGCAGGTGGTGGTGGCGGCGGTGGACACCAACTACTACGACTACTACCGCTCGCGCAACGATCCCTTCACCGGCTCGGGGATCGTGAACCACCTGGAGGGGGGCGTGGGGGTGGTGGGGAGCGTGGTACCGATCGCCCGGCGCACCCTCGCGGTGGGGGCGACGATGCGCGCGCCCATCGAGGGCCACTACGTGCGCGGCAACACCGCGCAGAACTTCCTCGGCGCGATCACCCTGTACATCGAGTCCCCCCCGGCGAACGGCAACCCGGCCGCCCTCTCCGGCTCCTGGGTGCGCCAGGGCACGAGCGAGCTGGATGGCTTCATCGGCACCCTCCAGGGGAAGCAGGTCCGGCTGGCGCTCCTCAACCAGTGGAGCGCCAACGACACGATCGGCGTGATCAACGCCGAGTGGCGGGGGGACTCGCTGGTGGGATCGTTCGTGCAGGGAGGCGCGGTGGTGCTCGTGAAGCGCCCTTGACGTCATCCTGAGCGCAGCGAAGGATCTGGCCCTGGTGCGACGTGCCCGATCCATCGCTCCGCTCAGGGCAGGCTCCGCGACCGAGGAATCTTCTCACCCTCGGTAGTGGCCCTTTGTTTTTGTCATTCCGAGGAAGCGCAGCGACCGAGGAATCTTGCTCGCTCGCGGTAGTAGCCCAGCTCCTACACGAACGAGCGCAGATTCCTCGCTTCGCTCGGAATGACAAGGGCGTGCTTGTCATTCCGAGGAAGCCCGTTCGCTACGCTCAGGGCAGGCTCCGCGACCGAGGAATCTGCTCACCCCCCGGTAGTGGCCCGGCTTCTACAGGAACGAGAGCAGATTCCTCGCTTCGCTCGGAATGACAAGATCGTGTTTTTGTCATTCCGAGGAAGCCCGTTCGCTACGCTCAGGGCAGGCTCCGCGACCGAGGAATCTTCTCACCCTCGGTAGTGGCACGGGCTCCTAGAGGAACGAGAGCAGATTCCTCGCTTCGCTCGGAATGACAGGGAATGCCCTCACGACGTGGCCTTCACGAGCTTCTTCGGCGCCGTCATCCGCCATGCGTCCTCGAGCAGCTCCTTCACCTCGGCCCAGTCCACCGGGGCATCGCGCCCGTCGAGGAAAACCCCGATCCACCCGCTCGGCCCCACGTACGGGGGCTTGTAGAAGCGCTCGGGGGCGGCGCGGAGCAGCAGCTCCTGGTTCACCGGGAGCGCCTTGATCCACACCCCCTCGCGCCCCTGGCCGTGGTGCGTGGCCGCGGTGGCGTGCATGGCGAAGATCTTGTTCTTCACCCGGAAGGTGGGCTCCCCCCACGCCTCCACCTCGTGCGCCTCTGGAAGGGCGAGGGCGAGCTTGCGGAGCCGCGTGAGCGCGCGCGTGGCCATGAGCGTGATCCCCCCTCCCCCCGCGCTCCGCGTCAGAGCTCGGGGATCTTGATCGTCTTCGCGGCCACGATCTCCGTGCGGCCGGGAAGCACGAGGGGGCTCGGCGAGGTGGTGAAGAAGGCGAGCCCGCGATAGCTGGTGAGGTACTGCACGTGCTTCTTGAACACGCCACCCTGCCCGGTGACGACGAGGGGCGCGTCCATCCGGCGCAGGATCGCGAGGAAGTCGGCCGCCTCCACCTTCACCACCACGCCCGATGCCTTGACGGCGTTGATCACCGCCGCCTGCGCGGCGGCTCCGGCCGCGGCACCCATCAGGCGGGCTCCAGCCGGTCGTCGCGCCGCGCGGTGGGGAGCACCCGCACCCGCGCCAGCTCCGCCTCGAGGCGGTTGAGGTTCTGCTCGTTCGCGTCGACGGCGTACGTCGCCACCCGGTCGCGCTCGAAGGCGGACTCGAACACCATGCGCCAGCCGACGCGCGTCCCCCCCGCAATCTCCTCGAGGGGAATTTCCAGGCGGTACACGGGGGGCGAGCGATGCTCGAGCACGACCCGTTCCGGCCCCACCTCCACGAACTCGCTCTCGTTGCGGAAGCTCCCCCCCTTGGGGGCGTGCATCACGAAGCGCCACTTCCCGCCGGGGCGGAAGTCGAATTCCTCGAAGTGATTCGTGAATCCCATCGGGCCCCACCAGCGCGCGAGGCGGTCGGGATCACTGAAGGCGGCGAGCACCTCGCGCGGCGTCGCGCTCACGACGCGGGAGGTGCTCAGCTCCCGGTCCGGTGCATCCTGTTCCATCGGCAAGGGTCCTTCCCACTGGTCTGCGCGGAAGCACCGTCGCTCCCGATGGCCGCAATCCTACCGCCGGAAACGCCATCGGGCAATGCAAGTGACACTTTTTGATACTCAACTGTTTGGTTGCATGCCGGCGCAGTGATAGCTGGCCGTGACCCGCATCACCGCGCCACGTGCAACCCCGCGTGCGCGTCGTACCGAATTGGCGAGTAGTCGGGCACCGCCGCTCCCGCACGCACCAGCGCGGCCACCCGCCTGGGGAGGTGCGGGTGCGTCGACATCAGCTCCGCGCGCTTCACCCAGAAGCCCTTCTCCGTCTCCACCTGCCGCATGTACTCGCGCGCATCCACCTCGCGATACAGCGCGGGGCCGGCGGCGAGGACGAGGAGGCCGTCCACCGCGCCCTCGGGCTGGCAGTGCGCGCCGAACCGGTCGCAGGTGTACTCGCAGGCGCGCGACCAGGCGGCGCCGAGGTACGGCACGAGGCGCCCCGGCATGGTGAGCCAGCGGAAGCGCAGGTGCCCCCGCGCGACGTGCCCCAGCTCGTGCGCGACGATGAATCCCACCGCCGCCTCGCCGCGCGCCTGCGCGAGGGCGAGCACGTCGGAGTACACCACCACGAAGTCGCGCCCGAAGAAGCGCGTGGCGAAGGCGTTGAGCGCGCCCCCTTCCTGCATGATGAACACGTCGGGGATGGCGCGCATGCCGAGCCGCGCGGCGTGCGCCGTCACCTGGCGATGCAGCGCGGGGAACTGGCTCGCGGTGACGCGCACGCCGTTCCCCCGGATCCGCCCGATCATCAGGCCGTGCACGAAGAAGAATCCCAGGCCGAAGAGCGCCGCGTACAGGCCGACGGCGCCGATCGCCGCGCCCGTCTCCGGCGTCGCGACGGCGCCGAGCAGGAAGAGGGCGAGGAGCGCGTACAGCGCGAGGCTCGCGACCAGGAGCATCGCGTAGTAAAGCCGCTCCTTCGGGTGCACGAGCGCGCCGAGGGCGGGGTCGTGCCGGGCGATCAGTTGCGGATAGTGCATGCAGAGGGAGGAAGGTGGGAGGGTGAGTGGTCCCGCCATGCTACCTCCCCACGGACGATCCAACGCTCACCCACGGGGCAAGGGAGGGGTGATTCTCAAACGGATTCCCTCACTTTCCGGGATTCCCCCACAGGGAATGGCCGGCGGCGGCTCACCGCCCCCGGTCGCGCGGCACCTGCACCTCCGGCGCGCGATCCGCCAGGGGGACCGCCGGCATCCCCACTTCCAGTTCCCCCTGTCGCTCCCGGCGCAGCCGCTTCGCCTCGCCCCGCTCGTGGGCGCGCCGCCGGAGGAGCGCGCCGGTGAGCAGCGCGAAGCCGCCGATCATGAAGCTCCCCTGCACCGACGTGGTGGCGGCGGAGACGTCGATGCCATTCACGCGCAGGCCGGGCGCGAGGAGCACCAGGGTGGCGACGAGGAGGAAGAAGGTGCCGAAGGCGATGAGCAGGGTGCCGAGGAGCTTCATGGGGGGCTCCGAGGGGGAAGATCCGGAATATGCCGGGGGATGGGACGGAGGTAAGGGGAACTTCAACGGAAGGCCGCCGGCCCTCGGCTCTCGGCTCTCGGCCCTCGGCTTTGGAATCGGAAGCGAGCGGCGCGCGAGGGCGCGCGCGCTCGATCTTCCGTATTCGGCGCAGGTCAAGAGATGCGGTGTGCGCGCTAAAGGGCCGCGAAGCGGCCCAGGCGCGCTTCCGATTTCGTGCCGAGAGCCGAGGGCCGAGGGCCGAGAGCCGGCGGCCTTCAGTTGCCGTTGAACCCCGGCCTCTCCCTCATCTCGTCCTCGGAACAGTTCGCGTCCACCAATCCCCCGTGATCGAAGTACTCGTGCCCCCTGATCCGCCGCTCCCCCGCCGGGCCCACGCTCCACACCGTGAAGTGCTCCCCCTCCCCCCCCAGGCAGCTCCGCACCTCTTCGGGGATCGTGTCGCGATCGAGGAGCGCGCGCGGCACGCCGTCGGCGCCGCGCGTCCACGTGTACCTCCCCGCGAACACCAGCGTCGCCATCGTCGCGGGCGTGCGCGCCGAGTCGAGCAGCGCCAGGTCGTAGGCGACGTACGACGCCCAGCGCGGCTGCGCGAACGCGGTGGCGCATGCCGACGCACGGCGCCGCACCGCGAGCGCGCGCACCGCGACCGTGTCGGCCGGGCGCAGCAGCACGATCGTGAGCACCGCGCGCTCGGGGACCGCGCGACGCTCGGGGAACTCGGCGCACCACCGGCCCGCGGTGTCGAGCACCGCCACCCCCATCGGGGGAAGGAAGTCGGTGAGCAGCAGGCGCGGTGGCGGGGCGAAGCCCGGTTGCCTGGCGCCATGCGCCGTCTCGCGATCGTACGCCGCGTCGCGGGCCCGCGCCCGGTCGATGATCGTGCGACCCAGGTCGTTCGCATGCATGCCGAGCGCGTCGCACGAGCCGCCGGTGAGCATGCGCAGGGCGCGCACCACCTCCGTGGCCGCGTCCACGCCGTGGCGTGCGTGCCCCGCCTCGTGCTCGGCGAGTCGCGGACGGAAGTCGGCCCACCAGGCGCGCGTGGCGCTGTCCGGCGGGGCGGCCGGCTGCCACTTCGGGAGGCGGATCGTGCTCGCCACGAAGGCGCGCACGTCGCGCAGCGCGCACCCGCCGCCCACGCGCTCGTAGCGGTAGGTCCAGCGCACCGACCACTGCGTCGCCCCCGCGAACGAGCGTCCCTCCACCGTGGGGCCCATGCGCTCGAGCTCCGCGACGATGGAGGCGGGGGTCGACGCGGTAATCGTGTACTCGTGCACGATCGACGACGACTGCACCCCCGCCGCGCCCGTGCCCACGCTCGGGACGTCGGCCGGACGCGCCGCCATTCCCCCGGCGCATGCCGCGGCGAGGACGAGGGCCGCGACCGTGGCCGCGCGGCTCATGGACCCACCTCGAAGAACGGTGTCGCGCGCGCCGCGTCGGCGAGTTCCTCACCGCCGGCGCCTCGCAGCCCCTCGACGCCGATGTAGTACGTCGTGGAGGGAATGAGGAACGCCGGGAGGATGAAGGTGGTGACGACCCGGCCCCCCGGCTGGATCACGGGGCGGCCCACCGCGTCGCACGCGAGCACCTCCCGACCCGGGAGATTCTCGAGGTGATCGTACCACATGAAGGCGACCGTGTCGTTCACCACGGGCTGTCCGGGCGCGTAGCGGACCAGCACCCGGATGCAGGGGTCGAAGCTCGCCGGCCCCCCCGACACGTTGCGCAACGTCACGAACACCGTGTCCCCGGCGCGGTACCTTCGTTGGTCGGTGCGCAGCTCGAAGGGGTACCCGGGGTGGGGCGCGAGGCCGTCCGCGCAGCCCGTGACCAGTAACGAGACGGCGACGATGGGTTGGATGACCGCTCGAACGAACTGCCGCAGGGTGATCATGCGCCTCCCGGGGACGGTGCCGCCCGTCCAACCTATCACCCCGGGCGGCCCGCCACCCACACGCCATGGGCAAGGGATGGCACGATCCGGAACCGGCGCCCAGCCGCTGGGGCTCGTCGGCCCCGGACTCGATGCGCCGCACTTCGCTGGCGGTCCCTCACGGGCGCCCGGCGTCGGTCCCGCTCATTGCCGCGCCGCCTGCGGCAGAGGCTGCAGGGTGACGGTGACGAACTGCCGGTCGATCTCGCCGCAGCTGTTGCACCCGGCGTCGGTGCCGGTGACGGTCACCGTGGTGCGGGCCGACGCGTAGCCCGGCGCGCTGGCCTCGATGTCGTAGCGACCGGTGCCCCCGAACACCTCGCAGGTGGTGACCTGCGCGGCGCTGCATCCACCGCCCTGCTGGGTGCCGTTCACGATGAGCTGCGCCCCCGGCACCGGCCCGGCGGCGTTGGCGGCGGCGACGGTCACGATCGCGGCCACCGGGACCGGGCACGGATAGAGGATGCACGCCTCGTCGCCCTTGCAGGCGAGCAGCACGGCCGAGACGGAGAGGATTCGCAGGAACTTCATGCGGGGTGCGCCTCACGGGTCATGATCCAACCTGAGGCGACATCCTTGCATGCGCAATGCCCGGAAGTGGTCAGGACGCCGGCTTCACCTTCGACACCCAGAGCCGCTCGTGACGCAGGTCGAGCGTGATCACGTACTGGCTCATGAAGGGCTGGCCGAGGTTGCCGTCCATGATCATGTCGGTGACGAGCACGGGGCTGTCGATCGGCACGCCGGGAGCGACCTCGAAGCGCAGCTGCTGCTGCTTGATCGCGGGGTCGAGCCCGAACAGCGCCGCGTGGTCCGTGGAGATGAGCGACACGCCCCCCGCCGCCGAGTCGAGGATCAGCCAGGTGGTGCCGAGCTTCGTGGGCACGGCGACGAAGGCGTTGAGGCACCGCGCCGAGCAGTCGCGCACGAGCCGCACGGGCAGCTCCTGCATCCCCTTCGTGCGCTCGGCGAGGCTGCTGTCCGTCTCGATGGTGAGCGTGGCCTCCGACTGGTCGAGGGTGATCGCCTTGCCGTCGAAGGCGTCGAGGGAGAGGAGGCCGTCGGGCGCAGGATCGCCGGGGAACTGCCCCTCGAAGTTGATGTGGCCCACGCTCACCGGGGTGAGGGGCACGTCGCCGGCGACGATGGCGACGTCGTCGCAGTGCGGGCCGTCGCCGCGCTTGCCGAACATGTTCCAGCCGGTGGTGCGCCCCCAGAAGGTGCAGGGCACCTTCGGCGCGAAGTCCTTGCCGAGCAGGGTGAGGCCACCGCCGGTGTCGAGGAGGAAGTCCCCCTCCACTCCCTTCACGGTGAGGTGCACCTTCCAGAGCGCCTTGCGGAAGCGCTGGAGCTTGATGACCTGCGGGGCGACGCCGGTGGTGTCGCGCGGGGCGGGAGCCGGGCCAGCCGCGCCGGCGAGCGAGGTGGCGGCGAGGGCGAGGACGAGGGAGCGGAGCATCACGGTCCGGTGGTCGAGGGTGAGCGGGCCGCTCTCTCGAGCGGGGGTGCTCAGGCTCAGACACCGGAAGTGGGGGGCGGGTTTGAACGAGGCAACGGCCAGGGGCAACAGCCGGTAGAGCCAGGGTCGCGAAGGGGCGAAGGTCGCGAAGGGCTCCTTGCGACCTTTGCTCCCTTGCGACCTTGGCGGTGATGCGGTTGCCGTTGGGTGGGGTGGCCGCTGCGGCCATCCTGAGCGAAGGATCCGGCCACGGTGCACCCGAGCCCGATCCTTCGCTCCGCTCAGGATGACTGCTGCGGCCCCTTCGGCACCTCGTACACCAGCTCCGCGAACCCCGTCCCGACCTGGTTGACCGACCGCAGGACGAGCGGCGGGCTGGTGAGCCGGCGCGGGAAGAGGGGCTTCCCCGCCCCGAGGGTGACCGACCCGAACTGCACGTGGATCTCGTCGAGGAGCCCGGCGTCGAAGAACTGCCCCGCGAGGTCGCCGCCGCCCATCACCCACAGGTTCAGCCCCTGCGCCGCTACCTCGATCTCCGGGAACACCTCGCGCACGCTGCCGCGCACGAAGCGGATGTCGGCGCCGCGCACCACCGGGAGGGTGCGCGAGGTGAACACCCAGGTGGGCTGCGAGTACGGCCAGGGCTGCGGGGCCGCGTTCCCCGGGTCGAAGCCGTTCCGCAGCAGCCACTCGTACGTGTGCGCCCCCATGGCGAGCGCGCCCACCGACTTCATGAACTCCGGGATGCTCGTGTCCTCGACGTTGCCGAGCGGGAAGAGCCACTCGAGCGAGTCGTCGGGGTCGGCGATGAAGCCGTCGAGGGAGCAGGCGGTGAGGTACTGGGTCTTCATGGCCTTGAGGATGGCGGGGTGCGCGGCGGCGCGCAACGGCCCGGTGCCCGCACTACCTCACGTCGAGCACCGCGTCCCGCTCGGCCCAGCGCTCCCCATACCCACCCCTCACCACGAACTCCCCGGGCCAGAGTACCGCCTCCCGAGGAACCGGGGAGGTCCAGAGGTCGAAGTAGCCGCGCTTGGACTCCCCGGGAGCGAATCGCACCGATTCCGGGGTGGTTGCACGCACGCTGCCCTGCATGCTCCCGCCCCCGCCCGAGATCCAGTACCCGAAGGTGAGCGGGGGGCCGGCGTCGCCCGAGGGAGGCAGCTCGGCGACGACCTGGCGCGCGGAGGGATTGGTGGCGGTGACGACGATGAAGACATGCCCGCCCGCGGGACCGCTCGCGATCACCGCCGGTACCGCCTCCACGGTGATGCGGAGCGACTCGGGGGGCACGCCGACGGCGAGGGGATCGGGGGCGGGGGGCGGCCCCGCCTCGTCCAGGCAACCCTGCCCGCACGACAGCGCGCCCCCGCAACGGCGCACGAACATGTCGCGCGGGTGTCGTGCGTCGCCCAGCAGGGCATGCAGCATCTCGTGCCGCACCAGTCGCGCATCGCGCTCGAGACCTTCCTGGAGCACGATCGCCCGGCGCGCGCTGATCCACAGTCCGTCCACCCGCCGCCCTGCGTCGTCGCGCAGCGCTACCGACGCGGGCGCGGAATACCAGCGAATGGATGCCAGGTCGCCGCGCCGACCCGAGCACTGCTCGACCACGCGCCACCACGCCTCATACTCCGGGAGCGGGGCCGCGGAGCTTCCCGGGGGCTCCGGCACGAGGCGCTCGCACCCCCACGCCACCATCGCGGCGAGCAGTACCAACGATCGCGCGGGCGGACCCATGGTCAGAACGAGCTCGCGATGCCGAACAACGGGAGGTGGAGCCGCCCCCCCGGCGCGGACGGGACGTACAGGGACGACGCGAGCAGGACGGGGAAACCGACGACGACGCCGCGGCTCAACGACCCACGCCCAGCCAGTAAGTCACCATCGCGCCGGCCAGGCAGAGCACCGCACAGACGGTGATGTGCCGCGCCCACGAGCGGGGGCGACGCAACGGCTTGAAGAGGAACGGCGAGCCCGCTCCCGCGACGAACGCGAGCAGCCACGAGGCGATGAAGCTCGCGCGCATCCCCGGCACGGGGCTCACCCCGATTCCGACGCTGCGTTTCGCGAACTCCCACCCCGCGGACGCGACGACGACGACGCCGAAGTAGAGGGCGAGCACGCGCCAGTTGAACCGGAGGCGCACCGGGTTCGCGTCAGTCGTCGCATGATCCGTCATCGCCGTCTCCATCAGGGTGGGTCCTGCAGCGGGACCGCGGGGGATGGCCGGGGCCTTCGCGTCGCGCCCCAACATAGCGCCCGGCGGGCGCTGCATCCTCACCCTGGGGGCAAGGGAGCGGCCGCGACGCTCACCGGATGGCCAGCCCCACGCCCGCCGCGAGCTGGCTGGCCATGCGGCCACGGTACGATGGCAGCAGCAGCGCGCGCGCCGAGAGCACCAGGGCGAAGTGGAAGGGCGCCGGCGTCAGGAGGTCCACCCGCGCCGCGAGTCCGCCCGTGGCACCCCCCCTGCCTCCCTCGTCGTCGTACATCACGACCGCCGGGCCGGCGCTGATCCGCGCGACGCGCGACGGGGCCTCGAGCCCCACGAGGAGGGCGATGGGCGCCAGCGCGGGGAAGTCCGGCATGCAGCCGCCGTCGGGGAGGATCCGGCAGCTGTCCCCGCCCGCGACGCCGGTGACGCCCACATTCACCGCCCCCACGAGCATGCCGCCCCCCTGCGGCCTGATCCCGAAGCTCACCAGGGCATCCAGCGCCGGCCCCGCGCGGTCGTGGAAGTTCTTTCCCTGCCCGAAGGCGAGTCCGACGTTCCCTTCGAGCGAGCGAAGTCCCTGTGCGCCCGCCAGGGCCGGCAGGAACGCGAGCAGCCAGAGCACGACGACGACGCGTGCCATCGCTCGCGTGCCGGTCGCGAAGGGGCGGGTTGCCGGAACCTCGATTCCCGCGATTCCGATCTGGTGTGTCATTGCACGCGGACCCCGACGAAGAACGGGCGGAACCAGTGCGGCGCGCCGTCCTGCTTCCACGTCATCTGGCGCAGCGTACCGACCAGCGCGACGTGAGCGAACGGGGCGAGCGCGAGCTGCGCGTCGGCGAAGGAGCGGTAAACGTGACCGTAGCGACCGCGCCCGCCGAGGATGGTCGCGGTGATCCGCCGATGCGGCG
>DASWVQ010000100.1:0-2202 GCA_036401195.1 Gemmatimonadaceae bacterium
TCAGCCCGACAGCAGCCCGAGCTTGAGCGCCAGCTTCACGTAGTCCGCGCGGTGCGTGAGGCCGAGCTTCTCGTTGATGCGCTGCTTGTAGGTGTCCACCGTCTTGGGCGAGATGAACAGCTTCTCGCCGATCTCCGGCGCGGTGTACCCCTCGGCGATCAGGCGCATCACGTCGCGCTCGCGCTCCGTGAGCTTCTCGAAGCGGGCGCGCTCGGTGGCATGCTCGTCCTTCTTCTGCACGCCGCGCGCGAGCACGCGGGCCGCCGCCGGCCGCACGTACAGCTCGCCGCGGGCGACCATGCGCACCGCGTCGACCAGGTCGCGGTCGGCCGCGCTCTTCACCAGGTAACCCGAGGCGCCCGCCTCGAGCAGCGGCACGAGGTAATCCTCCTCGGCGTGCATGGTGAGCACGAGGACGCGCGAGCCGTTGGCGGCGACGATCTCCTTCGTGGCGCCGATGCCGTCCAGCTCGGGCATCGTCAGGTCCATGATCACCACGTCGGGGTTGAGCCGCTGGGTCAGCGCCACCGCTTCCTTCCCGTTGGCGGCTTCGCCCACGACTTCGATGTCGGCGGCCGAGGAGAGCACCGCCTTGAGGCCCGAGCGGACCATCGAGTGGTCGTCCGCGAGGACGACGCGAATGTTGGAGTTGCTCATGATACCCTCAGGGGGGTCAACGGTACGGTGGCCGTGACGCGGGTGCCGCGGCCCATGACACTGTGGATCTCCACGGAACCATCCACGAGCGAGACCCGCTCCCGGATGGCGAACAGCCCCATGCCTGGGCGACGGGCTTCCGCGGACGCCACGTCGAATCCCTTCCCATCGTCCACCACCTCGAGCGTCGCGCTCTCCGCGTCGGCGCTGATCCAGATGCGGACCGTCTGGGCCTGCGCATGCGTCACCGCGTTGCGGAGCGCCTCCTGCGCCACCCGGTACAGCACCGACGAGGGCTCATGCGCCACCTCGTCGTCCACCGCGTTCTCCACTTCCACCGACACGCCCGACGTCTCGCGCGTCTGCCGCGCCAGCCACTCCAGCGCCGCCACGAGGCCGAGGTCGTCGAGCACGCGCGGGTACATCACGTGCGACATCGAGCGCACTTCCTCGAGCGCGTCGGCCACGAGGGCGCGCACGTCGCCCAGCGGCTCCGACGCCTGCGGGTTGCGGCTCTGAAGCGCCTTGATCTGGAGCATCGAGGCCGCGAGGGTCTGCGCCACCGAGTCGTGCAGCTCGCGCGAGATGCGCGCGCGCTCGTCGTCCTGCGCCTTGATGATCTGCGACGCGAGCAGCCGCATCCGCGCCCGGTCGCCGGTGAGGCTGTCGAGCAGGAGGTTCAGGATGTCGCCGATGCGCTCCATGTCGCGGTCAGCCACCCGCGAATCCTCCACCCGCGCCGCCAGGTCGCCCTGCCACACCCGCGCCGCCGTCTCCTCCAGCCCGCGCAGCGGGCGCAGCGCGATCGACACCAGCACCACGTTCACCAGGAACGACAGCGCCAGCGCGATGGCCAGGATCGTCGCCGCCTGCACGTGGCCCCGCTGGTGCGCGTACCAGGTGGCCCACACCGCGCTGAGGATGATCACGCCATTCGCGCCCACCAGCTTCCACAGCAGCGGCAGCGAGAGCAGCCGGTAGCGCAGCCCGTGCCGGTGCGCATTGCGCAGCACGGGACGCGACAGCGCCCGCTCGATCTGCGGACGCAGCGACTCCGCGGAGCCCTGCTGCACCTTGCCGTTCCCGTTGCCGGCCTGCATCTGCGTCACGAGGATTCCCGCGGTGTGATGGCGTGTCAGGGCGAACGAGGATTTTCCTGACAGGGGAGAAGCTAGGGCCGGCCGGGGGGGCACTCAGTCGGGAAGCACCGGAAATCCTGTCAGGGAAAACATGACACGGAATCGCCGCAAGCGCATCCCAGTCAACGACTTGCCTCTTTTCACGACTGTCCCGGCCGCCTCCGGCATGCAAGGGAGAACCCCATTTCCCCGATCGCCCCGGGGCTGCATCATGTGAGGGTTCAGCCCTCACCATGTCCGACGCGACCCGCGACTTCGTCATCATCGGCTCAGGCTTCGGCGGCAGCGTGTCCGCCATGCGCCTGCGCGAGAAAGGCTACTCCGTGCTCGTCCTCGAGCGCGGCCGCCGCTTTGCCGACCAGGACTTCGCGCGCAGCACCTGGAACCTGCGTCGCTACCTCTGGGC
>DASWVQ010000101.1:0-20136 GCA_036401195.1 Gemmatimonadaceae bacterium
GTAGCGGCGCCACACCTCGCCCGTGGCCGGGTCGCGCGAGGCGACCTCGCGCGGGGGGATCGCCGGCGCCGGGGCGGCGGCGCCCGGAACGGCGGCGCCCGCGTCGTCGCTCGTGGCGCCGGGAGTGGGTCGGGCGGAAGCGATGCTCATGGTGCCCCCGTGGCGAGGGGTGGTCGCGCGTCTCCTGTTACATTAGCGCGCATGGCAGCGCGCAACTACTGGCTCGTGAAGTCGGAGCCGAGCGTCTTCTCCTTCGACGACCTCCTCGCCGCCCCGCGCCGGACCACCAGCTGGGAGGGGGTCCGCAACTACGCCGCGCGGAACTTCATGCGCGATGGCATGAAGAAGGGCGACCTCGTGTTCTTCCACCATTCCAACGCCGATCCCTCGGCGATCGCCGGGATCTGTGAGGTGGCGCGTGAGGCATACCCCGACCCCACGCAGTTCGACCCGGCCAGCGACTATTTCGACCCGAAGGCGAAGCCGGCCGCTCCCACCTGGCTGATGGTGGACCTGAAGGCGGTGAAGAAGCTGGCGCGCCCCCTCACCCTCGACGACCTGCGCGGGGTGAAGGGGCTGGAGCAGATGGAACTGCTGCGGAAGGGGAGCCGCCTCTCCGTGCAGCCGGTGACGGCGCGGGAGTTCGCGATCGTGGCGAAGCTGGGCGGGGTGTCGCTCCCCGGGCGGGGCTAGCGGGCGAGGAGCCAGAGGCCGCTCAGCAGCCCCACCGCCACGATCCCGCGCCGCACCCACGCCTGCCCCACGCGCTGCGCGAGCCGGCTCCCCAGGTAGCCGCCGATGAGCGCGAACACCGCCATCGTGAGCGCCACCGGCCAGTGCACCAGCCGCGACGCCGCGAACATCCCGGCGGCGACCACGTTCATGCAGAAGCCCCCCCAGTTCTTGAGGCCATTCATGCGGTGGATGTTCGTGAGCCCCATGAACCCGAGGGCGGCGAGCATGAGGATGCCGGCGCCGGCGCCGAAGTAGCCCCCGTAGATCGCCACGGCGAACTGGAAGCCGAGCAGGATGCCGGTGGGTCGGTGGGGGATGGCACGCCGCTGGACCCGCCGCATCACCGGCCCCTGGATCATGAACAGGGCGGTGGCGCCGAAGATGAGCCAGGGGACGATGGCGTCGAAGCGCGCCGGGGGGGTGCGCAGGAGGAGCCAGGCTCCGACGAGCCCGCCGGCCACCGAGGGGATGGCGAAGCGGCGCGCCCAGTCCCGCGCCCCCACCAGCTCGCGCCGGTACCCCCACATGCTCGCCAGCGCCCCGGGCCAGAGGGCCACCGTGCTGGTCGCGTTGGCCACGAGTGGGGGAATCCCCAGCCCCACGAGGGCGGGGAATGTCAGGAGAGTCCCTCCACCGGCGATGGCATTGATCACGCTCGCCACCAGGGTCGTCAGGGCCACGAGGGCGAGGCGCGTGGCCGAGACGTCGGGAATCGGGGCAGGCACGACGAAAAGGTAGTCGGACTTCGCCCGGCTGCGTAGATTTCGCGGACCGTGGCGTGGGCCCCCAACGCGTGCCCCCACGAGACGCATCTCCCAAGGAGAACGAGTCGCATGAGCAAGACCGATAGCGCCGCCGGAGCCGGTGGCAGCCTGGAGATCACCGACTCCCGCACCAAGAAGAACTACACGATCTCGATCCTCGAGCGTGGCACCGAGGGAGATGTCGCCGTGCGCGCCCTCGACCTGCGCCCCATCAAGGAGCGGGACGACGAGTTCGGCCTGATGACGTACGACCCCGC
Source organism: Gemmatimonadaceae bacterium (assembly GCA_036401195.1). Classification (GTDB taxonomy): domain Bacteria; phylum Gemmatimonadota; class Gemmatimonadetes; order Gemmatimonadales; family Gemmatimonadaceae; genus JACDHQ01. The sequence continues at coordinate 1,757 of DASWVQ010000101.1, forward strand.
CTTCATGAACACCGCCTCGTGCAAGAGCGCGATCACGTTCATCGACGGCGACAAGGGGATCCTCCGCTACCGCGGCTACCCGATCGAGCAGCTCGCCGAGAAGTCCACCTTCCTCGAGGTGGCCTGGCTGCTGCGCAACGGCGAGCTGCCCACGCAGGCGGAGTACGACAAGTGGGTGTACGACATCACGTACCACACGTACGTGCACGAGAACATCAAGCACTTCATGGAGGGCTTCCGCTACAACGCCCACCCCATGTCGATGCTCACCGCCACGGTGGCGGCGATGTCGTCGTTCTACCCCGAGGCGAAGAACATCGACGATCCCGAGCAGCGGAACATCTCCATCGTCCGCCTGCTGGCGAAGCTCCCCACCCTGGCGGCGTTCATCTACCGCCACCTCAAGGGGCTGCCGTACGTCTATCCCGACAACGACCTGAGCTACACGGAGAACTACCTCTCCATGGTGGCGAAGATGTCGGAATCGAAATACGAGTCGAATCCCACGTTCACGAAGGCGCTGGAGATCCTCTTCATCCTCCACGCGGACCACGAGCAGAACTGCTCCACGAACGCGGTGCGCGCGGTGGGCTCCTCGCACGTGGATCCCTTCTCGGCGGTCGCCGCCGGCGTCGCCGCGCTCTACGGCCCGCTGCACGGCGGGGCGAACGAGCAGGTGCTCCGCATGATCGAGGAGATCGGCCACCCGGACAACGTCAAGGGCTTCATCGACGACGTGAAGGGCGGGAAGGGGAGCCGCCTCATGGGCTTCGGCCACCGCGTGTACAAGAGCTACGACCCGCGCGCGAAGATCGTGAAGAAGCTCGCCTACGAGGTGTTCGAGCAGGTGGGCATGGACAAGGACCTCGAGATCGCGCTCAAGCTCGAGGAGGCCGCGCTCAACGACGAGTACTTCATCTCGCGGAAGCTCTACCCGAACGTGGACTTCTACACCGGGCTGATCTACCGCTCGATGGCCTTCCCCACGGACTACTTCACGGTGCTCTTCGCCGTGGCGCGCACCGCGGGGTGGCTGGCGCAGTGGGAGGAGATGCTGCTCGACAAGGAGCAGAAGATCGCCCGCCCGCGGCAGATCTACACCGGGTACGGCGAGCGCGCCTACGACGGCAAGCTCACCACGCAGTTCCCGGACGTGCCGCGCATGAAGAAGCCGCGATAGCACGGCGGTCGTCGCTCGCGTGGCCTGAAGCCAAGGGGCCTCTCCGAGGACCGGACGGCGCGACTGGCGTCGCGCACGGTCCCCGGAGAGGCCCCTCGGCTTCAGGCCCTCGGGCTCCGCCCTGAAGAGGGGGCGCGATCCTGCTGGCGCGCGGTACGCCACGACGGACCGGGTGTAAGCGATTCGCCTACAAGCCCGGGGCGGGGGCCCGATTCACGAGCGTTCGGGTCGGGGAGAGCTTTCCTCCCATGCCTGGAGCCCTCGACCCCATCCTCAAGCCGCGCAGCATCGCCGTCGTCGGCGCCTCGCGCAGCCCCGACACCATCGGCCACCAGATCGTCAGCAACCTGGTGAACCACGGCTTCACCGGCGCCGTCTTCCCGGTGAACCCCAAGGCGAAGTCCATCCACTCCATCCCGGCCTGGCCCTCCCTCGCCGCGCTTCCGGAGCCCCCCGACCTCGCCGTCATCTCCGTCCCCAAGGAGCTCGTCGCCGGGACCGCCGAGGAGGCCGCCGCCGCGGGCGTGAAGGGACTCGCCGTGATCTCCGCCGGCTTCCGCGAGGTGGGCGCCCAGGGCGCCGCGCGCGAGGAGCAGCTCCTCGCCATCACCCGCCGTCACGGCATCCGCATGCTCGGCCCCAACTGCATGGGCGTGATCAACAACGCCCCGGGCTTCCGCATGAATGCCACCTTCGCCCCGGTGATGCCCGGCTTCGGGCCCGCGGCCTTCGTGTCGCAGTCGGGCGCCCTCGGGGTGAACGTGCTCGACTACGCGCGCGAGCTGGGCATCGGCATGTCGCAGTTCCTCTCGATGGGGAACAAGGCCGACATCAGCGGCAACGACTGCCTGCTCCAGTGGGAGGACGACCCCGACGTGGGGGTGATCCTCATGTACGTGGAGAACTTCGGCAACCCGCGCCGCTTCCTCGAGATCGCCTCCCGCGTCACCCGCAGCAAGCCGATCATCGCCCTCAAGGCGGGCCGCTCCGAGGTGGGCGCGCGCGCCGCGTCGTCGCACACCGGCGCCCTCGCCGCCAGCGACGTCGCGGTGGACGCCCTCCTCGCGCAGGCCGGCGTCCTCCGCGCCGGTTCCATCGAGGAGCTGTTCGACATGGCGATGGCCTTCACCGCCACCACCCCCGTGCGCGTCCCCCGCTCGCGCCGCGTGGGCGTGGTCACGAACTCCGGCGGCCCCGGCGTGCTCGCCGCCGACGCCCTCGAGGCGAACGGCCTCCAGGTGGTGGACTTCATGACCGAGACGGTCGAGCGCCTCCGCCCCCTCTTTCCCGCGGAAGCGTCGATCCGGAACCCGCTCGACATGATCGCCTCGGCGAATCCCGCGGGCTACCGCGTGGCGCTCGACGCGATCCTCCGCGACCCCAACATCGACTCCGCCGTCGCCATCTTCACCCCGCCCCTCGGCGTGCGCATCCCCGAGGTGGCCGAGGCGATCGGCGAGGTGGCGGAGAAGCACCCCGGCAAGCCGGTGATCGGCGTGCTGATGGGGCGCGACGGGCTGCCGCAGGGGAAGGCCGAGCTGCTCATGCACGGCGTGTCCACCTACATCTTCCCCGAGTCGGCGGCGCGCGCCCTCGCCGCCATGCTCCGCTACGGCGAGCAGTCGCGGCGCCCCGCGCGCGAGCTGCCGGCGCTCGACGTGGACCGGGAATGTGCCCGCGGGATCCTCGACGCGGCGCGCGCCGCGGGTGAGCTGAAGCTCGGCGAGATCGCCGCGATCGACCTCCTCCGCGCCTACGGCATCCCCGCCGTCGCCGCCGCCCTCGCGCCCGACGTGGACACCGCCGTCGCCATCGCCGAGGCGGCCGGCTACCCGGTGGTGCTCAAGGTCGTGTCGCCGCAGGTGATCCACAAGAGCGACGTGGGCGGCGTGCGCGTGGGCCTCGCCGACGCGCCCGCGGTGCGGAAGGCGTACGACGACATCCAGCGCAGCGTGCGCAAGGCACACCCCGACGCGGTGATCGACGGCGTGCTCGTGTCGCCGATGGTGCCCCCCGGGCGCGAGCTGATCGCGGGGATCTCCCGCGTCGCGGGCTTCGGCGCGCTGCTGATGGTGGGGCTGGGGGGCGTCTACGTGGAGGCGATGCGCGACGTGTCGCTCCGCCTCGCCCCGGTGGACCGGCGCGACGCGCGCGACATGCTCGGCGCCCTCCGATCCCGTCGCATCCTCGACGCGCTCCGCGGCGAGCCCGCCGCCGACCTCGACGCCATCGCCGACGTGCTGGTGCGCCTCGGCCTCCTCGCCGGCGACTTCCCCGAGATCGAGGAGCTCGACATCAACCCGCTCCGCATTCTCGGCGCGAAGCCCATCGCCCTCGATGCCCGCGTGCTGTTGAAGTCGTCCTGAGCGCAGCGAAGGACCTGGCGCCTCCGCACCGTGGCCAGGTCCTTCGGCTTCGCCTCAGGATGACTGCACTCGCGCGATCAACTGCCTGAACCACCATGAAGCGAATGAACTGAATGAAGCCCATCGGTCCTGGTGCATGGAGCCTCCACTGCCAGGGACGACTCGCTTCATTCAGTTCGTTTGCTTCATGGTCGTTGAAAAGGCCGGGCGAGCCGGACGCCGTTCAGCGCTCGGGACGATCCTTTTGGATCCGCTCGATCCGCTTCCTCGTCAGTACCACCGGTCCCGGCGCACCAGACCCCGTCGCGCCAGACCCCGTCGCGCCAGACCCCGTCGCACAGACGCGCCGCACCGGGCAGGCCTCGCACCGCGCCACGCGCGCCGTGCACACCAGCGCCCCCAGCTCCATCAGCGCCTGGTTGTGCGTCCACGCCGCCCGCCCGGTGCGGGGGAGGATCGCGTCGGCCAGCGTCCAGATGCGCGTGAGGTCGCGCGCGCGCTTGGGGTTCAGCGACGGCGCGAACACCCGCGCGATCACCCGCGCCACGTTCGTGTCCACCAGCGAGGCGCGCCGCTCGTAGGCGAACGACGCCACCGCCCCGGCGGTGTATGCCCCGATCCCCGGCAGCGCGCGCAGCGACTCGGGCTCCTCGGGGAGGGCGTACTCCGCCGCCCGCCCGTGCCGCGTCACCTGCTTCGCCAGCTTGTGGAGGTTCCGCGCCCGCGCGTAGTAGCCGAGCCCCTCCCACGCCTCGAGCACCCGGTGCTCGCGTGCCCGCCCCACGTGCGCGAGGGTGGGGAAGCGCTCGAGGAACCGCGCGTAGTAGTCCACCACCCGCGACACCTGCGTCTGCTGGAGCATCAGCTCCGAGACGAGGATGTGGTAGGGATCGCGCGTCCTCCGCCAGGGGAGGTCGCGACCGTTGGCGCGGAACCACCGCGCCAGGCGCCGCCGGAACTCCGGCGCGCGCTCGAGATGACCCGCCGCCACCGGCTAGTGCGGATCCCAGGTGGGGTTCGCGCCGAACAGCCCGTTCACGATCCCCACGTCGTGCGCGAGGAAGATCCCGAGCCCCACGCTCACCGCCCCGGAGGCGAGCTGCAGGTAGCGCTGCACGTTGGTGAACTTCGCCAGCGAGTACGCCGACGGGATCGCGATCATCGTGGTGATCAGCGACATCCCGGCCACCGTGCCCACCCCGAACACGAGCAGGTAGAGGATCCCCACCACCGGGCTCGGGATCGCGCCCAGCACCAGCATCGCCACGAAGGCGGACCCCGCGAGCCCGTGCACGAACCCCACCATCACGGGGCGCAGGGGGGAGAGCGCCGAGGCGGCCGACCGCCCGGTGAGGCTGAGCACCCCGAGCACGATCAGCATGAGGGCGACGCTGAACTCCATCGCCAGCCCGAGCCGGGGCGGGATCGCCAGGCGGAACACCAGGATCGACCCGCCCACGAGCAGGATGGTCACCGTGTGCCCGATTCCCCACAGCGCCCCGATCCCCGTCGCCCGCGCAATCGAGCGCTGCCCCCCCACGATCGTGGTGACCGCCACCACGTGATCGGGATCGGTCGCATGCCGCATCCCCAGGATGAACCCGAGGATCAGCGCGGAGAAGGTGGAGAGCATCGGCGCACGGGGGGATCAGTGGGGCAGCGGGCAGGGAAAAGCCGCTCAGGCAATCTAATACGCCGGGATCACGGCACGGGGACAATTCCCTTTCGGGCGCCCGGTCCGCAATGTTCGGAACGCCCATTCCAGGTAGCCGTTCCGCCGACATGCCCGTCCTCCTTTCCCGTCCCCGTCCGCGCCTCCTCCCGGCGCTCCTGCTCCTCCTGCTCGCCGCCTTCCCGGCGCGGCTCCAGGCGCACGCGCGGCTCCTCCGCTCCACCCCCGCGGCGAACGACTCCCTCCGGGAGCCCCCCACCGCGATCCACCTGGTGTTCTCCGAGCGCCCCGAGCTCCGCTTCACCAACGTGCGCCTGCTCGCCGGGGACCGCGAGATCTCCCTCGCCGAGCCGGCGATGGCGATCGAGGGCGCCGAGGCGGGGATCCTGGTCGCCATCCGGGCGGCGCTCGCGCCAGGGAAGTACCGGGTGGAATGGCAGACGGGGAGCGCCGACGGCCACCCGATCCGGGGGCACTTCTCCTTCACCGTGCTCGCCGCGCCGCCGGCCCCCGGGGCAGGGGGCGCCGCCGGCGACACCACCGTCGCGGTCCCCTCCATTACCAACCCGGTGATCGCCGCCCCATCGGCCCCACTCTCCTTCCCCGACTCCTCGCACCTCGCGCACCCGGACGACCGCGAGGGCGCCGCGATCGAGCAGCCGATCGGCTTCCGCCTGGCGCGCTGGATCGAGTTCATGGCGCTGCTCGCGATGGCGGGCGCGGTCGCCTTCGGCCGCTTCGTCCTCCCCGCCGTCGCCGATGATGCCGCGCTCTCCGCCGACGCCTGGCGCCGCGCGCGGGGGGCGGGGCTGATCGCCGCCGCGGTGCTCGTCCTCGCCGCCCTGGCCCGCCTCTACGCGCAGGGGATCGCCATGCACGGGCCGGGGAAGGGACTCGAGCCGGTGATGCTCACCGAGATGGTGGGCGGCACGCACTGGGGACTCGGCTGGGGCCTCGGCGTCGCCGGCGCCCTGCTGGTGATCGTCGCGCTCGCGGCGCGGCGGGGCGACGCGCGCAACGCGGTCGCGCTCGCGGGCGCCATCGCCGCCTGCGTCTCTCCCGCCTTCACCGGCCACGCCGTGGCCACCGAGGGGGCGCTCCACGTCCCGGCGGTGCTCTTCGACGTGCTGCACGTGAGCGGCGCCGCCGCCTGGCTCGGCACCCTCTGCATGCTGGCGATCGCGGGGGTGCCGGCGGCGACCGCGCGGCCGACGGGGGAACGCGGCCTCGCCGTCGCCCGCCTCTTCCGTGCCTTCCACCCCATCGGGCTGGTGGCGGTGGGGCTGGTGCTCGTGAGCGGGATCGGCTCCTCGTGGATCCGCCTCGGCTCCCTCGCGCAGCTCACCATGAGCAACTACGGCTCGGTGCTCCTCTTCAAGATCTACATGTTCGTGCTCGTGGGGCTGCTCGGCGCCTACAACTGGAAGAAGGCGCTCCCCCGCCTCGGCGACGACGCGGGCACCCACCGCATCCGCCGCACCGTCGCGGTGGAGCTGGTGATCGGGATGGTCGTCCTCGGCCTGACCGCCCTCCTCGTCGTCACGAATCCGCCACGATGAACGGCAACGGCCGGTCACTGGGCGCTGGTGTCTGGCCTCAGGACGAGGGGCGAGGGGCTTCGGGCGTCGGCTCGGGATCGGAGGGGGCGGCCTGCGGCCGCCTTGCAGGAGATCCTCCGACGGCGCTCCGGAGCTCGAACAGCATCCGGCGGATGCTCAGCACATCGGCCATCAGCAGGTCCGAGGCTTCCCGGGGCAGCGCCCCGCAGTCGCCCAGGAAGGTCAGGAGCGACTCGACCTCCGCCGCCGAGCCGATGGCGATGTTGATGTACCGCGCGTAATCCGCGTCCCGCCGCCGGCTCGAACCCTCGGCGAGGTTCGTCGGGATCGACAGCGCCGCGCGCCGGATCTGTTCCGCCGCCTCGGAGTACCCGCGCGGCAGTTGCTGTGTGGCGAGCTGGGTCGCGCACGCCAGCTGGTGCGCCGCCTGCCACACCCTGAGTTGTCGGTAGTCGCCCATGCCCGAAGATGCAGGGCGTCCCGGCATTTCCCGTCATCCAACGCGCGCAGCGCGCATCCTTTCCCGTGCCGCCGCCCGACGTCGCTCGCCCATCGTCCCCGGGCCGTGCACCTCAGCCCATCGCCGCCCGTCGCCGGTCACCTCAGTCCCTCCCCCGCCCGTCGCCGGTCACGACACCCGCCGCGTCTTCCGCTTGAGGAAGTCCATCAGGATGAACTGCCCCAGCGTCATCGTGTTGGTGAAGTAGGCCTTCCCCCGCGAGATCTCGCACACCCGCTTCACGAACTCCACCAGCGCGTGGTCGCGGGCGAGCATGAAGGTGTTGATCATGATCCCCGCCCGCCGGCAATTCGCCACCTCGTGCAGCGTCTCGCGGATCACCGTCGCGTCGAGCCCGAAGGCGTTCTTGTAGATGTGCCCATCGGGCATGGTGAGCGCCGACGGCTTCCCGTCGGTGATCATGATGACCTGGCGCATGTCCTTCTTCTGCGCCATCAGCAGCCGTCGCGCGAGCTTGAGCCCCTCCGCCGTGTTGGTGTGGTAGGGCCCCACCTGCGCCTTCGCCAGCGCCGCGAGGGGGATCTCCTCCGCGGAGTCGTGGAAGAGCACCACCTTGAGCGTGTCCCCCGGGAACTGCGTGCGGATCAGGTGCGTGAGCGCGAGCGCCACCTTCTTCGCCGGCGTGAAGCGGTCCTCCCCGTACAGGATCATCGAGTGCGAGCAGTCGAGCATCAGCACCGTCGCGCAGCTCGACCGGTACTCGGCCTGGCGCACCATCAGGTCGGGATAGTCGATGTCGAGGGGCACGCTGATGTTCCCGCCAGCGCGCGCCATCGCGTTCTTGAGCGTCTCGTTCACGTCCAGGTTCAGCACGTCGCCGAACTCGTACGGCTTGCTCGCGGCGTCGGCCTCGATCCCGGTGGCGAGGTACGGCGTGTCGTGGCTCCCGAAGCTCGACTTGCCGAGCGAGCCGAGGAGCCCGCGCAGCGTCTTGTACCCCAGGAAGTCCATCCCCTTCTCGGTGAGGTTGAACTGGACGTCCTTCGAGGCGGCGTGCGCGAGCGAGCCCTTCCCCTCCACCCGCTGGTGGCCCGCCGGCACCTGGGGCGCCTGCTCCAGGTTGAGGTATCCCTCCTCCATCAGCCGCTGCACCAGCTGGTCGAGCAGCTTCGCCAGCTGGGCCTCCCCTTCGCCGTCACCCTCGGCGGCGCCGCGCAGCGCCTGGAGCATCTCCGGGGTGAACTGCCCGCTCTCCATCAGGGCGTCGAGGATCGCCTGCTTCAGCGCGTCGAGCGACCGGTCGTGGTCCTCGTCGTCCCCCTCCCAGCCGCCGAAGTAGGGATTCCCGCCCCCGGCGAAGCCCGACTGCAGCAGGAAGTCGGCGAGCTTGTCGAGCAGCGCCTGGAGGTCCACCGCGTCGGCGAGCTCCGGGCTGTACTTGGAGTACGTGTGTCGACGCATGGCGTCCTCCCGCGGGGCTAGATTAGGGGGTCCATGGCCGCGACCGCGAACCCGTTCCGTACGTTAGCGAAGCACCGCAACTTCCGCCTCTTCTGGGGGGGGCAGACGCTGTCGCTGATCGGGACCTGGATGCAGAAGATGGCGGTGGGGTGGCTCGCCCTCGAGCTCACCAACTCCGCCTTCATGGTCGGCCTCGTCGCCGCCGCCTCCTCCCTGCCGATCCTCCTCTTCTCCTTCTACGCCGGGGTGGTGGTGGATCGTTCCGACAAGCTGCGGCTCGTCCGGATCGCCCAGGTCCTCCTGCTGGTGGAGGCCTCCATGCTCTGGTTCCTCACCGCGACCGGGCATGTCACCATCGGCTGGGTGCTCGCGCTCGCCACCTTCAACGGCCTCGTCAGCTCGCTGGAGATTCCCGCCCGCCAGTCGCTGGTGATCGAGCTGGTGGGGCGCGACGACCTGCACGACGCGATCGCCCTCAACTCGAGCGGCTTCAACCTCGCCCGCGTCGTGGGCCCCGGCGTGTCCGCGGCGGTGATCGCGAAGCTCGGGATGGCCTGGTGCTTCGGGGTGAACGCCATCAGCTACCTGGCCGTGCTCGTGGGCCTCTTCATGATCCGCCTCCCCGCCTGGGTCCGCGACGACTCGGTCACCACCACGCCGCTCGAGGGGATCCTCGAGGGGTTCCGCTACATGCGCGGCACCCCCTTCGTGTGGTCGCTCATCCGGCTCGTGGCGGTGTACTCGGTGCTCGGCGTTCCCTTCCTGACGCTGATGCCGGTGGTCGCGCGCGACGTCCTGCACCTGGGGGCGGGGGGGTACGGGCTCCTCCTCTCCAGCGTGGGGATCGGCGGGCTGCTCGGCGCCCTCTGGCTCGCCGCGCAGGGGGACGCCTTCCCGCGCGGCCGGCTGCTCTCCGTCTCCTCCTCCGCCTTCGCCGGCCTCCTCGTCCTCTTCGCCCTCGTGCGCACGCCGATGATCGCGGTGGTGATGCTCTTCGGCATCGGGTTCTTCATGATCGTGAACAGCGCGCTCGCCAACTCCCTCCTCCAGGCGGCGGTACCGGACGACATGCGCGGCCGGCTCATGGCCGCCTACTCATTCATCGTCGTCGGGCTCGGGCAGGTGCTCGGCTCCCTCGCGGGGGGCTCGATCGCGCGGGTGATCGGCGCGGACTGGGCGATCGGGCTCACCGCCACGGTGATGCTCGCATACACCCTCTGGGCCTTTCGCGCCCAGCCCGAGCTGCGGGTCCCCTGATGACGCCCATCGAGATCGTCGCCTTCGTCTTCGGCGTGGCCACGGTGTACCTGAGCGCGCGCGAGAACATCTGGAGCTGGCCCACGGGGATGGTGAACGTCGCGCTGTACGCGGTGATCTTCTGGCAGGAGCGGCTCTACGCCGACATGGGACTGCAGGTGATCTACTTCGCCCTCTCCGTGTACGGCTGGTACGAGTGGCTGCACGGCGGGGCGGCGAAGTCGCCGCTGAAGATCTCCCGCGCGCCGCGGGCGATGCTGCTCTGGCTCGCGGTGGGCGGGGTGCTCTTCGCGACCGCCCTCACGCAGCTCCTCGCCCGCACCACCAACGCGGCCGTCCCGGCGATCGATTCGTCGTGCACCACGGTGAGCCTGATCGCGCAATTCCTCATGACGCGGAAGTACCTGGAAAACTGGGCGGTGTGGGTGGCGGTGGACATCGTGTACGTGGGGCTCTTCATCTCGCGCGGGCTCATGCTCACCGCCCTGCTCTACGCGATCTTCACCTTCCTCGCGCTGTACGCCTGGCGGGAGTGGCTCCGCTCCTGGCGGCTGGAGCGCGCGGCATGAGCGGCGGTCATCCTGAGGGCCCCCGCCGTCATCCCGAGGCGCAGGCGCAGCCGAAGGACCTGACCCCGGCGCCCGGTGGCCAGGTCCGTCGCTCCGCTCAGGATGACGGCAGGGAGCCGCGCCGGGTGGTGCTCATCGGCTCCGAGTGCACGGGCAAGACGACCCTGGCCCGCGCCCTCGCCGAGCGGCTCGCCGTGCCCTGGTCGGCGGAATACGTGCGCGAGTTCGTGGACGCGCTCGGGCGCGACCCGGTCGCGGAGGACGTGGAGGCGATCGCGCGCGGGCAGGTGCGCATCGAGGAGGTGGCGGTCACCGCCGCGCGCGAGCGGCGGGCGTCACTCGTGGTGCACGACACCGACCTGCTCAGCACCCTCGTCTACACGGAGCATTACTACGGCCCGGCGGCGGTCCCGCCGTGGGTGCCGGGCACCGTGCTCGCCCGGCGTCCCGCCCTCTACCTGCTGAGCGACATCGACGTCCCGTGGATGCCCGACCCGCAGCGCAACCGCGGCGACCGGCGCGAGGAGATGCAGTCGCTCTTCCGCCTCGCCCTCGAGTCGCGCGGATTCCCCTTCGTCGAGGTCCGCGGGCTCGACACCGACCGGTTCGTGATGGCGGAACTGGCGATCCGGTCGCTGTTGGAGTCATCCTGAGCGAAGCGAAGGATCCGGCCACGGCGCACCGGGGCCGGATCCTTCGGCTACGCCTCAGGATGACGGCGAACTCAGAACGGCACCCGCGCCGTGACGAAGACGCTCCGCGGCGCCATCACGTAGTAGTACCGGGTGTCCCCGGACACGTACCCGCCGCCGTAGTTCGTCGCGTCGAGGAGGTTCCGCACCTGCGCCGTGAGCGTGGTGCCCAGCACCGTCCACTCGCCGGTGAGGTCGAGCCGGTAGCTCGAGGGGATCGTGAATCGCTCGTCGCCGGTGTTGGTCATGAACATGCGCGACACGAAGCGCCCGTCGAGCGAAAGCCGCACGTCGCGCGCGGGCGTGACCTGCACCGAGTGGTTCGACACGAGGTCCGGCGTCATGAGCGGCGCCACGTCGCGGAAGGTCTCCCCCGAGGCATCGTCGGTGTAGGCGCCGATGCGCGCCCGCATCGCGGCCACATCGCCCCCCACGAACAGCCAGGGCGCCGCCTGCCATCCCCCCTCCAGCTCCACCCCGCGCCTCCAGCTCCCCTGCACGTTCTTGCGCAGCGGGGCCCCGGTGGTGGGACTGAGCGGCCCGATGGCCGCGATCTGGTCGCGGAAGCGCATGTCGAAGAGGTTCGCGCCGAGCCATGCCGTGCGCCCCGCCCAGCGCGTGCCCAGCTCCAGGTCGTTCACCCGCTCCGGCTTCACCCGGTCGAGCGTTCCCCCCAGCGCCGCGAAGTCGTCGGCGGTGATGTTGTCGCTCCCCGCGAGGATGTCGCTGCGCCCCGGCTCGCGCCCGGTGCTCCCATAGCTCGCGTACAGCGAGAGGGCGGGGGCCGCCTGCCAGCTCGCCCCCACCTTCGGGTTCACGAAGGTCCAGTCCACCGTCTCGCGCGCCATGTTCGCCGCGGCGTCGGGTTCGTAGGCGAAGCTGGCGCGGCGGAGCTGGACGTCGCCGAAGAGCGAGAGCGCCCCCGCGTCGACCCGGCCCTTGGCGAAGGCGCTCGCGTCGCCCTTGATCCCGGTGTTGTCGTACAGCGCCTGGTCCATCGCCGGGCGCGCGAAGGCGAAGTGGTCGCGGGCGTAGCGGCTGGCGTGCGCCCCCAGGTCTACCGCCGCGTGCGCGCCGCGCCATCCCCAGGTGGAGAGCGCACCGACCCATCGCGAGTTGAGTCGCGAGTTGTAGGTGGTGCCGTCCCAGTCGTAGTCGTACCACCCCGCCGACGCCGAGCCGTAGAGCGTCGTGGCGATCGAGGCGTTGCCGCCGAGGTCGCGCGTGTGGCTCAGGCTCGCGAAGCCCTGCGAGAAGTCGTCGCCTGTGGCGAGCGGGTTGAAGCGCCGGTCCTGCGCGAGGTCGCCCTCGCTCGCCGCCTCCCACGCCTGCCGCGTGCGCGAGCGCCCGGCGAGCAGCGTCGCCTTGACGAGGTCGCGGCGCCCGATCCACCCCGCGCTGCCGAAGCCGGAGATGGACTCGTTCCCCGAGTTCTCGCGATAGCCGGCGGTCTTCAGCACCGAGCCGCGGCCATAGGCCGCGAAGCCGCCGTGCTGGCCGGTGAGCCCCTGCAGGCTGAAGCGGCGGGTGTCGAAGCTCCCCACCTCCGCCTGCGCCTCGCCCCCCGCGCGCGAGCCGGTGAGCGGGAGCGACTCGAAGGCCACCGAGCCGCCGTAGCTCGCGGTGCCGGTGCTGCTCGTCCCCACGCCGCGCTGGATGGTGGTGCTGGCGATGCTCGAGGCGAAGTCGGGGAAGTTGGAGAAGTAGAGGCCCTGGTCCTCGGGCTCGTTCAGCGGGATCCCGTCGAGGGTGAAGTTGATCCGCGACTGGTCGATCCCGCGCAGGCGGATGTAGCTGTAGTTGTTGTACGCCCCGCTCTCGCTGTACGAGGTGATCGCGGGCGACCGCTCGAGGACGCGGGCCATGTCCTCGCCGGCGAAGGTGCGGCGGATCGCCTCGCGGCTCACCGCCGACTGCGTCGCCACGGCCGTGCCCGCGCCGCGCACGGCGGTGACGGTGACCGTCTCCAGCCGGCGCGCGCGGGTGGTGTCGGCCATGCTGTCGGCCGGCGCGGGGGCGAGGGAACTGCGGGCGCCGGGGGCGGGGGCGGGGGCGGGCTGCTGGGCAGCCAGGGGCGCGGCGGTGGCGAGCGCGAAGGCGCCCGCGAGCACGCGCGGGATGATGCGGGTCATGGGGACTCCCTACGCCGGTGCGAACCGGGTCAGGTTCTAAGGGTCTGCTCTCAGCCGACCGTCCCCCGCGGCACTCGCCGCGAAACCTTCGTGTGGGACATCGGCACCCCTGTCTTGTTAAGAATGTAACCTGCTGACAGCCACGTCGGCATTGGACGACCCAACGATGCGATGGTCGCGTCGATGCCGGGATGGGCCGTGCCTGGAGCCCGAGGCCATGGTTAGGCCCGCCCAGGATCGCTTCGAGGCTGGACCGTCCCTCCGCTCCGGAGCAGGGCAAATCCTACGGGGTCCCGAAGTCGTTGTTCCCCTACTCAGGGTAGCCACCACGACGCCAAGCCCCGGCATTACGAGGGACTTGGCGCCGTGGTGGCAGCGCCGGGCGAACGCGGCCGAATACCAACAGCGATTCCGGCTATGTGCCGCCTGGGTAGCGTGCTCCAGTGACGGCCGCCGCAGGTGCCTTCGACAGGGACACCGTGACATGCTGTGGCACGAGCCGGCCGCAAGAGAGGGGGACCGTTATCGACTTGGTCGCGGATACATAACCTGCGTGTTCGACGCGGATCGTGTACTCCCCAGGGTCGCGAATTTCCGGTGTCCACTCACTTCGGTTGCCATCCAAGGTAACCGTCTCTTGGTGACAACAGCTCGAGGCGGTCACGGTCGCTCCGCCTACCCCGCTCCCAGTTCCCCCGTCTATGACGCGCACCGAGAGAGCCAGGAGATCGATGTTATCCCCAGACCCGCATCCGTCGAGTCGGCACCCCGTGGCTCCCCCGAGGGCCACCGCCAAGAGGAAGCTGAGGGGAACACGCGCACCCCTCCCAGTTTGAAACCGATGGACGCGCGAACCGAAGCGCGTCCGCCAAAGCCTACTCATCATAAGCGACATCTCCACTACGGTAAGATAGCTGGGCGGATCCTAGGGGGCACCGCGACCCGGGCGGTTGATGCGGGCGCTGCGCCCACATCTCCTACGGGTAGTACCACAGCTGAGAGCTTTCAAAGCCGATGAACGTGGGTCCGACGGCCACCACCTTATAAGCAACCCCCTGGGAGAAGGTCGATTGCGGGTGGTTGAGATCGAGTCCGTCCGTGTAATCGGTCACATTGCCGGTGAAGAGCCACTGCCACGGCTCGCATCCAGACCCACATCGCTTCCGGAAGACGCGATAGTAGGTCGCCCCGGCGACCGGTGACCACGAGAAGTACGGGTAGCGGCCACCGTCTTCGTCGAGCGACCCCTGTGTCAGGGAGGGAGCGGGCAGCGAAGGCTCGATGATGTACGACAACGACGCGCCTTCCTTCGCAAAGTCGGACTTGATTCGGTGGGCCTTGCTGATGCGCCGATTGTTCAGAGTGCCAAGGAATTCCACCTCATTACCAAGGTTAAGCGTTGTAAACGCGGCGGCGCCGCTGTCCCCCGCCGAATCTGGAAGAGTGGTGTTGATTGTGCACGTCGTTACAAGCGTAAGGGTCGACCAGTAGTCGTAGCAGGGATCAGTGACTACGCCGCTTGTCCAGCCCGTCTTGAATCCTACTTAGTCCACCGGCTGGTTCTCGATAACGTTGTCTTGTTCCTCTTGGGTGACGATCCAGAGATCGTCATCAAGGTAACTCTTTCCCCAAAGTGAATCCGGCTTGGCGATAACGCCTACACGCATGGCGACGGCACTCGTCGTCGAGGTCGTTCCGAAAAACGATGCGTCGGTGCCGCGACACGTGTGAATGCCGCACATCCAGTCGTCCGGGTCATGAATTTCCTGCGCGATGTTCGGCCCACCCGGATATAAGGCCGCGTGGGTGGTGTCGGCTCCCCACCGTTCCGTCGTGCAATGCGAGGCGGTCAGGAATCCGATCGCGCCATTGTGGCGAATGATGGCTCCGATTGAGCAATCGCCTGGCACTTCGACCATTCGAACCCTGTGTCCTGCGATCAGTTGCAGTGGCGTCCAGTCGAGCGGGAAGCGCGCCACGAACAATGCGGCGGCGCGCTTCGGCAGACTCGCGACCGCGGCATGGTCGCCGCGCTCTTCTTCGTTGAAGACGACTACGGCTGGGGGAACGCCATAGCGCTGTAGCTCGTGAAGGAGATCGTCTCGTAACGCCTGTGACGTCCCGGGCGCGATTCCAATCGCAACGCGGTTGCGGCTTGCTCTGATGCCCAAGCTGACCAACGCCGGATGCACCGTCGAGGTAAACGCGACGAACGCGCTGTCTCTCCACGCCGCAAGTTGGCTAAATGAGTACCGCCCCCGAGTAGTCCTGATGGTGGGAACACCACCCAGGAACTTCGGAAGGCGCACCTTGCCTCGTTGGACTAGCGACATCAGGGCAGGACCGGCTTCGCCGTCGCGCGCCGAGTCGGCGACCACGATGACCAAGGCGCCTCGGTCGTAGTAATAGCCGGCCGCTCCGGGGACCAGCTGCTCGAGTTCCGCGAACGGGGCCTCGTCCGGCCGACCCCGGCTGCCAATAGCCCTTTCAACCTGCTCTCGCGCTCTTTGCGTCGTCGGCGCCGTGGCTTCGTAGCGACACGCCATAGCGGCTGCAAGCGCGAGTGCGATGCCTAACTGGGGTCTCCGGCCTCGGGTGCTGGCGGACCCGGTGGTGCGTTGCCTGATCACAAGAAACGGGTGCGTTCAGGAAGGGTGCCTTCCCGCGCAGCGTCGCAGCGGGGGGCCTGGCGCTCCCAAGCTTGAGAGATCGGATGGACGTGACAATCAGGAGAAACTTGGGGCGAAAGGGATCTATGCTGCCTGTGGCCCGAACGTTTCCCGTGGCGTGTGGTGGACCAAAAAAATCAATGCAGGATCGCCCTGCGCGCGTTCGCTTCGCTCCGAAGGGACGATGCTACCTGGCACAGAGTGATCCGCTGTTGCCGTTTGGTCGGTGCCGGGAGCACGCCTGGCGGGTCGAAGGAGAGCGCTTCGCGCATGTCGCGTCCAGCGCTGCGTTCCATCGAGTTGGCCGCCGACGCGCGGCGCGTACCGCCTGGCTCAGGTGGATCGGGGGGGGCGACTGCAGCGCACGAGCACAAAGACGGGCCCCACCGCGTTGACGCACAATCGCGACGGCTTCGGCCGCCCGTCGGCTGAGGTATCGCAATAGCAGCAGCGTCTGCCCACAGCATTGCTAACCCGTCGGGGGGACGCATACGTATCACACGTCCCGATCTCGCCAACTAGGGTCGCCGCGCACACGACGTTGCCCTCCAGGCACGGCCATCAAATGCTCGGCCTTGGCGAACCGGCGTGGACTATCGGAAGCGCTCCTGGGCTACACCGACGATCAGTGCCGCCGTGCCGTCGATCCCGAAGAAGGCGGTGTCGAGGGCGAGGTGATAGTTCGCCGCGGCGCGCCAGTCGCGCTGCCAGTGGCGCTTCACCCACTGCTCGCGCTGGCGGTTCGTGTCGTCCACCACCTTCGCCGCCTCGGCGTCACTCCGGCCGAGGCGCGCCGCCGCCCGCGCCACCAGCGCCTCGCGCGGGGCGTGGCAGAACACGTGCAGCGCGTCGTCGCGCGTGGCGAGCATGCATTGCGCGCCGCGCCCCACCAGCACCGCCGATCCCTGCTGCGCCACTTCCTCGATCACGCGCCTCGTCACCTCGAGGAGCCGCTCCTCTGGCGACGGGGGAAGCCCCTCCCGCGTGGCAGGCAGCGCTTCTGGCGCGCCGAGCGAGAGCGTCGTCACCAGGCGCTCGACCAGCGAGGGTGGCCGCTCCTCCCGCGCCGCGACCTCCGCGACGGGGAGCCCCAGGCGGTGCGCCACCTCCTCGACCACCGCGTTGTCGAGCAGCGTCCACCGCAGGGCGCGCGCGACCTCGGCGGCCACCAGCGAGCCACCGGAGCCGTACATCCGCGAGATCGTGATCACCGGCATGTCAGCGTCCTCCCCCGGCGGAGCCGCGGCGACGCGGGCCGCCCTGTTCCGCCGCACGCGGTACCGGCTTCGCCCGCACCATCTCGACCACGGTGAACCCCATCGCCGTCCACGCGGCGTTCGCCACCGGGTCGTCGGCCACGTTGTGCAGCCGCATCTCCGGGAGCGCCCGCCCCCGGCACCACTCCTCCGCCGCGCCCAGCAGCGCGCGCAGCACCCCGCGTCGCCGGTGCGAGGGCACCACGTACACCGACGACACGTAGCCGTAGCGCGGCGGCAGGAGCAGCGGTGAGCCGTACGATTCCACGCAGCGGAGGATCCCGACCACCGCCCCCGCGTCCTCGGCGAGGAACATCACCTCCCCCGCCGACCGGAGCTGCTGGGCGAACAGGTCGTGCGCGCGCGTGTCGGCCTCGGGATGCAGGCGGCCGTAGATGGGATGGCTGGCGTTCTCGCGCAGCAGGGCGAGGCGCATGGCCACGACCGTCCCCAGGTCGTCGGGGCCCGCCGCGCGGATGCGGACCGTCACGCCATCCCGCCGAAGCTGTCGTCCGGCCGCCGCCGCCGGGGCTCCGGCGTCGCCCGCCCGTACTCCCCCGCCTCGCTGCGCGAGATGAGCCGCCGCGCCACCAGGGCCTCGAGCACCAGCTCGCACGCCGCGACCGTCACCGGGACGTCGTCCGCCGGCGCGAGGCCCACGTGCTCCACCAGCTCCACCAGCCCGGGCACCGCGCGGAAGGCCTCAAGGGCGATCGCGGCGGCCGCGTCGTCGGTCACCTGGAGGGCGCTCCCCTCGTCGAACCACATCACGATGTCGTCGGTGTTCACCCCGCCGGCGCGCTCCTGGAAGGTGGCGTCGGCGGCGCGGCGCACCAGCTCGCGCGCGATCGTCGCCCCCCCCACCAGCTCCCCCTCGTACTCCAGCTCGATCTTGCCGGTGATCGCCGCCAGCGCGCCGTAGATGTCGGAGATGCGCGGCACCACCGCCCCCTCCCCGGCGAGGATCGCCCGCTGCTCCGCGTTGGAGGTCACGTCCTCCAGCACCGTGATCGGCATGCGCTGCGACACGCCGCTCCGCTTGTCCACGCGGCGGTCGCGCCGCGCCTCGAAGGCGATGCGCTCGATCACCTCCGCCACGAAGTCGGG
>DASWVQ010000102.1:0-17843 GCA_036401195.1 Gemmatimonadaceae bacterium
GGCAGCGGTCCCTCCACCGCGACCCCCGCGCGCGGGAGGGCGGCCGCGAGGGCGGTGCCCACGCGGCCGCGGCCGACGATCGCGACCGGTGAGGGAATGATGGCAGGAGCTCCAGGCACGGTCCCAAGTTAGCGGGTCGGCGGGATGGAGGACTTCCCTCCCCCGGTTAGATTGCGGCGTCACCCCATCGCCAGAAGAGACCATGGAGCACCACTCCTCCCGCTACATCCCGGCGCGCACCAACGAAGGCTGGGGCATCGCCGGGCTGATCGTCGGCCTCGCCGTCGCCTGCATCGTGGCCGCCACGGTCATCCATCGCGCGACGTACAAGCACCCCACCGACACCTCCTGGCGAGCCGCCGGCGGCCAACCCGCGGCCGAGGCACCCGCCGCGCACTGATCGCCAGCGGACCCCGGTCGATGCGAGCCCGGAGAGCCACGCTCTCCGGGCTCGTCTGCGTCCGGCAGCCCCCGTGCGTCGCCGGGGAAGGGGGAGGGGCTTACCCCGAGCCCACCCGTCACGCAACTTCGTGCCGACCCGCCACTCCATGAGCAACGAAGCCTTTCCGGTCGCCTGTGTGGTCCTCGGCGGCGACGATCCGTCGGCGCTCGCCGCGGCGGTGCAGCGCGCGACCGAGGCGGGGGCCGCGCCGGTGGTGGTCCCCCTCCCCCCGGGCAGGGAGCGGCCCCCCGGGGCGCAGGTCGTCACGACCGGCGCGGGGGTGACCATGATCGGGGCGCTGCGCCGCGCGATGGCCGCCCTCGCGAACACGCCGGCGATGGGGCTCCTTCTCTGGGAGGCGGAGCGTCCGGGGTCGGCGCGGGCGGCGCGCACGGTGCTCGAGGCGGCGCGGCGAACGGGTGCCCCGATCGTGATCGCCGAGGACCGGGGACGGGCGCTCACGCCGACGTGGTATGCGCGCGACACCTGGCTGGAGCTGATGACCGTGGGCGAGCAGGGGCTCGACGCGGTGCACGAGCGCCGCTCGGCCGCGATCGAACGCGTGGAGGTTCGCGATGCCCTGGCTTGAGTACGGCGGGCGCATGCGGAAGCTGCCCGACGGCCCCGCGATGGTGGGCGCCGGCCCGGGCGCCGACGTGGCGATCGAGGGGGCCGACCTGCTCCCGCGGCATTTCACGGTGGAGCCGTCGGAAGACGGGGTCCGGCTGCGCCCGCACACCGCCGAGTCGGTGGTGGCGATCGACGGCCGCCAGATCGGCAGTGGGTGGTGTCCCGCTGCTTATGGCGCCATCATCAGTGCAGGATCGGCACACTTTCGCGTCCTGAAGGAGCCTTCGTCGACTTCACGCAAGTCTGAGGCGGCGCTGCCCGCTGCTGCCTTTCTCGTCGACACGGCGAACGCGCTGGCGTATCCGCTCGACCACCGGTCGACCAACATCGGCCGGGCGCGCTCCAATCACGTCCACCTCTCCGACCCCACGGCATCGCGCTTTCACGCGCAGTTGCGCCGGGAGGCGGGGGGCTGGGTGCTGCACCCGTCGGGTTCGTCGGGGGTGCAGGTGAACGGGCACCGGGTGGGGATCCCGCGCCTCCTCGAGGACGGGGACGAACTGGACATCGCCTTCCAGGCCTTCCGCTTCGTGCGGGGCGGGGCACCCGCCGGCACCCGGATCGTCCCGCGATCGGCCGAGGGGGACAGCTACCGGTCGGAGCGCCCCACCGTCGCGCGGGAGCGGATCACCATGGTCCCGCCCAGCGGGCGGGGGCGGCACCCGATCTCGAAGCGGCTGCTGGTCGCGCTGCTGATGCTCTTCCTCATCCTGGCGCTGCTGATTCCGCTGCTGGGGTAGGCCGCGGGGGGGGGCCGCGGGGACCGGCCCAGGCTACCCACGTGCCGCCCAGGACCCTGCCCCTGGGGCGGCGACCGCGACCGTGTGATCCGTGTCAGGGAATTCGCCAACACTTTCGTTGGCGAATAAAGCCGAGTAACTTTGTCCGCATGTCCTCGGCTCCACACGTGCTCGCGGGATACCGCGGCCTCCGCGCGGAGCTGCTCCTCGAGTTGAAGAAGGCGCAGCCCCTCTCGGCGCGCGCGCTGGCCACTCGCTTCGGCCTCACCGCCCAGGCGCTCCGCCGGCACCTCAAGACCCTCGAGGAGGACGGCGTGGTGCAGTATCGCCGCGAGGTGCGCGGGGTGGGCGGGCCGGTCTTCGCCTATTCCCTCACGCCGCAGGGCGAGGCTTTGTTTCCCAAGGATTATCTCGGCGCGCTCGCCGAGGCGCTCGAGGTGGTGCACGAGGAGCAGGGCGACGCCGGCGTCGCGCGCATCTTCGAGCGGCGCTGGCGGGTGATCGCGGGGCAGATCCGCCCGCAGCTCGAGGGGCTCGACATGGCGGAGCGCGCGCGCCGCCTCGGCGAGCTCCTCTCCACGCACGGCTACATGGCCTCGGTCACCACGAGCGCCGGTGGCAGCGAGGTGGAGATCCGCGAGCACAACTGCGCCATGCGCGCGGTCGCCGAGCGCTTCCCGCAGGCCTGTCGCGCGGAGGCGGCCTTCATCGCCGAGATGCTGGGCGGCGAGGTGGAGCGCGTGTCGCACGTGCTCGACGGCTGCGCCGCCTGTGAGTACGTAGTTCGCATCGAACGTCGGGTGCCGGCGGTGCCGGTGCCTTCCCAGGAGCATTCATGAGCTCGTCCATCGAAACGCTGATCACCCGCGAGTACCAGGCCGGCTTCGTCACCGAGGTCGAGTCGGACACGCTGCCGCCCGGGCTGAACGAGGATGTCATCCGCGTCATCTCGTCCAAGAAGGACGAGCCGGCGTGGATGCTCGACTGGCGCCTGAAGGCCTACCGCCGCTGGCTCACCATGAAGGAGCCGCGCTGGCCCAACGTCACCTACGACCCGATCGACTACCAGAAGGCGAGCTACTACTCGGCGCCGAAGTCGGTCACGCCGCTCCAGTCGCTCGACGAGGTGGACCCGGCGCTGCTCGACACCTACACCAAGCTGGGGATCCCCCTGCACGAGCAGAAGATGCTCGCCGGCGTGGCGGTGGACGCGATCTTCGACTCCGTCTCGGTGGGCACCACCATGAAGGCGGAGCTGGCGGCGCACGGGATCATCTTCTGCTCGCTGGGCGAGGCGCTGCGCGACCACGCCGACCTGGTGCAGAAGTACCTGGGCTCGGTCGTCCCCTACAGCGACAACTTCTTCGCCGCGCTCAACTCGGCGGTCTTCTCCGACGGCTCCTTCGTGTACATCCCGAAGGGGGTGCGCTGCCCGGTGGAGCTCTCCACCTACTTCCGCATCAACGCGGCCGACACCGGCCAGTTCGAGCGCACGCTGATCGTCGCCGACGAGGGCTCCTACGTGAGCTACCTCGAGGGGTGCACGGCGCCGAAGCGGTCGACCAACCAGCTGCACGCGGCGGTGGTGGAGCTCGTGGCCCTGAAGGGTGCCACGATCAAGTACAGCACCGTCCAGAACTGGTACGCCGGCGACGAGCACGGGAAGGGCGGCATCTACAACTTCGTCACCAAGCGGGGGAAGGCGCACGAGAACGCCAAGATCTCCTGGACGCAGGTGGAGACCGGCTCCGCGATCACCTGGAAGTACCCGAGCGTGATCCTCCAGGGCGACAACTCGGTCGGCGAGTTCTACTCGGTGGCGGTGGTGAACCACGCCCAGCAGGCCGACACGGGCACGAAGATGATCCACATCGGGAAGAACACGAAGTCGAACATCGTCTCGAAGGGGATCAGCGCCGGCCGCGGGCAGAACTCCTACCGCGGGCAGGTGAAGGTGCTCCCGCGGGCGCACGGGGCGCGCAACTACACGCAGTGCGACTCCATGCTGGTGGGGAACCGCTGCGGGGCGCACACCTTCCCGTACATCGAGGTGGGGAACAACTCGGCGATCGTCGAGCACGAGGCCTCCACCTCGAAGATCGGCGAGGACCAGATCTTCTACCTGAAGCAGCGCGGGCTCAGCGCCGAGCAGGCGGTGAGCATGATCGTGAGCGGCTTCTGCAAGGAAGTGTTCAAGGAGCTGCCGATGGAGTTCGCCCTCGAGGCGCAGCAGCTCCTCGGCATCACCCTCGAAGGATCCGTTGGTTAACGCCGTCATCCTGAGCGCAGCGCAGGATCTGGCCCGGGTGCCAGTCGCCTCGCTCGGTGGCCCTTAATACTCAGCACTGCCATGTCCCTCCTCGAAATCCGCGACCTCACCGCCTCCGTGGGCGACAAGCCGATCCTCAAGGGGATCACCCTCACCGTGAACGAGGGCGAGGTCCACGCCATCATGGGGCCGAACGGCTCCGGGAAGAGCACCCTGGCGCAGGTCCTCTCCGGCCACCCCGCCTACGAGGTGACCGGCGGCACGATCACCTATCGCGGGCAGGACCTCCTCGCGCTGGACCCCGAGGTGCGCGCCCAGCAGGGGATCTTCCTCGCCTTCCAGTACCCGGTGGAGATCCCCGGGGTGAGCAACGCCTACTTCCTCCGCGCCGCCTACAACGAGATCCGCAAGGCGCAGGGGCAGGAGGAGGTGGACCCGCTCGAGTTCGCGGACCTCATGGAGGAGAAGCTCGCGCTGGTGGCCATGGACCCGGCGATGCTCAACCGCTCGGTGAACACCGGCTTCTCCGGCGGGGAGAAGAAGCGCAACGAGATCCTCCAGATGGCGGTGCTCGCCCCGAAGCTGGCGGTGCTCGACGAGACCGACTCGGGCCTCGACATCGACGCCCTGCGCACCGTGGCCGACGGGGTGAACAAGCTGAAGCGCCCCGACAACGCCACGATCGTCGTGACGCACTACCAGCGGCTGCTCAACTACATCGTCCCGGACTACGTGCACGTCCTGGCGCAGGGCCGCATCATCCGCTCGGGCGGGAAGGAGCTGGCCTACGAGCTCGAGGAGCGCGGCTACGACTGGCTCCTCGAGGAGGCCGCGGTCGCATGACGTCGCCCTACCTGGCGCCCTTCGAGGCCTTCAGCGCCAACGGGGCCTCGCGTGCCCCGTCGTGGGCGACGTCGCTCCGCCGCGAGGCGCTCGATCGCTTCGGCGCGCTCGGCTTCCCCACCACGCGCAACGAGGACTGGCACTTCACCTCCGTCGCGCCGATCGCGGAGGCGGACTTCCTCGTCCTCACCCACCCGGGGGGCGACGTGGACCGCGCGGACCTCGCCGCCTTCGGCTTCGGGGCCACCGGCTGGCACACCGCCGTCTTCGTGAACGGCCGCTTCAACGCGTCGCTCTCCTCCCTCGGCGCCCTCCCCGCGGGGGTGCGCGTGCTCTCCCTCGCCCAGGCCTGGGAGGAGGCTCCGGAGCTCCTCGAGGGGCGCCTCGGCGCCGTCGCCAGCTTCGAGTCGCACGCCTTCACCGCCCTGAACACCGCCTACATGTACGACGGCGCGGTGATCCACGTGGCGAAGGACGTGCAGGTGGCGCAACCGATCCACCTGCTGTTCGTGTCCGACGCCATGGCCGCCGGCGGGGTGATGTACCCGCGCAACCTCATCGTGACGGAGCGCAACGCCAACGCCACCGTGATCGAGAGCTACGTCTCGACCGGCGACGCGCGCTACTTCACGAACGTCGTCACCGAGGTCGCCCTGGCCGACGGGGCGACCCTGCGCCACATCAAGCGCCAGGAGGAGAGCCACCGCGCCTTCCACGTGGGGACGATCGACGTGCACCAGGGACGCGATTCCCACCTGGTGTCGTTCTCCTACGGCTCCGGCGCCGCGCTCTCGCGCACCAACGTCTACACGACGCTCGCCGGCGAGGGGTGCGGCGCCACGCTCAACGGGCTCTACATGCTCGACGGCGACCAGCACATGGACCACCAGACGCGGATCGAGCACGCGCAGCCGAACTGCTACTCGCGCGAGACCTACAAGGGAATCCTCGACGGCACCTCCCACGGGGTGTTCAACGGCAAGGTGTACGTGCATCCCGTGGCCCAGAAGACCGACGGGAAGCAGACGAACAACACCCTGCTCCTCTCCCCCGAGGCGCAGATCGACACCAAGCCGCAGCTCGAGATCTTCGCCGACGACGTGAAGTGCACCCACGGCGCCACCGTGGGCCGCCTCGACGAGACCGCCCTCTTCTACATGAAGAGCCGCGGCGTGGGCAAGGACCTCGCCCGCCAGCTCCTCACCTACGCCTTCGCCGCCGACGTGCTGGAGACGATCGAGGTGGACGCCGTCCGCGAGGGGCTGGAGGCGCTCACCCTGCAGCGCTACACCACCGAGCGGCGCGCCACGCCGAGGTAGCCGATGGCGAACGATCTCGACGCCCTGTACCAGGAGATCATCCTGGAGCACAACCGGCGGCCGAAGAACTTCGGCGAGCTGCCGGGGGCCGACGCGCAGGTGGCCGGCCGCAACCCGCTCTGCGGCGACGAGATCACCCTCTGGATCGACTTCGACGGGGAGCAGATCGCCGACGTGAGGTTCGTCGGCTCCGGCTGCGCCGTCTCCAAGGCCTCCGCCTCGATGATGACGCAGGCGATCAAGGGGAAGACGCGCGCGGAGGCGGCGGCGATGTTCGACCGCGTGCACGAGCTGGTGGTGGGGAAGCTCCCCGAGGAGGAGCGGAAGCAGCTCGGCCAGCTCGCCGCGCTGAGCGGGGTGTCGAAGTTCCCCATCCGCGTGAAGTGCGCCTCCCTCGCCTGGCACGCGCTCAAGCAGGCGCTCGCCGGCGAGGGCGGGTCGCAGGTCTCCACCGAATGAGCGCGTGCCGTGAGCCCGGGCACCTCAGCCGTCATCCTGAGCGCAGCGAAGGATCCGGCCCCGGCGCACCGTGGCCGGATCCTTCGGCGGCGCCTCAGGATGACGGCAACGATTACGAGCCCGTCGCCGACGACACCGACCTCCCCGAGCGCGGCCTCCTCCCGGTGCGCCTCTCCACCGGGACCCCGGTCTGCCTCTACCGCCTCCACGGCGTGGTCGGCGCCCTGCACGACAACTGCACCCACGCCGACTTCCCCATGAGCGACGGCGAGTTGCGCGCCGACGGGACGATCGAGTGTGTCTGGCATGGCGCCCGCTTCGACTGCCGCAGCGGGGCGGTGTGCCGCGGGCCGGCGGACGAGCCGCTCCCCGTGTACGACGTGAAAGTGGAGGAAGGGAAGATCCATGTCGCACTCCGTCGCGCCTCGCGCTGACTTTCCCCTGCTGGCCGCGCAGCCGGAGCTCCACTACCTGGACTCCGCGGCCACGTCGCAGCGCCCGGGCGCCGTGCTCGACGCCATCCGGCACTACTACGAGCACGACAACGCCAATCCGCACCGCGGCGCCTACGACCTCTCGGCGCGCTCCACGGAGCGCTACCAGGCGGCGCGCGAGCGCGTCGCCCGCTTCCTCGGCCTGCGCGACCCCGACTGCCTCACCTTCACCCGCGGCACGACCGAGTCGCTGAACCTCGTCGCCGCCACCTGGGGGCGGGCGAACGTCGGCGCGGGCGACGAGATCGTGGTCACGGGGCTCGAGCACCACGCGAACTTCGTCCCCTGGCAGCAGCTGGCCATCGAGCGCGGCGCGCGCTTCCGCGTGTGCGACATCACCCCCGACGGGCGCATCGACCTCGATTGCCTGCGCGGGATCCTGGCGGGCGGGCGCGTGAAGGTCGTGGCCTTCAACCACGTCTCGAACGCGCTCGGCACCGTGAACCCGGTGCGCGAAATCGCGGCGCTCGCCCGCGAGGCGGGGGCGGTGGTGGTGTGCGACGGCGCGCAGGGGGTGCCGCACATGCGCGTGGACTGGGAATCGCTGGGGGTGGACTTCTACGCCTTCAGCGGCCACAAGCTCGGCGGCCCCTTCGGCATCGGGGGGCTCGTCGGGCGGCGCCCCCTCCTCGAGGCGATGCCCCCGTACCAGACCGGGGGCGACATGATCGAGATCGTGGGCGAGGAGCGCACGACGTGGAACGCGCTCCCGCACAAGTTCGAGGCGGGAACCCCCAACGTCGCCGACGCGGTGGGCCTCGCGGCCGCCTGCGAGTACCTCGAGCAGCTCGGGATGGATGCCGTGCGCATGCACGAGCACCAGCTGATGGACTGGGCCTCCGAGCGCCTCGCGGCCCTGGACGGGGTCACGGTGTACGGCCCCCCCGCCGCCGAGCGCAGTGGAGTGGTCTCGTTCACCGTGCGCGACGTGCACCCGCACGACCTGGCGACGATCCTCGACCAGCGCGGGGTCTGCGTGCGGGCGGGTCACCACTGCTGCCAGCCCCTCATGCGCCGCCTCGGCGTGCACGCCACCGCGCGGGCGAGCTTCTGGGTGTACAGCACCCCCGACGACGTGGACGCCCTGGTGGCGGGAGTGGAGGCGGCGCAGGCGATCTTCGCGGCGGTCTGAGACGGCAACGTCAACGGCCGGCCGCCGGCTTCCGGCCCTCGGCCCTCGGCCCTCGGCTCCGGAATCGGAAGCGCGCCCGGGCCGCTGCGCGGCCCTTCAGCGCGCAAACCGCATGAGGTGAACGTCGCCGGAAAAGGAAATCGAGCGCGCGCGCCCCCGCGCGCCGCTCGCTTCCGGTTTCGTGCCGAGGCCCGACGCCCGACGGCCGAGGCCCCCGCCCTCGCCGTTGCCGTTCGCCGTTGGTTGGTGAACCTCAACTGCAGGCACCGTCTCGGGATCGACAGCCAAGGGCGTGAGGCTTCGGGCGTCGGGCTTCGGCACGAAACCGGAAGCGCGCCCGGGCCGCTGCGCGGCCCTTCAGCGCGCAAACCGCATGAGCTGAACTTCGCCGGATGAGGCAATCGAGCGCGCGCGCCCCCGCGCGCCGCTCGCTTCCGGTTTCGTGCCGAGGGCCGAGGGCCGAGCGCCGAGAGCCGGCAGCCGTCGGTTGCCGTTCCCATCCGTCCAGCCCGCCACTCTCCCCCTAGCCCGGACGCGGGCCTGTCCCCACTATAGAGGGCATGTACGCCATCGCCATCATCCGTTATCGCCGCCCCCTGGACGAGGTGCAGAACGTCCAGGAGGCCCATCGCACCTACCTGGGGGAGTTGAAGGAGTCCGGCCTCCTCATCGCCTCCGGCCCGATGGATCCGCGCACCGGCGGGGTGCTCCTGCTCTCCGTCCCCGACGACGACGTGCAGGAGGCGCTCGACAAGATCCGCGACGAGGACCCGTACGTCACCTTCGGGCTCGCGCAGTACGAGCTGATTCCCTGGGTCGTGGGCATCGGCCGCGAGGATCTCGATCGCATCGTCGCGCAGGGCGCCGCCGCGGAGTGAGGGGGCGGCGCCGCGCCCCCCTCACTCCATGGTGATGTCGAGCGATTCCTTCAGGTCCTGGCCGAGTGTCACGTCGCCGCGGAGGATCCGCTCCCAGTCCAGCTCCACCCCCTTCCGCTTCCCCTTGGGCACCACCTTCAGCCCCTCGGGAGCGAGGGTGATCGTGTACGTGGTGCCGCCGATCTCCAGCTCGCGCCGGATCGCCTTGTCGAGCTTCGTCGCCATCGCTAGCCTCTTGAGGTGAGTGGTCGCCCGCCGGCCGCCGCTGCTGCGAACCCCGTGCCCAACCCGCCATGCCCCACTCGCGTCGCGACTGGCTGAAGGCCGCCGCCGGCGGTGCCGCCGCCCTCTTCCTCGGCAACGGATTCCTCGCGCGCGACCTGTTCGCCGCCACGCCCGCGCGGATGACGCTCTACAAGAGCCCCACCTGCGGCTGCTGCACCAAGTGGGTGGAGCACGTGCGGAAGGCGGGCTTCACGGTGGACGCGAAGGACCTCGACGACGCGCGCATGCAGGAGGTCAAGGCGTCGCTGGGCGTGCCGGCCGAGCTCCAGTCCTGCCACACCGGGCTGGTGGGCGGGTACGCGATCGAGGGACACGTTCCTGCGGACGTGATCGCGAAGGCGCTGCGGGAGAAGCCCGCCGGCACCCTGCTCACCGTGCCCGGAATGCCCATGGGGTCGCCCGGGATGGAGATGGGGGCACGCAGGGATCGGTTCGACGTGGTCCTCTACGACCGGACGACGCGTCGCTCGCGAGTGTACGCCAGCCGCTGAGCGCTTACGCGACCCACCCCCCCGCTCCGCTTCGATCGCAACGAGCTCTCGGGTGCGTTCGGTGACATCGGCACCGACCTTCCGCTGATCATCGGCATGCTCCTCGCCGCGCACCTCGACGCGGCGAGCGTGCTGGTGATGTTCGGCCTGATGCAGGTGGTCACCGGGCTGCTCTACCGCATGCCCATGCCGGTGCAGCCGCTCAAGGCCGTGGCCGCGATCGTGATCACGCACCAGGTGGCCCCCGCGACGATCCACGGGGGGGGGCTCGCCATCGGCGCGCTCATGCTCGTGCTCGCGATCACCGGCGCGCTCGACTGGCTGGCAAGCGTGATTCCCCTTGTGGTGATCCGCGGCCTGCAGGCGGGACTGGGGCTGCAGCTCGCCACCCTCGCCCTGCGCGACTTCATCCCATCGCACGGGGTGCCCGGCTACCTGCTCGCCGCCGCGGCGTTCGCGATCGTCCTCGCGCTGCTCGGCAATCGCCGCTTCCCCCCCGCCCTCTTCGTCATCGCCCTGGGGATCGGGTACGCGCTGCTCCTCCGCGGCGAGGCGATCACCGGCGCCCCCGGGATCTCGCTCCCCGTGCCGCAGGCCCCCGGGTGGGACGCGGTGGTCAGCGGCTTCCTCCTCCTCGCCCTCCCCCAGATCCCGCTCTCGCTGGGGAACTCGGTCCTCGCCACCCGGCAGCTCGCCAGCGACCTCTTTCCCGACCGCCCCGCGCCCACGGTGCGACGCATCGGGCTGACGTATGCCGCCATGAACCTGGTGAGCCCCTTCTTCGGAGGGATTCCCGTCTGCCACGGGTCGGGGGGAATGGCCGGGCATTACGCCCTGGGCGGGCGCACCGGCGGCTCGGTGATCCTCTACGGCGGCTTCTTCCTCCTCGCGGGGCTCTTCTTCGCCACCGCCGCCGGCGCGCTGGTGGAGCTCTTCCCCCGGCCCATCCTCGGCGTCCTCCTCGTGGTCGAGGGACTCGCCCTCCTCGTGCTGCTGCGCGACCTCGCCGGTCACGCGGGGCGCTTCTCCCTCGCCCTCCTCGTGGCGCTCATCGCGGCGGGGCTCCCCTACGGCTACCTGGTCGCCATGGTCGTCGGCGCCCTCCTCGCCCCCTGGGCGGACCGGCTCGCCCCTTCCCGTTGAGGGACACGCGCCGGCGAGCGCTCGTAATCGGTTTGCAAGGGAGCTGAACGGAGCTCCCGGAGGGGGCACCGAAGCGCCCGCCAGCCCGTACATTCCTCCCGTCAGCTGGTTTTCCCCTTCCCCCCTCGTCCATGTCCCAGTTCGCTCTCGACGTGCACAACGTGGCCAAGCGCTACGAGAAGCACGTCGCCGTGCGCGACCTGACGCTCCAGGTGCCGCGCGGGACGGTGTACGGCCTGCTCGGCCCCAACGGGGCCGGCAAGACCACCACCATTCGCATGATCCTCGACGTGATCGCCCCCGACGGCGGCACGATCTCCGTCCTCGGCCAGAGCAACCGCCGGCCCGGCGCGCTCGACCGCGTGGGCTACCTCCCCGAGGAGCGCGGGTTGTACAAGAAGATGCAGGTGCACCGCGTGCTGCAGTTCCTCGGGGAGCTCAAGGGGCTCGACGCGCGCACCGCCTCCCGCCGGGCCAACGAGTGGCTCGAGCGGCTCGCGCTGAAGACCGCCGACAAGAACTGGGGCGCCGCCAAGATCGACGAGCTCTCCCGCGGCATGCAGCAGAAGGTCCAGTTCATCGCCGCGCTCCTGCACGATCCCGAGCTGGTGATCCTCGACGAGCCGTTCAGCGGCCTGGATCCCATCAACGCGCAGGTGCTGAAGGACACGGTCCTCGACCTGCGCCGCCAGGGGAAGACGGTGATCCTCTCCACGCACGTGATGGAGAACGCCGAGCGCATGTGCGACTCGGTGTGCATCATCGCCCGGGGCGAGAAGGTGCTCGACGGGCCGGTGTCGGAGGTGAAGGCCGAGCACGGGCAGCGCAACGTGGCCCTCGACCTCGTGGAGCGCGCCGTCGGGATGGACGACCTCCTCGGGCAGGTGCTCGGCGACCCCGCCCTCGTGGCGAAGGTGGACGACAACAACCGGTCGCTCGAGCTGCAGCTCGCGCCCGGCGCCGACGCGCAGGTCCTCCTCCACCGGCTCCTCGCGGCGGGGGCGCAGATCGAGCGCTTCGAGCTGGTGCACCCCTCGCTGCACCAGATCTTCCTTCAGCGTGTCGGCGCCGCCGGCACCGACGTCACCGGAGTCGAACGGGGGATGAGTGGCCATGGATAAGAAGCTCCTCGCGGTGATCAAGCGCGAGTACATGGAGCGCGTGCGCTCCAAGTGGTTCGTCATCGGCACCCTCATCGTGCCGGCGCTCGTCGTCGCCTCCTTCCTCCTGCCGGCCTACGCCGCCTCCCGGAGCAAGGGCTCCGCCGACGCGAAGGACGTGGTGATCCTCGACGGCACCGGCTCGGGGCTGGGCCAGCGGGTGGTGGACGCCCTCACGCAGGAGCCGCCGGGCGGGCTCTCCCTCCCGACCGACGCCGCCCCGGCGGTGAACGCCTCGCATCCCGTGCTGCGCGTCGTGGACCAGGCGCGGCTGGCGCAGGCGGAGAGCCTCGCCACGCGCGAGGTGGTGGAGAAGGCGCACGTGGGCTACCTGGTGCTCGCGCCCGAGGCACTCCAGGCGCAGACGGTCCACTACGCCGGCCGGAACGCCACGAGCATTCCCGACATGGAACGGCTGCGCGGCGCGGTCCGGCAGGCGGTGATGGCCGCCCAGCTCGAGGCAGCCGGCGCGCGCCCCGAGATGGTCGAGGCGATCACGAAGACCCGCATCCAGATGCCCGCCGAGCGCATCACCGAGAAGGGACGCGGCGGCTCCGGCACCACCAGCGTGATGCTCGGCTTCGGCATCGCCTTCATCCTCTACCTGGCGATCATCCTGCACGGCCAGAACGTCCTGCGCAGCGTGCTCGAGGAGAAGACCACGCGCGTCGCCGAGGTGGTGATCTCCTCGGTGCGCCCGCACGTGCTCCTCGCCGGCAAGGTGCTGGGCGTGGGACTCGTGGGGCTCACGCAGCAGGTCGTCTGGATCGTGGCCTCCGCCTACCTGATCAACAAGTTCACCCCGTTGGTGATGAAGATGGGCGGGGCGAGCGCCCTGGCGAAGTCCGGCGCGACGAGCGGCTTCCTGATGGCGCTGACGGGGGTGGGCTTCAAGACCCTCGCCCTGCTCCTCGCCTTCTTCCTCGTGGGCTTCGTGTTCTACGCGGCGCTGTACGCCGCGATCGGCGCGATGGTGAACAGCGAGCAGGAGGCGCAGCAGGCGGCGGTGCCGGTGATGTTCCTGCTGGTGGGCACCTTCCTCTTCGTGCAGCAGGTGATGTTCGAGCCCACCTCCACGCTGGCGGTCGTGCTCTCGTGGCTCCCCTTCTCGTCGCCGATCATCATGCCCCTGCGCATGACC
Source organism: Gemmatimonadaceae bacterium (assembly GCA_036401195.1). Lineage (GTDB taxonomy): Bacteria > Gemmatimonadota > Gemmatimonadetes > Gemmatimonadales > Gemmatimonadaceae > JACDHQ01. The sequence continues at coordinate 13,427 of DASWVQ010000102.1, forward strand.
GTGCTGCAGCTCTCGCCGGGGATGATCGCCGGCTCGCTGGCGGTGGGGGTGCTCTCCTGCGGCGCCGTGGTATGGCTCGCGGCGCGGATCTATCGCGTGGGGATGCTCATGTACGGCAAGCGTCCCTCGCTGCGCGAGCTCGTGAAGTGGGTCCGCTACGCCTGAGCGCCTGACGGTCAGCGCACGAGCATCGGACGCCACTCGGTGCTGGGGCCGGCGGTGTAGCCGCCGGCGCCCTGCACCCCGATCACGTAGCCCGAGATCTCCCCGGCGTCGTTCCCCTTCTGCTTCATCCCGGTGAACATGAAGCCGATCAGCCCCTTCACCACGAAGGTGCTCTTCTGGTCCACCTCCCCGGGGACGACGTCGAACACCGGCACCGACACGGGGATGCCGATCCCCCCCTTCCCGTTGTAGCAGATGTCGTCCTGGAGGGGCTGGCAGAAGGCCTCGGCACCCTGCACGGTGGGTCCCACCTTCTCCCCGCTCACGGCGGCGACGGTCCAGCCCACCTTCAGCCGGTGGCACTTCGGGATGCTTTCCCGGAACGCGTCGCCGCTGTTGCTCCCCGTCCCCCCGTCCTCGAAGGCGGGCAGGGTGATGGCGTGCACCTTCAGCTTGCCGCCGTCGCGGGAGTTCAGCTCCCCGTAGTGCTTCCCGCTCACCGTGTCGCGCAGCTTGCGCACGTCGTCGGGCTCCAGGTCGTCCAGCGGCTCCCCCGGCTTCCCGGCCATCGTCATCAGGTCCTGCGCGAGGATGAACCAGGGCTTCACGCAGAACGCCGCCTCCACCGGGGCCTGCCAGGCCGTGGCCACCGCGCGGAGCGTGGTGCTCCGCACGCCGAGGAGGGGGCCGAACAGGAGCGGCGCCGGCGCGCTGGCCACCACGCGCACCGCGTCGGCCGTCCAGGGGCTCCCGGGCGGCGGGCGGAAGCGCCGCTGGCCGGGATCCCACACCCCCAGCCCCACGGAGTCGGCGGCCACGGAGGTCGCCGCCGTCACGCGGTTGGCCGCGACGAGCGACCGCGCCTCGGTCACCGCCCGGTCGGGGGCGTCGCCGAGGCGCGTCACTCCCCCGAGCGCCGCCGCGTCGGCCACCGTCTGCAGCTCGTTCTTCATCGCCATGAGCCGCGACAGGTCGGTGGCGACCCCGATCACCACCGCCGCCATGGTCATCAGCAGCGCGGCGAGCACCACCACCGACCCGCGTCGCGCGTCGCGCCATCCCATCCCCAGGCGCCGGCGGGAGCCGCGCATCAGTTCCTCAGCGTCTGGAGGATGGTGATCACCGCGGGGCCCAGCAGCGTCATGAAGAGCGCGGGGAGGATCATCGTCACCAGCGGGAGGGTCATGCGCACCGGGGCGGTCTGCGCGCGTCGCTCCGCCGCCTGGCGCCGCTTGCGGCGCAGCGTCTCCGCGGTCACGCGCAGCACGCGCGTGATGCTCGTCCCCCACTTCTCGCTCTGGATGATGCTCGTGGCGATGGTGCGCAGCTCGTCGACGCCGGTGCGCAGGTGGAGCTGCTTGAGCGCATCGGCGCGCGGGATCCCGGCCTTGATGCGCCGCACCACCCCCGCGAGCTCGTCGGCGAGCTCGGGGTGCACCAGCCGCAGCTCGCGCGACACCCGCTGGATCCCCAGTTCGAGGCTGCTCCCCGCCTCCACGCACACGAGCAGGAGGTCGAGGGCATCGGGGATCGCGCGGCGCAGCCGCTCCTGCCGCCGGCGGACGGCCCCATCCACGATCCCCGCCGGGATCACCCAGGCGAGGAGCACCGCGCCGGCGACGCGCAGGAGGGTGCCGTCCAGGCTCTCCGCGCGGAAGAGCAGCACCGCCGCCGCCGGCATCGCCACCAGGAGCGCCACGCGCGCGGCGACGAAGATGGTCGCCGCGTGCTCCCCCTCGTAGCCGCCGCGCAGGAGCTTCTCCCGGGTGCGCGCGTCGGCGCGCCAGGGCTGCGGGAGCCAGCGCTCGAGCTTCGCCCCCAGCCGCTCCGCCGCCCCGCGGTCGTTTCCCCGCAGGATCGCCGGCCGGTCGCCCCGCGCCTCGCCGTCGCCGAGCGCGCGCTCGAGCACGAGGCGGCGACGGCGCTCCAGCACCCACGCGTAGCCGGCGAGGGCGAAGCCGGCCAGCGCGAGCACGAGCAGGAGGGCGAAGGCGAGCATCGGCGTCATACGTCCACCGCGGCGATGCGGACCAGCAGCGCGTAGCCGGCCACGATGGAGACGGCGGCGTAGGCGAGCATCGCCCGGCCCAGCGCCTGGTCCAGCATCGGCCGCATGAACACCGGGTCCAGCATCAGCATGCCGAAGAAGGCGATGACGGGCAGCAGGGCGAGCACACGCGCCGAGAGCTTCGACTCGGCGGTGAGCGTCTCCACCTGGCGCTGCACGTCGGCGCGCTGGCGCATCACGTCGGCGATGTTCCCCAGCACCTCGGTGAGGTTTCCCCCCGTCTCGCGCTGGATGAGCACCGCGGTCACGAAGAGGCGGAGGTCGGTGCTGGCGATGCGCCGCTGGAGGGCGAAGAGCGCTTCCCGCGCCTCCATCCCCAGCCGCTGCTCGTCGTAGAAGCGGGCGAACTCGGGCCCGATGGGCGCCGGCATCTCCTCGCCGATGAACTTCATCGCGGTGTGGAACGAGTAGCCCGCCCGCATCGCCCCCACCAGCATGTCGAGGGTGTCGGGGAGCTGGTCGTTGAACTGCATCAGGCGGCGCTTCGCCGCGCGGCGCACCCAGAACCAGGGCGCCACCGCGCCCGCCAGCGCGAAGGGAAGCGCGGGGCCCACGGTCATGCTCCCCAGCAGCGCGGCGGCCACCGCGGAGATCCCGGAGATGAGGAAGAAGTTCCCCGGCTTCACTTCCATCCCCGCCGCTTCCAGCGCCTCGACCACGCGCGCGGTGATCGAGCGCCCGCTCAGCAGGCGGTCGAGGAAGCGCAGCTCGCTCGCGCTCGTGTCGCGCAGGATCGTGGCCTGCGGACGGATCAGCGCGAGGGGATCGCCCAGCCGCGCGCGCGCCGCCTCGACCGTGGCCAGGCGGCGCCGGTTGACGAGCACGTAGCCGCCCACGGTGAGACTCACCGTGGCGACGAAGACACCAAGGAGCGTGAGCAGCAGCACCAGCGATCCCTCTGGAATTCCGGGCCGGCGGGAGCGCCATCCGGGCCCTCCCCTGTGACGTGGATCGCAATTTTCGGCCCGCGCGCGACCGGCGCGATGCTTGCGTTTCCGTGACCCGGATCACGAAAGCACCTCACCCTCCGCCTGTCATCGGAGATACCTCGATGCGTCTCGTCGCGCTGGACGTCTCGCTCGTGGAGCAGCTCGGCCTGCTCCGCATCCCGCTCGATCGCGTCACCCCCGCCGGGTTGTGGGGCACCGCCTGCCAGCTCGTGGGACTCGAGGGGGCGCAACTCGAGGTGCTGCAGCGCTGGGGAATCGCCCTCGAGGACATCACCCCCGCCCTGCTCCGGCAGGAGGGCGCGGCCGCCGCGGCGACGCGGGCCGACGCGCCCACCGCCCGCGCCGCTTGGGCGCCCGACCCGGCGCAGGACGACGAGGAGCTGCCCGACGAGCGCGCGACGACGGCGGAAGACACGGCCCCCCGCGCCGCGAGCGTGGTGAGCATCGACCGCGAGATCCCCATCGCCCACGCCACCCCGCGCCTCCGGGTGAGCGTCTCGGGGAAGTACCTCGAGGGAACGCTCGCCGACGGGAAAGTGCTGCTGAAGGGGCGCGCCTTCGACAGCCTCCAGGCGGCCACCACCGCGCTCGGCCCCGAGCGCGCGCGCGCCGCGCTCTGGGAGTACTTCGACGAGAACGACGGCAAGTGGCGGATGCTCGAGAGCGACAGTGCGAGCCTCGCCGGCATCCCATCCACCACCTCCGCGAGCTGACCGATGCGACTCCTTTCCGTGACCGACGAGACCCTCCAGGCCTTCCAGACGCTGCAGATGCCCTTCGACCACGTCACGCCGCAGGGGCTCTGGGGGACGGGAACGCACCTGATCGGGGTGAGCCCGGAGCAGGCCGGGGTGCTCGAGCGCTTCGGGGTCAACCTGCAGGACATCACCCCGCAGGCGGTGCTCGCCGCGGCCTCCGGGTTCGGCGCGCGCGTCGCCTGAGGCGACGCGCCCCCCACCCGGGGGGCACTCGGTCAGCCGTAGACCACGACCTGCGCCCGCCGGAGCACCTCGCCATTGCGCCGGTAGCCCCGGGCGAGCACCTCCGCCACGAGGCCTGCCTGCCCGGGTGACCCCGCGGGCACGGTGCGCACCACGTCGTGCACCCCGGGCTCCGGCGCGGCGCCCGTGCCGGGAATCTCCTCGAGGCCAAGGCGCGCGAGCAGCGTCCCCGTCCGCTTCTCCAGGCGCGCCGCCCGCTGCCGGAGCCGGTCGTCCCCGCGCGCGTCGGCGGC
>DASWVQ010000103.1:0-13106 GCA_036401195.1 Gemmatimonadaceae bacterium
CGCGGACGACGTCGCGGCGCTCCAGGAGGCGGTGAAGGACGGCACGATCGACCTGATCGCCACCGACCACGCCCCGCACCACTACGACGAGAAGGAGCGCGAGTTCGCCGACGCCCCCAACGGCATCGTGGGGCTCGAGACGGCGCTCGCGGTGAACCTCACCTGGCTGGTGCAGCCCGGCATCATCTCCGTCAGCACGCTGGTCGACCGGATGGCGTGCGCGCCCGCCCGCGTCTTCCGCCTCCCCGGCGGCACCCTCCGGCGCGGCGCCATCGGCGACGTCACCGTCTTCGATCCCGCCGCGACGTGGGTGGTGGACCCCGCGCGGTTCCGGTCGAAGGGGCGCAACTCCCCCTACGCGGGGCGGGAGCTCACCGGCGTGGTGCACTACACGATCGTGGACGGCCGCGTCATCCATCGCGCGGCCCCTGCGCCGGCCCCGGCCGCGGGCGCGGAGGGGCGCTGACCCGCCGGCACCTCGACCCGCGGGAGGAGATCGCCCTCACCTGCCGCCGCCTCTGGGAGCGCGGCCTCATCGCGGGGGCGGAGGGAAACGTGTCGGTGCGGCTGGCCGGGGACCGGATCCTCGCCACCCCCGCCGGCGTCGCGAAGGTCGACCTGCGCCCCGAGGACTGCGTCGAGCTCACCCTCGCCGGTGAGCCGGTCGGCGCCGGCCGCGCCTCGACCGAGATCCGCATGCACCTGCGCATCTACCAGCGTCGTCCCGACCTGCGCGCGGTGGTGCACGCCCACCCGCCCGTCGCCACCGGCTTCGCCGTGGCGGGGCAGGGGCTCGTCGCCCCGGTGCATCCCGAGATTATCTTCCAGCTCGGATGGGTCCCCCTGGTGCCCTACGGCACCCCGGGCACCGCCGAGCTGCCGGACGCCATGGAGCCCTTCCTGGCGACCCACGCCGCCTGGCTCCTCGCCAGCCACGGGGCCACCACGGCGGGGGCGACGCTGGCGCAGGCGCACCAGCGGATGGAAGCGCTCGAGGCCGCCGCCCGGATCGAGCTCACCGCCCGGCAGCTCGGTTGCGTGAACACCCTCAGCGCGTCACAGGTGGAGACGCTGCTCGCCACGCGGGCGGCCATGGGAATCCGCGATCCGCACCCCGGCCCCCCGCCGGGGGCCCGGTCGCCAGCGGAGGAGTAGATGGGAGAGCAGGACGTCGTGCAGGAGATCTCGTCGCTCGTGGAGGAGCGGCGCCGCTTCGAGCAGTGGATCGTCGCGCTGGATGCGCGCCGCGCCACCACGCCGCCGCACGTCTTCGATCGCGTGCGGGCGGACTACACGGCGCGGCTCCAGGGGGTGCTGGCCAGGCTGGACGACTTCATGCCCCGGCTGCGCGAGCTGGAGGCGGGCCTCATCGCGCGACTGGAGGCGGCGCACGGCGCCATCCGCGAGGTGGAGGACCATCGCGCCGAGTCGGAGCTGCGCGCGCACGTGGGCGAGCTCTCCGCCGCCGACTGGACGCAGGTGCAGGAGGACTCGGCCACCCGCCTCTCCGCCCTGGGCGACGAGCTGCAGGGGATCGAGCGCGAGCTCGCGAGCGTCCGGGACCTGATGAGCGGCGGGACACCCCCCGGTTCGCCGGCGGTCCCCGCCCTCCCCGAGCCCTCGGTGAGCTACGACACGGAGGTCCGCGCCGCCCCCGCCATGGTCGCCGACGCCGTGGCCCCCGCCCGGTCCGAACCGGAGCCCGACCCGGAGCCCGAACCCGAGCCGGAGCCCGTGCCGCTGGTGGAGGATTACGTCCTCCCCGAGGCGCCCCCGCCGGCGGCCACCGCGCCGAAGCCCGTGATCACCGACTCGCTCCCCTGGCTCGACCCGATCCCCTACAAGGATTCGTCGTCGCACCCGATCGTGGCCGACGATTCGCCGATGCCCGAGGCCCCCGCCGCGCCCGCGCCCGAACCGGCGCGCCTGTCGGGGGCGGTCGAGCGCCCGGTGGACGACTCGCTCGGGATCTTCGTGCAGGGGAGCGCGACCGACGACCTCCTCCCCACGCAGCGCACGAGCAAGGAGACCCCGCTCGCGTCGCACGTCTCGTCGAACAACCCGATGGTGCTGAAGAGCGAGGGCCCCGCGACGAAGACGCTCAAGTGCAGCGAGTGCGGGTCGATGAACGTCCCGACGGAGTGGTACTGCGAGCGGTGCGGGGCGGAGCTGGCGGCGCTCTGAGGATCGAGATCCGGATCGGCCACTGACGGCTGGGGCACTCGGCCCTCGGCCCTCAGCGCTCGGCAGGAAATCGGAATCGAGCGGCGCGCGAGGGCGCGCGCGCTCGTTTTCCTTATCCGGCGACGTTCACCTCATGCGGTTCGCGCGCTAAAGGGCGGCGCAGCCGCCCAGGCGCGCTTCCGATCCCGGAGCCGAGGGCCGAGGGCCGAGAGCCGAGGGCCCAAGCCGTCAGTGGCCGTTCCCCACAAACGAAAACGCCGGCCCCGCGGGACCGGCGTTTCACTTTCCACCAGCGAAGGCTTACTTCGCGGCCGCCTGGCGGGCGAGCTGGCTCTTCTGGCGCGCGGCGGTGTTCTTGTGCACCAGCCCCTTCCGCGCGGCGCGGTCGAGGAGGGCGACGGCGGAGGCCTGGTCGGCGGGGGCGGCCCCGGCGGCCTTCGCGCGCTTCAGCGCGGTACGCAGCGCCGAGCGCTGGGCGCGGTTGCGCACAGTCGCGGCGCGCGACTTCCGCATGTTCTTCTTGGCGGACGCAATGTTCGGCACTTACGATCTCCAGAAATCCTGTTGGGAAGTAATTCTTTGCAAGACCTGAATCCTATCGGGCGGAGCGGTCCATGTCAAGCTGCCACAGCGGGTTGTGACTCCCGTCCCTTTGACCTGACCCCCTGCCTCCGCTAGCTTCCCCCCGGTTCCGCCGCGCCCCACGCCACCCCGGCCGCGCCCCCTGCGCCTGGCCAGCCGCGCGACGCCACTCCCAGCCCATCCGGTGGAGACGCTCCAGAGCATCCTCCTCGTCGCTCCCGTCCTCCTCTTTTCGGTCGTCGCCCACGAGGTCGCCCATGGCTGGGCCGCCCTCTCCCAGGGCGACACGACCGCCCGGGACCTGGGCCGCCTGAGCTGGAATCCCATCAAGCACGTGGATCCCTTCATGACGGTGCTCCTTCCGGTCATGATGCTCGTCGCCTCCGGCGGCAAGATCGCCCTCGGCGGCGCCAAGCCCGTGCCGGTGGACCCTCGCAACTATCGCCACTACCGCCGCGGCGACATCATCGTCTCCCTGGCCGGCGTCTTCACCAACCTGCTCGTCGCCATCGGCTGCACCGCCCTCGCCGCCCTCTTCGGCGTCCTGGGGCAGGGCGGGGGCGGGATCGCCCCCTCCCTGGTGATCCTCCAGGAGATGATGCTCCTCGGGATCTACATCAACTGGATCCTCATCCTGTTCAACCTGATCCCGCTCCCCCCGCTCGATGGGTCGCACGTGCTCAAGCACCTGCTCCCCCGGCGCCTGGCCATCGCCTACGTGCGATTCGGCCGCTACGGGATCCTCGTCCTGGCCATCCTGCTCTATCTTGGGGCGCTGGAGAAATGGCTCCGCCCCGCGGAGCTGGCGGCGCGCGCCATGATCGGCGTCGTCGCGCCAACCCTGCTTCCTCCCAACGCCGACTGGCTGCGCTGATCTCCCGGTGACCCAACCGACCCCCGCGGCGACCATCGACGCCACGCCAGCCTTCGCCATCGACCTCCCCGCCTTCTCGGGGCCGCTGGAGCTGCTCCTCACCCTCATCCGTGAGGAGCAGGTCGACATCTACGACATCCCCATCGCGCGCATCGCCGAGCAGTTCGTGAAGGCCATCCGCTCGATGGAGCTCAACGAGGCGGCCGAGTACCTCGAGATGGCGGCGCGGCTGCTCCGCATCAAGGCGCAGATGCTCCTCCCGCGCCCCGACGGCGAGGAGGCGTGGGAGGATCCGCGCGCGGAGCTGGTGCGTCGCCTGCTGGAGTACCAGCAGATGCGCGAGGTGGTGGACGTCCTCGAGCGCCGCGGCGAGGATCGCCGCAACCGCTTCGGGCGCGCCTTCATCCCCAGCCAGGCGGCGCCCCCGCAGGCCCCGCTCGCCCTCTCCCTCGCCGAGCTGCTCGCCGCCGTCGATCGGGTGTTGCGGGCCACGAAGCGCCCCACCCTGCACGAAGTGGTGGCCCGCCCCCTCGACGTGCCGGGCGCGATCACGATCATCCGCGCCGCCCTCGCCCTCCGCACGCGCATGATGTGGAGCGACATCGTGCAGCAGGGGGCCGAGCCCTGGCAGGTCCTCTCCGCGCTCCTCGGCCTGCTGGAGATGGCCAAGCTCGGGGAGCTGAAAGTGAACCAGCCGAAACCGTTTGCCGACGTGGAGATCTCGAGTGACACCGCTAGCGAAGCTGCTTGAAGCCGCCCTGTTCGCGAGCTCCCGGCCGATCCCGGCCGAGGAGCTGCGCACGCTGGACCCCGAGGCCTCGCCGGCCGCGGTCCAGTCGGCGCTCGACGAGCTGCGCGAGCACTACGACGTGGATGGCCACGGCGTGGAGCTGGTGGAGCTTGCGGGGGGCTGGCAGATCCTGACGCGCGCGGAGTACACCGAGGCCATCGAGCGCGCACAACTCGCGGCGCGTCCGCAGCGGCTCTCCGCCGCCGCGCTCGAGTCGCTCGCGATCATCGCCTACCGCCAGCCGATCGGCCGTGCCGAGATCGAGGAGATCCGCGGCGTGGCGGTGGGCGGCGTGCTCAAGTCGCTGCACGAGCGCGGGCTCATCGACGTGGTGGGACGTGGCGAGGGGCTGGGACGCCCGCTGCTGTATGGCACGACGCCGCTCTTCCTCGAGCACTTCGCCCTGCGTCACCTCGAGGAGCTTCCGCGCGGCGACGAGCTGGCGATCGCCATGCGCACCGTGGAGCGCGCGGCCGACGCCGGCGTCTCGCCGGTGGACCGCGAGACGATCGAGAGGGAGACGCGCCGCAACGGGCGCGCGAAGGGCGAGAAGGCGGAGAAGGAGAAGGGCGACAAGCCCGAGAAGGCGGGGCGTGCCGCGAAGGGAACGGCGGGCCCCCCGGTGGCCACCCCCGCGGGCACCGCCCCCGAGGCTGCCACTGCTGCCACCGCTGCCGGCGACGGCGCGGTCGCCGTGGAGGCCGCGGGTGAGCGCACCGAGGAGCCCTCGATCGAGGAGCCCCTCGGCGACGAAGGCTCCATCGAGCAGGCGCGCGGCATGCCAGGTTCCGAAGCGGACGCGATCGACGAGCAGCCCTCGCAGGACGGCGGTTCCCCCGACGCGATCGACGCGTGAGCCCCCGCGACGAGTCGTCCGGGCCGCGGCGCCCGCGCCCCTCGCGGCCCTCGAAGCCGGGAGCGCGACCGGCCGGCGGTCGCGCGAAGGGCGACGGCGCGCGCGGGAGCGGTGGCGCGAAGGGGAGCCGTCCCTCGGAGGGAACCGGCCCCGCGAAGGGGGGCGCTGGCACGAAGCGAGGCGGTCCATCGCGGGGGGCGGGTGCCCGCGGCGGCGCACCCTCGCGCCCGCGTCGCGAGCGCGAGCCCGCGCCACTCCCCGTGGAGCCGATGCGCATCCAGCGCGCCCTCGCGCGCGCCGGCATCGCCTCGCGCCGCAAGGCCGAGGAGCTCATCACCGCCGGGCGGGTGACGGTGAACGGGCTCCCCGCGAAGACGGGGATGACTGTGCACCCGGTGCGCGACCGCATCGAGGTGGACGGCACGCCGGTCGCTGCCCCGGCGCGCGCGCAGTGGGTCGTGCTCCACAAGCCCGCGGGGGTGCTCACCACCCGCAGCGATCCGGGGGGCCGGAAGACGGTGTTCGACCTCGTCCCCGACGCGCCGGGCCTCACCTACGTGGGGCGGCTCGACTACCTCACCGAGGGAGTCCTCCTCCTCACCACCGACGGCGCCGCCGCGCACCGCCTCACGCACCCGAGCCGCGAAGTCGAGCGGACCTACCTCGCCACCGTGCGGGGCAACATCACCCTCGCGGTGCGCGAGCTGAAGGGCGGGGTGGAGCTCGAGGACGGGATCGTCTACCCGCGCAGCGTCGCCGCCCACCCGCTGGGGCGGGGGAAGGCCGAGCTGGAGATCACCATCGCCGAGGGGCGCAACCGCGAGGTGCGCCGCATGTGCACCGCGGTGGGGCTCGAGGTGGAACGCCTGGTGCGGACCGCCTTCGGCCCGGTGGCGCTGGGAACGCTCCCCCCCGGGGAGGTGCGCCAGCTCACACCCGCCGAGCGTCGCGCCGTGGAAGCGCTCGTGCGCGAGGACTAGCCCGTTGTCATTCCGGGCGCCGCGAGGAATCTTCTGACCCCTCGTAGTGGTCAGTACGGGGGAAGATCCTTGCGGCGTCCGGTGAGGTGAGTTCGGAGCCTTCCCCCGCCGCCGGGGTAGGACGCGGTACCATTCTTGAACAGCCCAGCCCGCAAACCAGTCGATCGGAGCTCGCGGTGGCCACTTCAGTTTCGTCGTCCTCGGCGGATGCCCGCCTCGTCCAGGAAGTCGCCCGCCAGGTGGCCCGCCGCGTGGTGGGGCAGGACTACATGGTCGACCGCCTGATGATCTCCCTCCTCACCGGCGGCCACGTGCTGCTCGAGGGAGTCCCCGGGCTCGCCAAGACGCTCACGGTGCGGACCCTCGCGGAGACGATCCACACCAGCTTCCAGCGCATCCAGTTCACCCCCGACCTCCTCCCCGCCGACGTGCTGGGCACGCAGGTCTACGACCAGGGGACGGGGCAGTTCCTGGTGAAGAAGGGGCCGATCTTCGCGAACATCATCCTCGCCGACGAGATCAACCGCGCCCCCGCCAAGGTGCAGGCGGCGCTGCTCGAGGCGATGCAGGAGAAGCAGGTCACGATCGGCGGCACCACCTACAAGCTCGAGGAACCCTTCCTCGTGCTCGCCACGCAGAACCCGATCGAGCAGGAAGGCACCTACCCCCTCCCGGAAGCGCAGGTCGACCGCTTCATGCTCAAGCTGCGCGTGGGCTATCCCTCGCGCGACGAGGAGAAGGAGATCATGCGCCGCATGGCCAGCGGCGAGGCGATCGGGGTGGAGGCGGTGGCGACCCCGCAGGCCATCATGGATGCGCGGCACCGCATCACGGAGCTGTACATGGACGAGCGCATCGTCGACTACATCGTCGACATTGTGCACGCCACGCGGCAGCCCAAGGACTTCGGCCTCGCCGACATCGTCCCCCTCGTGGAGTTCGGGGCCTCCCCGCGCGCCACGATCGCCCTCGCGCAGGCATCGCGCGCCCACGCCTTCCTCCGCGGCCGCTCCTTCGTCACCCCCGACGACGTGAAGGCCATCGCCCCCGACGTGCTCCGCCACCGCGTGCTCACCACGTACGAGGCGGAGGCGGAGGAGGTGACCAGCGACGACCTGATCACCCGCATCCTCGGCAAGATCGAGAGCCCGTGACCGCGCCGGCCGCGACCGTCGCCGCGGTGCGGGGGATCCCCCCGGAAATCCTGCGGCAGGTGAAGCTGCTCGAGCTGCGCACCCGCGGGCTCGTGAACTCCCTCTTCGCCGGCGAGTACCGCTCGGTGTTCAAGGGGCAGGGGATGGAGTTCGCCGAGGTGCGGGAGTACCAGGTGGGCGACGAGGTGCGCAGCATCGACTGGAACGTGACCGCGCGCATGCGGCGCCCGTTCGTGAAGCGCTACATCGAGGAGCGCGAGCTCACGGTGATGCTGGCGGTGGACCTCTCCGGGTCGGAGCGCTACGGCACCCGGGCGCGCTTCAAGAGCGAGCTCGCCTCGGAGCTGGCGGCGGTGCTGGCCATGAGCGCGGTGCGCAACAACGACCGCGTGGGCATCTGCCTCTTCACCGACCGCGTGGAGCACGTCGTGCCGCCGCGGAAGGGCCGCCGCCACGCGCTGCGGGTGATCCGCGACCTGCTCGCCTACGAGCCGAAGGGGCGGGGCACCGACATCGCCGGTGCGGCCGATCACCTCCTCCGGACGCTCAAGCACCACACCATCGTCTTCCTCGTCTCCGACTTCGCAGCCCCCGACCTCGAGCGCCCGATCAAGCTGCTCGCGCAGCGCCACGACCTGATCGCGGTCACCGTCGAGGACCCGAGTGAGCGGGACCTCCCCGACGTGGGCCTCGCCCGCTTCGTGGACCCGGAGACCGGCGCCACGGTGGACGTGGACACCAGCGACCCGCGGGTGCGCGCCGCCTACACGCAGGCGATGGGCACCGAGATGGAGGCGCGCCGTCGCCTCCTGCGCCGCCTCGGCGTGGACGAGATCCCCGTGCGCACCGACGGCGACGTCGTGGGCCCCCTGCTCCGCTTCTTCCGCACGCGCGAGACGACCGCGCGGAGGCGCTAGATGGCATTCCGAGCGCCGCTGTCATTCCGAGCGCAGCGAGGAATCTGGCGTCCCGTGCTCGTGGCCTGCGTGGCGGTCGGTACCCTCGCCCCGCGAGCACGCGCCCAGGCCCCCGCCGGCTCGCCCCAGTACGGGATGGCGGTGTCCGCCGACACCGTGACGGTCGGCGACGTCTTTCGCCTCTCCGTCCGCGTGCGCGCACCGGAAGGCGCGACGATCGTGTTCCCCTCCGGTCCGGACAGCACCGCCAAGGTCCAGGCAGTCGATTCCCTCGCCATCGTCCGCGGCAACGTGCCCGGCTTCGTCGAGGAGACGGCCACCTGGCGCCTCGCCGCGTGGGACGTGGGCCAGCAGCCGATCCAGATCGGCGACCTGGTGGTCCAGCTCCCCGCGGGCGGCGAGTGGCGGCGCCCCCTGTCGGCCGCCTCGGTGTTCGTCCGCAGCGTCCTCCCCGAGGACAGCACCAAGCGCGTCCCCAAGCCCGCCCGCGCCCTCTTCGAGGCCCCCGCGCCCCCGCTCTGGCCCTGGCTCCTGCTCGCGGCCGCGATCGTCGCCCTCCTCGCCTGGTGGCTCTGGCACCGGCGTCGCCGCGCCGCGCTCGGCGACCCCGGCGAGGACGCCTTCGTTCGCGCCGAGCGTGAGTTCGTGCGCGTGGAATCGCTCCGCCTCGTCGCCGCGGGCGAGCCGGGGCGCCACGCGGCGCTCATGGTCGAGGTCCTGCGCGACTACCTCGCGCGCCGCTTCGGGCCCTTCCCCCTCGCCCTCACCAGCACCGAGCTGCTCGCCGCCACCGCGCACGAGCCGCTCGTCCCGCGCGACCGCCTCGCCCCCCTCCTCGCGGAGGTGGACCTGGTCAAGTTCGCGCGCCGCGCCATCACCGGGGAGCGCGCCACGCAGCTCGGCGCCGAGGCGCGGGCGCTCGTGGCGCGCGTGGAGGAGGCGGTCGTCGCGGCGCGCCGCGCCGCGGAAGAGGCGGCGGCGCGCGAGCGCGCCCGCGAGGAGAAGCGGACGGGGAAGGAGCGCGCGGCATGAGCCTCCCCACCCTCGGCATCGGCTTCGGCACCCCCTGGGCGCTGCTCCTCCTCCTGCTGCTCCCCGCCTGGTGGGTGTGGCGGAGCCGGCATCGCCGGCAGGCCATCGTCTTCTCGCGCACCGCCACCCTCGCCGCCGCGGCGCGCAAGGGCCGGGGGATCACCTTCACCCTCTTCCTCCTGCGCAACCTGGCCCTCGCCGCCGCCGTCGTCGCCCTCGCCCGCCCCCGCTCCGCGGGCCGCGCCGAGACCACGAACAGCGAGGGGATCAACATCGCCATCGTGATCGACATCTCCAGCTCCATGCTCGCGCAGGACTTCCAGCCACAGAACCGCATCGAGGTGGCGAAGGAGGTCGTGCAGCGCTTCGTGAGCGGGCGGAAGTCCGATCGCATCGGCGTGGTGGCCTTCTCCGGCGAGGCGCTCACCCAGGTGCCCCTCACCACCGACTACGCCGTGGTGAACGCGGCCATCGAGAACCTCGCCCCGGGGCAGCTCGAGGATGGCACCGCCATCGGAACCGCCATCGCCACCTCCGCCAACCGCCTGCGCAATGCCCCCGGGCGCTCGCGCGTGATGATCCTCCTCACCGACGGGGAGAACAACCGCGGCGCGATCGACCCGCGCACCGCGGCCAAGGCGGCGGCGGCGTTCGGCATCCGCATCTACACCATCGGCGCCGGCACGGAGGGGATGGCGCCCGTCCCCGTGGGCCGCGGCCTCTTCGGCCTCCGCTACGAGAACCGGCCGGTGGAGATCGACGAGCCGCTGCTGCGCGACGTGGCCGCCACCACCGGTGGCCGCTACTTCCGCGCGCGCGACGCCGTCGCCCTCCAGAACATCTACAACCAGATCGACCAGCTCGAGCGGGAGCCGGTGCGCACCCGCACCTACGTGCGCTACACGGAGCTCTTCCGCTGGCCCCTCGTGCTCGCCCTCCTCGCCTTCGTCTCCGAGCTGGTGCTCGCCGCGCGCCGGGGGCCGCTCCCGTGAGCGCCTGGTTCGAGTATCCGCTGCTCCTCCCCCTCGCGTTCATCCTCCCGGTGCTCGCGTGGGTGATGCTCCGCATGGGCTCCCGCCGTCGCGCGAAGCGGCTGGAGCGCCTCGGCGAGCGGGCCATGGTCGAGCGCCTCGTCCCCGCGCACACCCTCGACACCGGGGGCTGGCGCCTGGCGCGGCTCGTCCCCGCGGCGGCGCTGATCGGCGTCGCCGTCGCCGGCCCGCGCTGGGGCTACGAGCGCAGCATCGTGCGCGCGAGCGGGGTGGACATGGTGCTCGCCCTCGACGCGTCGCTCTCGATGATGGCGCGCGACGAGAAGCCGAGTCGCCTGGAGCGGATGAAGGAGGAGGTGCGCCGCCTGCGCGCCATGTCCCCCGGCGACCGGGTGGGGATGCTCGCCTTCGCCGGGCGCAGCTACGTGCTCTCGCCGATGACCGTCGACGCGGGGGCCCTCGACCTCTTCCTCGACAACCTCGACCCGTCGGTGGTCGGCCAGGCGGGGAGCTCGCTCGCGCGCACCATCCGCCAGGGCACGGACCTCCTCCTCCTCGCCAGCGGCGAGGCGGACAAGGCGCTCGTCGTCATGACCGACGGCGAGGCCTTCGAGGAGGTCGCCGACATCGTCGCCGAGGCGAAGCGCGCGGGAGAGAAGGGGGTGAGCCTCGTCGTCGTCGGCTTCGGCACCCCGCAGGGGGCCACGATCCCCGTCGAGGAGGATGGCCGCGTGAGCGAGAAGAAGGACGAGGGCGGACAGGTGGTCGTGACCCGCTACCATCCCGAGGTGCTCCAGGCGGTGGCGCAGGCGGCGGGGGGAACCTTCATCCCCGCCGAGGCGAACGACAAGGCCGCGCGGATCAAGGGCGCGCTCTCGCGTCTCCGCGGCGTGCAGCGTGCCTCGGCGGCGGGGGAGACGCGGAGCCCCCGCTTCCAGCTCTTCCTCCTCCCCGCCGTGCTCCTGCTCCTGGTCGACACCATCCTCGCCGACCGTCGCGGGCGTCGCCCGCGGCGGGGGAGCGCCCTCGCGCACACGAGCCTCGAGCGCGGGGCCGCCGCGATCCTCGTCACCCTCTCGCTCGGCCTCTCGAGCTGCGCGCGCAACAACGACGGCGCGCGCGGCGCCGAGGCCTATCGCGCGAAGCGCTACGCGGAGGCGGCCGCGGCGTATCGTCGCGCCATCGCCGCCGGGGACAGCACGGCGGCCACCACCTACAACCTCGGCACCGCCCTCCTCGCCGCCGACTCGGCCGCCCCCTCGGCGGAGCTCCTCGAGCGCACCGCCGGCGCGAAGGACCCCGAGGTGCGGCATCGCGCCCTCTTCAACCTGGGGCTGCTGCACCTGGTGCGCGGCCTCGCCGGCAAGGAGAAGGACGCCGACCCCGACCTCGATGCGGCGCTCGCGGCCTACAAGCAGGTGCTCCTCCGCCGGCCGAACGACCAGGACGCGAAGTGGAACTACGAGCTCGCGCTCCGGAAGAAGCAGGAAGGCGGGGGCGGGGGCGGTGGGGGCGGCGGCTCCAGCGCCGAGCAGACGCCGCAGCCCGAGAAGGAACAGCAGCAGCAGGCGAACGGGCTCGCCCAGCAGCAGGCGGAGCAGCTCCTCGGCAGCGCCGCGCGCGACGAGAAGGACGTCCAGGCGAAGCGGCAGAAGCAGAATCGCGTGGAGCCTCCGCCGGGAGGGAAGGACTGGTGATCGGGGCCGCGCTCGCGCTCTTCGCGCAGCTCACGGCGGCGCAGCGCTTTCCGCAGGACTGCCCCACGCCCCCGTCGGCACCCGCCATCGTCTCCCGGGCCCGCATCGATCCCGGGAACGACGTGACCTTCCGCGCCATGGCCGTCCCCGACACGGTCTACGTGGGGCAGCAGTCGGAGTACCAGGTCGCCGTCTTCCTCGGGGGGGAGGTGCGCGACCGGCTGCGCCGCAATCCCACCTTCTTTCCCCCGGACATGCCGGGGATGCTCGCGTACGACCTCCCCGTGCCCGCGGGTGACGCCCCGCAGCGGTTCGCGAACCATCGCTGCTACGATGTCCTCGTGTACCGGCGCGCGATCTTTCCCCTGCTGCCGGGGCGCATCGCCATCCCGCCCGCGCAGCTCGTCTACTCGCTCTCCCTCTCCCTCGGCTTCTTCAGCCGCGAGGAGTCGCGCGAGGCGCGCACCGACAGCGCGATCGTGGTCGCCATCGATCCCCCCCTCGCCGGCCGGCCGGCGGACTACGCCGGCGCGGTGGGGCAACTCGGCATCTCCGCGGCGCTCGACGGCCGCGACGCGCGGGTGGGCGATCCCGTGACGCTGACCGTGCGCGTGGAGGGGAAGGGCAACGTGAAGCTTTTGCCGCGGCCCGCGCTGGTCGTCCCGTGGGCGACGCTCGTTCC
This sequence comes from Gemmatimonadaceae bacterium, assembly GCA_036401195.1. GTDB lineage: Bacteria > Gemmatimonadota > Gemmatimonadetes > Gemmatimonadales > Gemmatimonadaceae > JACDHQ01. Next base: position 12,741 of record DASWVQ010000103.1, read on the forward strand.
CACCACCGAACGCGTGCGGATCGACACCGCGAGCACGCAGGTGCGCGGGGTGAAGGAGTTCGACTGGCTGCTCACCCCGCAGGAGCCGGGAACGAAGGCGCTCCCCGGGCTGCGCTACCCCTACTTCGATCCCGACCTGCGCCGCTACGAAGTCGCGGAGTCGCCCGCGCTCTCCCTCGCGGTGACGGGGGCGCCGCGGGCGTCGGTGGCGATGGGGGACCGCCCGCGTGCCGAGCCCGCGCTGGCGATCCGCGCCCGCGATCGTGGCCCGCTGCCGCCGCCGGTGCACGAGCACCCGGTGTTCTGGGCCGCGGGGCTCCTCGCCCCCCTCCCGGCGCTCGCGCGCGCATGGCGCACCCGCCGCCG
>DASWVQ010000104.1:0-3534 GCA_036401195.1 Gemmatimonadaceae bacterium
GCGAAGTCCCCGGCCCGCACGATCACCAGCTTCGCCGGGTCGACGTACTTCCGCATCGCCGCGTTCACCTGCTCCGCGGTGAGCGCCTGGATCGCCGCCTCCTGCGCCGCGTCGTAGGCCATGGTGCGGTCCACGAAGCGCCGGTTGAGGAGGATCCCCACCAGCTGGTCGTCGTTGGCGCGCGACTGCATCAGCTGCTGGATCAGCCCCGGCTTCGCGGCATTGACCTCCTCCTGCGTGAACCCGGTCGTGCGCACCTTCGCGATCTCGTCCTCGAAGGCCGCCACCAGCTTCGCCGCGTTCTGCGGCGCGTAGATCGCGTAGGCGAGGAAGTTCCCGCTCTTGTCGATGGGCGACGCCGACATCTGCGAGCCCACCCCGTAGCTGAGCCCTTCCTTCTGGCGGATGCGGGTGGCGAGCCGCGAGTTGAGGAAGCCGCCGCCGAGCATCCAGTTGCCGAGCATCAGCGCCGGGTAGTCGGGATCGTCGTCGCGGATGGGGAGGTTGAGCCCGGCCACGAAGAAGGCGTTGGCCTTGTCCGGGGTCTCGATCACCTCCGTGCTGGAGTCGGTCGCCAGCGCCGGCCGCGGGATGCGGGCATACGCGCCGGGGTTCTTCCAGTCCCCGAACATCCCGCCGACCGCGCGCTGCACCGAGTCGGCGTCGAAGTCGCCCACGAGGGCGATGTCGGCGCCCGAGGCGCCCAGCTGCTGCGCGTGCAGCGCCTTCACGTCGGCGAGGGTCAGCGCCTGCATCGCGGCGATCTGCTCGTCGGTGGTCATCGTGTACAGCGGGTTGCCCACCGCGCGCGGCAGGAGCTTGCGCTGCATCGCGGTGATCGCCCGCACCTGCGGCTCCGACTTCATCTGCTCGAGCTGCGCCAGCGCCTCGGTCTTCGCCTTGGCGAACTCCGAGGAATCGAACGCCGGGGCGCGCAGCTCCTGGGCGATGAGCTGGAGGGTGGGCACGAGCTTGTCGCGCGTGGACTCGAAGCGCACCGACACCATCCCCGGCTGCCCGGAGATCTGCACCTGCGCCTTCATCTTGTCGAGCGAGTCGCGCACCTGGGCGCGCGTGAGCTGCGTGGTGCCGCGCGAGAGCATGGTGCCCATCACCCCGGCCGCGGTGGCCTGGTTGGTGAGCGACTGCTCCGTGCCGTAGCGGAAGGCCATCGAGCCCACCACGCGGGCATTGCGCGTCTTCTTGGAGAGGAGGGTCACGCGGGCGCCGCTCGCGAGCGTCGCCTTGGCGATGCGCTTCTCGATCGCGGCCGGCGCGGCGTCGAATGCCTCACCCGCCTGCATCACCTCGCGCCCCTTGTACCCCTGCACGATCTGCTGGATGTCGGGCATCGCCGGGATCTCGGCGCGATCGGGCTGCTGCGTGGGGATGAACTGCGCGACCGTCATGTTCGCCGGCTTCAGGTACGCCGCGGCGACGCGCTGCACGTCGGCCGGGGTCACCTTCTCGATGCGGTCGCGGTGGATCATCATCAGGCGCCAGTCGCCCATCGACGCCCACTCCGACAGCATGAGCGCCGTGGTCTCGGAGCTCGACTGCACCTGCTCCAGCTCCTTCAGGATCTGCTGCTTGCCGCGATTGACCTCCTCCGCGGTGAAGGGCCCCTTCGCCGCCTCGGCGATCACCGCGTTCAGCGCGGCCTTCGCCGAGTCGATCGACTGGGTCATGCGCACGTTCGCCTGCGCGATCACCATCCCCGGCTCGCGGAGCTGGAGGTTGAAGGCACTCACGCTGGCGGCGACCTGCTTGTCGACGAGGCCCTTGTAGAGGCGGCCGGTCGAGGCCGCGCCGAGCACGCGGGTGAGCACGTCCACCGCGGCGTAGTCCGCGTGCGACCCGGCGGGCACGTGCCAGCCGGCCATGAGGAGCTGCGCGTCGCCCACGCGGCGGATCGCCACCTGGCGCTCGCCGTCCTGCACCGGCTCCACCGTGTAGGTGGGGAAGAGCATGTTGCCACGGTCGAGGGCGCGCACCGGCTTCGGGATCGCCCCGAACTTCTGCTCGATCAGCTTCAGCGTCTTCGCCTCGTCGAACTTGCCGGCGACGGTGAGGATCGAGTTGTCGGGCTGGTAGTAGCGGCGGTAGAAGGCCTGGAGCCGCTCGATCGGCACGCTCTCCACGTCGGAGCGGGCGCCGATGGTGCTCTTCCCGTAGTTGTGCCACTCGTAGGCGGCGCCGAGCATGCGCTGCAGCGTCACGCGGAAGGGATTGTTCTCCCCCGACTCCAGCTCGTTGCGCACCACCGAGAACTCGCTCTCGAGGTCCTTCTTCGCGATGTACGAGTTGACCATGCGGTCGGCCTCGAGGTCGAGCGCCCAGGTCAGGTTCTCGTCGGTCGCGGGGACGGTCTCGAAGTAGTTGGTGCGGTCGAACCAGGTGGTCCCGTTCGGCCGCGCGCCGTGCTGGGTGAGCTCGGTGGGGATGTCCTTGTGCTTCGGCGTCCCCTTGAAGACGAGGTGCTCCAGCAGGTGCGCCATCCCGGTCTCGCCATACCCCTCGTGCCGCGACCCCACCAGGTAGGTGATGTTCACGGTCACGGTCGGCTTCGACTGGTCGGGGAAGAGCAGCACCTTCATCCCGTTGGGGAGCTGGTACTCGGTGATCCCCTCGACCGAGGTGACCTTCGTGGCCTTGACCGGCTCGCCACGGGCGGGGAGCGCCTTGCCCTGGCGCGTGTCGGCCTTGGGCTTCGCCGCGGGCTGCTGTGCGCCGGCGACGGAGGCGGAGACGAGGAGTACTGCGCCGAGCAGGCGGCGCAGCGGGAGGCGGAGCGGCATGGGGGGACCTCTATGGGAGGGAAGAGCGTTGCATCCAATGTGGGAATGCGGATGCAAGTGCGCCAGCTACTACCGTTTATGGGATCTGTAAGGAGGCGGGGCCCGGCCTCCCCCGCCCCCCCTTGCCAGGGTCACGGAGCCGGGCACCCCCGCCGGAGGGTGAGCGGGCGCGACTCCCCTCCCACCGCGCCGATCCGCCCCGAGGGGCGCTCCCCGCCCGCCGGGAAGACGGCGACCGAGTCGCGCCAGCGGACGACCACCGAGTCGCCCACGAGCCGCCAGCGGCCGGGGGTGGTGCCGGCGCCCACCACGGACGCCGTACCCGCCGAGTCGAGGTGGAGCTGTGACGCGATACTGGAAATGACGCGATAGCAGCCGATTCCTGGCGTGTTCATGGCTCCAGAAACCATCACTGCGCTTGGAGGTGACCGTCGGGCCTTCGTCGCGGCATCCTCGGCGCGAGCCTGGGCGGCGACGCGGGGCTCCGCGTTCCGCGCCACCCGCGCCACCACTCCCGACACCCCGCCCGCCATTCCGGCGCGAGAGGAGTCCGCGCCGGCGCCACCCGACCCCACGGCAACCTGCTCCGCCGCGGCTGGCGGGGTGGGAGGAGCCGCCGGCGCGGTTGGCGGGGCGCTCATCGGGGCCGACACCGCGGCACCCGGCGCCAGCATCGGGCGAGCCGAGCTCGGCGGCGGAGCGACTGCCTTGGGAGCCGGCGCGGGTTCCTGAGCCG
>DASWVQ010000105.1:0-11062 GCA_036401195.1 Gemmatimonadaceae bacterium
CGGGAGCGACGTCGTGCCGCCGCTGCGTCCGCCCGCGGAACCGCTCGACTCCGCCCCGCGCGGGATCGGCCGGCCGGTCGATCCGGCGCGACGCGTCCAGGCCGGGCCCCCCGAGCCCTCGATCAGCCGCCGGTCGCGCTCGAGCAACGCCTCGCGGCGCGCCATCGCCCGCGCCTGCGGGGTGAGCAGGATCGTCTCCCCGTCGGTGATCACCGCCGGCGTCGCGGGGAGGGGCGGGTTGTCCGGGTCGAGCGGGTGCCCCACCGGGCGCGTCTTCGGCCGTGGGTTCGGCTGCGTCGAGCCGCTGTCCGTCGGCGCCTGCGTCGTGGGTCCCTGCGCCACCTGGTGCGGGTACATGAGCGGATTGAACGCCATGTACGGCCGGTACATCGTCCCACCCGGGCAGTACCCGCCCGCGCCATAGCCCATGGAGGCGGTCGTCGCCCAGATGGGGTACGCGCCGAAGCCGTAGCCCAGCCGCATCGACGCGAGGGAACTGAAGCGCGGCCCGTAGCCCCAGGCGCACGACGCCGACGCCAGCCGCGTCATCGCCGGCACCCAGCCCGCGTAACGCGCCACCGCCGCCGTCACCCCGGAGATGCGTCCCTCGCCCAGCGCGGCCTCCTGGTAGTACCGCACGAGGAAGCGGGGGTCCAGCAGCATCCCGTCGCTCGGGATCCGGTAGTCGTCCCACATCCCGAAGTCCTCCACCATCTGGAGGTTCATCGGGCGCGACGACGCGATCGCGAACACGTAGCCCGGCCCCTGCGCCAGGACCGAGGCGAACTCGCTCCGCCGGAAGGGCACGAACGCGTTGTAGCCGCTGCTCACCGCCGACACGTTCGTGGCGAAGCCGGGGAAGAAGGTGGGGAGCTTGTACGACCGCCCCGCCCGCAGCAGGCCGTCGTCGGACGGGGACTCGGGGAAGATCACCCGCGCGTAGCCATCCGGGCCCACGTTCACTACCATCACGTAGGCGTCGTCGTCCAGCCGGAGCACTGCTTCGATGTAATCGGAGTTGCCGAACTCCTGCTCGGTGCGGACGCGGATCTCCGGTCCCGGCTCCTGCGCGAGCAGGCCGGCGGAATCCAGCGTCGCGCGGATCGCCTCCGCGCCGGTGACCCGCGTCGCCGTGGTGGCCGGCGCGCACGCCGACAGGACCGCGGCGGCGAGCACCGGCAGTGAGCGCGAGGTGGTGCGGACGAGCCTGCGCATCGAAACGCTCCCGTGAGATCTGTATACAACCTTGGACGCAGAAGCCGGGCCGTCAAGACCCCCTTCGCGCCCTTTCGAAAATTGACCCCGGGGAACGGCTCCGTCTAGCTTTCCGCCCCCAGATCCAAGGCATGACCAGCAGCCCTGCAGTCCCCAGGCGACCCTCCGGGTCGCGCACCAGCATCCTTGATACGGTCGAGCGCCTCCCGGCGTTCACCCGGCTGCTGGGCACGCTACCTCGCCCCCGCCACCACCTCCGGGTGGGCGGGCTCGCCGGCTCCGCCGACGCGGCCATCCTCGCCGCCCTCACCCGCGCCCGCCCCGACCGCTTCATCGTGGTCGCCGCCGACGGCGTCGCCGCCGCCGAGCGCTGGCTCGCCGACCTCCAGTCCCTCCTCGGCGGCGAGGGCGGCGTCGCCTTCTACCCCCCGCGCGAGGCCTTCGGCGAGGCCGAGCCGCACATGGAGGTGGCCGGCGAGCGGGTGGAGACGCTGGAGCTGGTGAACCGGGGCGCCGTCCGCGTGCTCCTCACCACCGTCCGCGCCCTCCTCGAGCGCACGCGCATGCCCCGCGCCCTCCGCGACCTGCGGCTCGAGCTGCGCAAGGGCGACGTACGGCGCCCGATGGACATCGTCGCCCACCTCGAGTCGATCGGCCTCGAGCGCGTGCCGATGGTGGAGGACGTCGCCCAGTTCTCCCTGCGCGGCGGCATCCTCGACGTGTACGCCTTCGGCATGCCCGAGCCGGTGCGCGCCGAGTTCTGGGGGGACGAGATCTCCGACCTCCGCTACTTCGACCTCGCCACGCAGCGCTCCTCGCGCGAGGCCGAGCTGGCGGTGGTGCTGCCGGTGGACGGCGCGGTGCACGACGACGTGGGGGAGTTCGAGCGCCTCCCCCTGCACGACCTCTTCCCCCCCGACACGCTGCTGCTCATTCCCGCCGGGACGCACCTCGAGCCCGAGCTCCAGCGCACCTGGGAGGAGGCGAGCCACCACATGGACCTCGCCCGCCGGCGCGGCGAGGACGTCCCCGCGCGCGAGGCGCTGTTCGAGTCCCCCGCCGCGGTGAGCGCGGCGATGCGCGGTTTCGGCGCGATCGTGGTCGACGCGGGCGAGGGGGAGGCGCCGGAGCTCGTGTTCCCCTTCCGGGAGCCCGACCCGGTCAACCGCGACGTGAAGCAGCTCCGCCGCCTCGTGCGCGACGGGATGCCCACGCTGATCCTCTGCGACAACGAGGGGCAGGTGGAGCGGCTCGAGGAGCTGCTCGACGAGGGGGAGCGCTCGCGCAGCCCCGCCGTGCTGGCGATCGGCGTGCTCGATGGCGGCTTCGTCATCCCGCCGGGCACCGCCGGGGGGCCGGGGCTCCGCGTCCTCACCGACCACCAGGTGTTCCGCCGCGAGCGGCGCATCCGCCGCGCGCGCAAGTACGCCGGCGGCGCGCCGATCGACACCCTCACGCTCAAGCCGGGCGACTTCGTCGTGCACCTGGAGCATGGCGTCGGGATCTACCGCGGCATCGAGACCATCTTCGTGCGCGAGAGCACGATCGAGGTCGCGGTCATCGAGTACGAGGGGGGCGACCGCCTCAACGTCCCGCTCTACCGCATCGACCAGGTGGAGCGCTTCCGCTCCGCGGCGGACGTGTCGGAGGATTCGCCCCCGCCGCGGCTGCACAAGCTGGGCGGGCGCCGCTGGTCGCAGCAGCGCGACCGCACGCGCGCCGCGATCCAGGAGATGACGCAGGAGCTGCTCGACCTGTACGCCCGCCGGCAGCTCGCCGCCCGCCCCCCGCACCATCCCGACGGCGCCTGGCAGCGGCAGCTCGAGTCGAGCTTCCTCTTCGAGGACACGCCCGACCAGCGCCGCGCCACCACCGAGGTGAAGCAGGACATGGAGGGGGCGCGCCCCATGGACCGCCTCCTCGTGGGCGACGTGGGCTACGGCAAGACCGAGATCGCCGTGCGCGCGGCCTTCAAGGCGGTGCAGTCCGAGCGGCAGGTGGCGGTGCTCGTCCCCACGACGATCCTCGCCGACCAGCACCTGCGCACCTTCAGCGAGCGCTTCGCCGACTTCCCCATCCGCGTCGCCGCCCTCTCGCGCTTCCAGTCGGCGAAGGAGCAGGCCCAGGTCCTCGCCGAGCTCGCGGAAGGCAAGATCGACGTGGTCGTGGGCACGCACCGCCTGCTGAGCCCCGACGTGAAGTTCCAGCGCCTGGGGCTGATCATCGTGGACGAGGAGCACCGCTTCGGGGTGAAGCACAAGGAGGCGCTCAAGCAGCTCAAGCTCGACACCGACGTGCTCACGCTCACGGCGACGCCGATCCCGCGCACCCTGCACATGTCGCTCGCCGGCCTGCGCGACATGACGGTGATGCAGACGCCGCCGCGCGACCGCTCGCCGGTGCTCACGTACGTGGAGCCGAACGACGAGGCGCTGATCGAGGAGGGGATCTCGCGCGAGCTGGATCGCGGCGGGCAGGTGTTCTTCGTGCACAACCGCATCGAGACGATCCAGGCCTGGGCCGACAGCATCCAGCGCATCGTGCCGCGGGCGCGCATCGCGGTGGGGCACGGCCAGATGAAGGACAAGGAGCTCGAGGAGGTGATGCACCGCTTCGTGAGCGGGGAGGTGGACGTCCTCGTCTCCACCCTCATCGTGGAGAGCGGGCTCGACGTGCCGAACGCGAACACCATGTTCGTGAACCGCGCCGACCACTTCGGCCTCGCGCAGCTCTACCAGCTCCGCGGCCGCGTGGGCCGCTCGCACCGCCGCGCCTACTGCTACCTGCTCGTCCCGGACAGCGGGGTGGACGAGGACGCGGAGCGCCGCCTCGCCGTGCTCGAGCACCACACGGAGCTGGGCGCGGGGTACCGCATCGCCCTCAAGGACATGGAGCTGCGCGGGGCGGGGAACCTCCTCGGCGCGGAGCAGTCGGGGTACGTGCACGCGGTGGGGTTCGACCTCTACCTCCGCCTCCTCGAGGAGACGGTGAAGCGCGTGATGCTCGGCGACTCGGCCCCCCGGGTGGTCCCCGCCGACGTGTCGGCCGACATCCCGAACTACCTCCCCGACGACTACGTGCCCGCCCAGGACGCGAAGCTCGACGTGTACCGGCGGCTCTCCCGGGCCTCGGAGATGGGGGAGATCGACACCCTCCGTGGGGAGCTGCGCGACCGCTTCGGCCCCCTCCCGGCCCCGGCCGAGGCCATGCTGGCGATCGCCGCCCTCCGGATCCTCGGGGGGCAGCTGGGGGTGGAGGGCATCCTTGTGCGCGGCAACGAGGGGCGCATTAACTTCCGGGATACCGCGGCGCCCCGGGTCAAGGGGCTCTCCGCGGCCTTCCACGACGTGCAGTTCCAGGCCGAGGTCCGCCGTGCCCATCCCCTTTCGCTCAAGCTCGTGCGGCTGGGGGGGGGCGCGATGCTGGACGGTCTCGTGCGGGCGCTGCGCAGTCTCGTCGCGTAGGCGCCCGATCCTCCCAATCCGTCAATGATCCGAACCCGCCGTCTTGCCGCCATCGCCGCGGCCGTGCTCTCCCTGTCGGCCTGCCAGGGCCTCAAGGAGGCCTTCACCGCGCACGTGGACGTCGCCGCCCGCGCGGGCTCGCAGGAGCTCTCCGTCACCCGCCTCTCCGAGCTGCTGGGGAACACCACCCTCCAGATCCCGGTGAACAAGGAGACGGCGACGATCATCGCCGACCTCTGGACGAACTACCAGCTGCTCGCCATGGCGGCAGCGCACGGCGACTCCCTGAATGACCCGAAGACGATCGAGAAGGCGGCCGAGGGGTACATCGCCAACATGAAGATCCAGAAGCTTCGCGACTCGCTCGCGAAGGGCTGGGTCGCCGATTCCGGCTCGGAGGAGGCCTACAACAAGGCCGCCAACGACCTGTACGCGGCGCGGCACATCCTGCTCGGCGTGAACCCCACCATGACGCAGGCGCAGCAGGACTCGGTGAAGCGCCTCGCCGACCAGGTGCGGGCGCAGACGACCGACGCGAACTTCGCGCAGCAGGTGGCGAAGTACAGCACCGAGCCGGGCGCCGGCCAGCGCGGCGGCATGCTCCCCGTGTTCAACAAGCGCGAGATGGTCTCCGAGTTCTCGAACGCGGTCGCCGCGCTCAAGCCGGGGGAGATCTCGCCGCCGGTGCGCTCGCAGTTCGGCTGGCACATCGTGCAGCGCATGCCCTACGCGGCGGTGAAGTCGGAGTTCGCGCAGCGCTACGGCCAGGGCGCGGTGATGGTCGCCGAGAGCACCTACAACGCGCAGCTCACCGAGAAGGCGCACCTCCAGGTGCGCGACGGGGCGGCGAAGCTCGTCCGTGACGCCGCGCGCGAGCCGGCGGCGCACCAGGACGACGACGCGCCGGTGGCGAAGTTCAACGGCGGCGAGCTGACCGTGGGGCGCGTCCTCATGTGGATCAACTCCGTGCCGCAGGCGGGGCAGCTCACGCAGCAGATCGTGGCCGCGCCGGACTCCGACGTCGTGCGCTTCATCCAGATCGTCGGCAGCCGCGAGCTCCTCCTCCGCGAGGCGGAGCAGGCGAAGATCGACCTCGCCGCCGAGCAGAAGGCGCAGCTCGCGACCGACTGGAACGCGATGCTGCTCCAGCTCTGGAGCGGGCTCGGGATCGACCCCAGGCAGCTCGCGGACAGCGCGAAGAGCGAGTCGGACCGGGAGAAGCTCGCCGCCACCCGCGTGGAGGCGATGCTCGACAAGATCATGAAGGGGGAGGCGCAGCCGGTGCCGGTGCCGCCCCCCCTCGCCGGCGCCCTCCGCGCCAAGTACGAAGGGAAGGTCAACGCGCAGGGGATCGACCGCGCCGTGGAAGCCGCGCAGAAGCTCCGGCAGGTGAGCGACTCCACCCGCGCGGCCACGCAGCCGAAGTCGTCCGTGCCCGTCCCGATGGGACCGATGGGCTCCGGGCAGAACCCGCATGCCGACCGGCCCCCGGTGCCCCCGACCGGGGCCGGGCAGCCGCAGCCGCAGCCGGCGCCGGCGCATCCGTGAGCGGCGGACCTCGCCGCCGTTCCATGGGTACTGGACGCATGCTGAAGAAGACCGTCCTCGCCCTGCTGGTCGTCGCCCTCGCCACCCCCGCCCGCGCCCTCCTGGCGCAGGCGGCGGGCGGCCGCGACGTGATCCCTCTGGACCGGATCGTCGGGGTGGTGGGTGACACCCCGATCACCTGGTACCAGGTCCAGGAGCGCCTCAACGCCAAGCGGCAGCAGGGGGTGCAGGTCCCCGCCGACTCGGCGCAGTTCATGGCCCTCGTGCGCTCGACCCTCAGCGAGATGATCGACGAGGAAGTCGTGCTCCTGAAGGCGAAGGAGCTGAAGATCGAGGTGCCCGACGTGGACGTGACCAACTCCGTCGAGCAGCAGGTGAAGCGCGTCCGGGACCAGTTTCCCTCGGACGCCGAATTCCGCACCTCGCTGCGCCAGGCCGGCTTCGGCACGCCGGAAGAGTACCGGCGCATGATGACGGAGCAGATCCGCCGCAACCAGCTCCAGCAGCGCGCGATCGACTCGCTGCGCCGTGCCGGGAAGCTGGTGCCGGTGCCGGTCACCGAGGCCGACATCCGCGAGGCGTTCGAGCGGAACCGCGGCGCCTTCGGCAAGCGCGCCGACAGCATCACCATCCGCCAGATCGTGGTGCGCACCGAGGCGTCGGAGGCCGCGAAGGCCCGCGCGAAGGCGAAGGCGGAGTCGCTGCTCGCCGAGATCAAGGCGGGCGGGGACTTCGAGAAGATCGCGAAGCGCGAGTCGATGGACGGGACGAAGGACGTGGGGGGCGACCTGGGGTGGGCGCGCCGCGGGATGATGGTCCCCGCCTTCGAGGCGTGGATCTTCTCCATGGCGCCGGGGCAGCTGAGCCCCGTGGTCGAGACCCCCTTCGGCTACCACATCATCCGCGTCGACCGGGTGCAGCCGGGTGAGGTGAAGTCGCGCCACATCCTGATTCGCCCCGAGATCGACTCCGCCGACGCGCAGCGCGCCGCGGTGATGGCCGACTCGGTGGCGGCGGCCTGGCGGCGCGGGGCGACCTTCGACTCCCTCGCCAAGGCGCACCACGACTTCGGCAGCCGAGAGGAAACGGCGCTGCCGGCGCTGGCGCGCACGCAGCTCCCCGAGCCGTACCAGAAGGCGATCGAGGGGAAGAAGGCGGGGGACATCGTCACCTTCTCCCTCCCCACCCCCACCGGCGCGCCGAAGTTCGTGGCGATGCAGGTGGTGGCGCTGAAGGAAGGGGGCGACCCGCGCCTCGAGGACCTGCACGACCGGATCCGCGAGTCGCTGGCGCAGGAAGGCTCCTTCCGCCGCCTGATCGACGGGCTGCGCAAGCGCGTCTTCATCACCGAGAAGCTCGACGGCCTCGGGCCGTCTGACCTGGCGCGCTGACGGCTCGTCGCGCCGGACAGACGGGGAGACGAGGAGGGGGTACCATCTGGACCCCCGATCCCTCCTCATGCGACGAGGTACATCGCGCCGGACCGGTTGGGTGAGAGAAGAGCGAGAAGAGCGAGAAGAGCGAAACCTTCAACGACCGGGAGTGTGACCTCCCGTGGTGTCGCCCGGTGTTTTTCGCCCTTCTCGTTCTTCTCGTTTTTTTTTCCGTCCAACGGTCCGTCGCGATGCACCTCGCCCGGGGAGGAGCGATCAGGGGGTACAGCTCGTTCCCCTCATCATCCCCCCGTCTGTCCGGCGCGATGGACCCCGGGATGCGCGCGGAGCGACGAGGCCTTCTCGCTCGTATCGTGGTTTTCTCACCCCACCGGTCCGGCGCAACGGGCCCGAGTCGCGTGGGCCGGCGCCGCGAACGGGGCTAGATTTCCGGCACCATGACGACCGCCTCCTCACCCCGCCGGCCGCGCCTCGCGATCACCCTCGGTGACCCGCGGGGGATCGGCCCCGAGATCACCGCGAAGGCGCTCGCCGAGCCGGAGATCGTGGCGCTCGCCGAGTTCGTGATCGTGGGCCCCGAGGGCGCGGGGATCGCCCCGGAGGAGAGCGTGGGGCGGTGGGCGCCGGCGCTGGGCGCCGCCGTCGCGGGCCGCCTCGCGGGGGAGGCGATCACGCGCGCCGTGCGGCTCGCGCAGGCTGGCGCGGTCGACGGGATCGTCACCGCGCCCATCGACAAGCACGCGCTGCTCGCCGGCGGGTACGACTTCCCGGGCCACACCGAGATGCTGGCCGCGCTCACGGGGGCGAAGGTGGCGATGATGCTCGCGTCGGACACGCTGCGGGTGGTGCTCGCCACCACGCACATCCCGCTGCGGGAGGTCCCCGGGGCGGTGACCGCCGGGGCGATCCGGCAGGCCGCGCAGGTGACCCGCGCGGGACTGCAGCAGTGGTTCGGGATCGCGGAGCCGCGCATCGCGCTCTGCGCCCTCAACCCGCACGCGGGCGACGGCGGCCGCTTCGGGCGCGAGGACGACGACGTGCTCGCCCCCGCGGCCCGGGCGAACGGGCTCGCCGGGCCCTTTCCCGCGGACACCGTGTTCGTGCGCGCCATGCGCGGCGCCTTCGACGCGGTGATCGCCCCCTATCACGACGTGGGGATGACCGCGATCAAGGTGGCGTCGTTCGGCAGCGCGGTGAACGTGACCCTCGGCCTCCCCTTCGTGCGCACCAGCCCCGATCACGGCACGGCGCTCGACATCGCGGGGCGCGGTGTGGCCGACGCGGGGAGCATGGTCGCGGCGATCCGGCTGGCGGCGCGCATCGCCGGCCGCGAGGCGGGCGCCGGCACGGGCGGCGCGAGGGACGACGCCGGCCACGGGGGCGCCCGCGTCGCCCCCCCCGCGGCCGGCGGCTAGCTTTCCCGCATGGATTCGCACGCGAACTGTTCGCACGGCCCCGGCGGCGGGCACGCCGCCGCGCTGCTGAACGGGCGCACCGACGCGGAGCACCAGCGCGGCACGAAGGCGCTGCGCATCGCTCTCGCGCTCACGGCGGTGTTCATGGTCGCCGAGGTGGTGGGCGGGATCCTCTCCAACTCCCTGGCGCTCCTCGCCGATGCGGGGCACATGCTCACCGACGTGGGCGCGCTGGGCCTGTCGCTGTTCGTGGCCTGGTTCAGCCGGCAGCATGCCACGCCGGAGAAGACCTTCGGCTACCTGCGCTGGGAGATCCTCGCCGCCTTCATCAACGGGGCCGCGCTGCTGGCCCTCTCCGTGTGGATCGTGGTGGAGGCGGTGCTCCGGCTGCGGCACCCCGAGGCGGTGGGCTCGGGGGTGATGCTGGTGATCGCGGCGGGCGGGCTGGTGGTCAACGTGGGCGCCGCCCTCGCGCTGCACCCGGTGGGGAAGGCGAGCCTCAACGTGCGGGGGGCGTACCTGCACGTGCTGGGCGACCTCCTCGCGTCGGTGGCGACGGTGATCGCGGCGCTGGTGATCCGGTACACCGGGTGGCTCCAGGTGGACCCGATCACCTCCATCCTCTCCACGCTGCTGATCGCCCGCGGCGCGTGGCGGCTGGTGTCGGAGTCGGTGGACGTGCTGCTGGAGGCGACGCCGCGGCACATCTCGGTGCAGGAGGTGCGCGCGCAGCTGTGCTGCATCCCGTCGGTGGAGCACGTGCACGACCTGCACGTGTGGACGGTGACGAGCGGGGTGGTGGCGATGAGTGCGCACGCGGTGGTGCGCGAGCCCGAGCGGCACCAGGGGGCGCTGGAGGAGATCCAGGACGCGATGGCGGCGCTGGGGATCCACCACGTGACCGTGCAGCTGGAGCGGCGGGAGATGTACGAGCGCGAGGCGCACCTCCACCCGTAGGGGGGAGTTCAAGACGGGCCCGGACGAGAAGAGCGACTGGCGACTGGCGACGAGGGACGAGCGAGGCCATCGCGCGCCAGAGCCCGACGGTCGGCCGCGGTGCGCCGGGGCGTCGCTGGTCGCTCGTCGCTCGTCGCTCGTCTCGTTCACTCCCGTCGAGTGGTTCGGATGCAATGCAAAGAGGCGCTCACCCTCGTGGTGAGCGCCTCGTTCGTGGTGGGGATTCGCCGGCGTTCAGCGATCGTCGTCGTCGTCCCTGCGAGCCTGCTGGGTGAGCTCGCCGCGTGCCTTCTCGTACTCCTCCCGTTCTGCGTAGCCGTAGCCGCCCAGGACCTCTCCGCCGCGCAAGTAGTCGTGTCCGTACCCGCGCCCGTGCGGGTAATCGGTGTTCACGACCGCGTCCTGCTCATTCATCGGCGCACCTCCTGCGGTTGGGTGAAGCGTGGAATCGCCTCGCGATCCCTGACGTCACCTTATGTGCCGATTCGCTGCCGCGCCAGAGGAAATTCGCGTACACATTTGACGCGTGATCCCCCGATGGCGAGCCGAGCGAAATGTGGCGATATAGCGGGGTCGTGGATGGGACCGAGCCAGCGGCGGAACAAGTGGCGCACGCCGCTTCGGGTATGGGTTTGCCCAGGCCATCGCGCCAAGGGCAGGCCCGGCGACCGCGCTGGAGAGCAACCGCCGGTCCCGACACGGTCGCGAGGGGGCGAAGGGCGCAAAGGGCCCTGGTGGCCTTGGCGACCTTCGCCCCTTGGCGACCTTCGCCCCTTCGCGACCTTGGCAGTGTCGGCAGTTGCTCGGGGCGAGCGTGGCGACCCGTTGGTCGCCCCCGGCGACCGCCGGCGGGTGGCCGCCAGGCTCCGGGCTTCGGCCTTCCGGGTTCGGGCCTCGGGCTTCGGGCCCCCGTCGTTGGTGACTCCCGCCAACCGTCCCCGTACCTTGTATTTAAGTCCGTATGCCCCCTATATTTAGGGGCTATGGATATTCGCAACGTCGCCATCATCGCGCACGTCGATCACGGCAAGACGACCCTCGTGGACAAGATGCTCCGGCAGGCCGGGGC
>DASWVQ010000106.1:0-42291 GCA_036401195.1 Gemmatimonadaceae bacterium
CTGGCCCCGGAAATTTGTGCCGCGAGGGGGGCCGCGCCCGTCATCTGCATGCGGCAAGCTCTGCCCCCTCATCCCCCCGCATGGCCACCATCCTCTACGTCGACGACGACGCCAGGATCCGCGAAGTGCTCCAGGATGCCCTGGAGCGGATGGGCCACGAGCCGGTCGGCGCCGCGGGGGTCGCGGAGGCGCTGAAGGTCCTCTCGCAGCAGCCGGTGGACCTGGTCATCTCGGACTTCCGGATGCCGCACGTCTCCGGGCTCGAGTTCCTCGAGATCCTCCGCCGCGAGGGGCAGGAGATCCCCTTCATCCTGCTCACCGGATTCGGCTCGATCGACCAGGCGGTGCTGGCGATCAAGGCGGGCGCGATCGACTACATCACCAAGCCGGTGCGCGCCGAGCAGCTCGAGCTGTCCGTATCCAAGGGGCTCGAGCTGATCCGGTTGCGGCGCGAGAACGAGGCACTCCGGCAGGAGGTGCTGGCCGCGCGCGGCGCGCGCCCCCTCATCGGCGGCTCCGCGCCGATGCGCCGCGTGCTGCAGCTGATCGACACCGCCGCCTCGGTGAAGGCGACGGTGCTCGTCCAGGGGGAATCGGGCACGGGCAAGGAGCTGGTGGCGCGCGCGATCCACCTGGCGTCTGCCCGCCGCGCGCGGCCGTTCGTGGCGCGCAACTGCCCCGCCTTCGCCGAGCACCTGCTGGAGAGCCAGCTGTTCGGCCACGAAAAGGGGGCCTTCACCGGGGCGATCCGCCGCACCGACGGCGCCTTCTCCCTCGCCGACGGGGGAACGCTCCTGCTCGACGAGATCTCGGAGATGCGCCTCGACCTCCAGTCCAAGCTGCTGCGCGTGCTCCAGGAGCGGGAGTTCGAGCGCGTGGGGGGGAGTGAGCCGATCCGGGTGGACGTGCGCGTGATCGCCACCACGAACCGCGACCTGGAGCAGTGGGCGCGCGAGGGGCGCTTCCGCGAGGATCTCTACTATCGGCTCGACGTGCTGCACATCGTGGTGCCCCCGCTGCGCGAGCGGCTCGAGGACCTCCCCCTGCTCGCCGCGCACTTCGCGCTGCGCGCCGCCGAGGAGAACACGCGCGGCTTCGAGCGCTTCAGCCCCGCGACGCTCGGCCTGCTGCGGAGCTACTCCTGGCCCGGCAACATCCGCGAGCTGAAGAACGAGGTGGAGCGCGCGGTGGTGACGCACTCGGTGCCGGTGCTCGAGCCCTGGCACTTCGAGCGGATCAACCGGCTCGCGGGGGGCGTCGGCGCGGCGGTGGGGCCCGACGCCGCGACCGCGGGCAGCGCGAGCATCGCCGGCCCCGCCGCGGCGGCGGGGCGCCTCGTCCTCCCCACCCTGCGCATCGACGAGCTGGAACGCCTCGCCATCCAGGAGGCACTCGAGCGCGCCGGCGGCAACCGGACGCGCGCCGCCACCCTCCTCGGCATGAGCCCCCGCACGCTCCGCTACAAGCTGAACGGCGAGCCGTAGTCGCTCGTTCGTCGCGCCGGGCCATGGGCACGGCCGATCGATCGAATGGAGCGGGTCGAGCGGAAACGGCAACGTCGCGAGACAAAACTGCCCAACAGACATGAATGGAATGATGTGAATGAAGCACATCCTTTCCGGCGCGCGCGGAGCGCCGTGCCGCGGGGGGCGATGCGGGTCATTCTTTTCATTTGCTTCATGGTCGTTGAGTCTGTTGCAGGCGGGGTTTCCGCTCAGCCCGCTCGATCCGCTCGATCGGTCGTGCCGATGTGCCG
Organism: Gemmatimonadaceae bacterium; assembly: GCA_036401195.1. Lineage (GTDB taxonomy): Bacteria > Gemmatimonadota > Gemmatimonadetes > Gemmatimonadales > Gemmatimonadaceae > JACDHQ01. The sequence continues at coordinate 1,757 of DASWVQ010000106.1, forward strand.
GCGCGGCGGACCCGGCCCGGCGGAATTATTCCGACGGCAATTTTTGCCGAAGCGGCAGAAAATGCCGGGTTCCAGTACCGGAACATCACAAATATTCGAGTGTGTGCTAGCGGAAACGGGCTAGGCAAATAGTTGATCAACAACGGCTTACACGGAACAGCCTGGCGGCGCTGATGTGCGGACAGCGTTGGGAACGGAGGGTGCCTTCACTGAAGGCCAACCTCCCTCCACGGACCGCCGATGCTGGCCGCCCCGATCGCTCCGCCCCCCACCCGTCGTTCCAGCGAGTCGCCCGACTTCGGGGCCCCCTGGACCCCCGAGACCCCACCGGCCGACGCCGCGCGTGATGCCCTCGTCGAGCAGCACCTGGGGCTCGTGCACCACCTCGCCCGCCGGGTCGCGCGGAGGCTCGGAGCCGCCGTCGGCGTCGCGGAGCTGGTGAGCGCCGGCTCGGTGGGACTCCTCCAGGCGGTGGACGAGTTCGACCCCTCGCGCGGGCTCGCTTTCAGCACCTACGCGGTCCCGAGGATCCACGGCGCGATGCTCGACGAGCTGCGCCGCCTCGACCCGGCGCCGCGCTCCGTGCGGCGCAAGGCGCGCTGCCTGGCCGACGCCGAGTCGGCGGCGCGGCGCGAGGCGCGCGGGGCGGCCACCCCGCGCGACGTCGCGCGCCACGCGGGCGTGGACCTTCCCACCCTCTGGCAGTGGCAGGCGGAGCTCGCGCGCCACGAGCCGCTCTCCCTCGACGACCCGGTGGACGACGACCCCGAGGCGCGCCGCATCCGCGACGTGGCCTGCACCACCGCGCCCGCGCCCGACGAGCTGGTGATCGGCGAGGAGCAGGCGGCGCGACTGCGCGACGCGATCCTCGCCCTCCCCGCGCAGGAGCGCGCCGTCCTCACCCTGACCTACTTCGAGGAGCTCTCCCGCGGCGAGGTCGCGGAGGTGATGCACCTCTCCGAGTCGCGCATCTCGCGGCTCCGCACCTCGGCCATCCAGCGGCTGCGCGAGCAGCTCGCCCCCGCCCGCCGCTCCGCATGAGCGCCCCGTTCGCCCACCGCCAGGCCCCGGAGGGCCCCATGCCGCCCGTGATCTCCACGTCCCCCGCCACGGGGCTGCACGCCGCCCTCGCCTTCCAGCGCCGCCAGCTCCTCGTGGTCGACGACGAGGAGCTCGTCGCCGGGTCCATCGCCACCTTCTTCCGCCGCCGCGGCTTCATCGTGCTCACCGCGTCGAGCGCCGAGGCGGCGATCGAGCTGCTCCGCACGCAGCACGTGGACGCCATGATCTCGGACGTGCGCATGCCGGGGATGTCGGGGCTCGACCTGGTCCCGCGCGCCCTCGAGGTGAATCCCGCGCTCGCCGTCGTCATGCTCACCGGGGTGGACGACGCGGCCTCGGCGCGCGCGGCGCTTGCCGAGGGGGCGCTCGACTACCTCACCAAGCCGGTGGAGCTGGGGCGGCTCGAGGAGGCGCTCGAGCAGGCGATCCACCGCCGGCGGCTCGACGCCGCGCGCCGCCACGTGGAGGACTCGATCCGCCAGGAAGTGGCGCTGCGCACCCTGGAGCTGGAGCGGCAGAAGCACGAGTTCCACACGGCCGTGACGCTGCGCGTGACCGAGACGCTGATCAGCGCGATGGAAGCGAAGAGCGAGTTCCTCCGCGGGCACTCGCGCCGCGTGGGTGCCCTCGCCGCCTCGATCGCCGAGGCGATGTTCCTTCCCCCGGGGATGGTGGAGCAGGTGCGCCTCGCGGGGCAGCTGCACGACGTGGGGATGATCGGCGTGCGCGAGTCGGTGCTGCACAAGGAGGGCGGGCTCTCGACCGAGGAGTACGCCCACGTGCAGGAGCACGTGCACATCGGGCTGGAGATCCTCGGCCCGCTCAAGCTCGGCGTGGTCGAGCAGTACGTGGCCGACCACCACGAGCGATACGACGGGCGCGGGTACCCCAACCGGATCGCGGGGGAGGAGATCTCCATCGGCGGCCGGATCCTCGCCGTCTCCGACGCCTACGACGCGCTGACGTCGCGGCGCCCGGGGCGCGATGCCCTCGCGCCCGCGGACGCACTCGGGATCATCGCCTCGCACGTGGGCACGCGCTTCGATCCCGAGGTGCACCTCGCCCTCGCGCGGGTGATCGAGCGCGAGGGGGGCTCGCTCCGCTACGTGGCCTGACCCGTCGCGGCGGCGCGCAGCGCGCGCAGGGAGGGGAGCCGCAGCTCCGCGCTGCCCGCTCCCCAGTCCACCTCGCCCCCCATCGCCCGGGCCTGCGCCGCTACCTGCTCGCGCCACGCCGGCGCGCCCTCGTCGCGCGGCGCGGTGCGGTCGCCCCGCGTGACACGCAGCGTGGCGGCCATCTCGTCGCCGCCGAGAACGACCTCCGGCGCCGGCGCGCCGGGCCCCACGTGCACGAGCATCCCCACGATCACCCGCACCGCGGCGGAGCGCACCACGCGCACGGCCGGGGCATCGCCGGCGACCATCGCCGGCGCGAGCGACCCCGCGGGCCAGCAGGCCGCGACCGACGCCGCTTCCTGCGCCAGGTCGCGCAGGTCCGCCGGCTCCTCTCCCGCGCCATCGGGAAGGAGGGCGCGGAGGTCACGGTGGACCGCGAGGAGCCGCGCGACCTCCGCGTGCAGCTCGGCGGCGAGTTCCCCGGCCGGCGAGCGTCCCTCTCCCACTTCCACCGCCAGTCCGTCGAGCGCGGTGGCGCGATTGGCGAGGGCGTGCGCCAGGCCCCGCAGCAGCGGCTCGAGCACGGCGGTGCGCCAGGGATCGGCGTCGCCGGCAGGGGCGTGGGGCATGGGCGTCGGCATCATGCCGTGGACGATCGTCACGCGGCGCCGGCAAGGGAAGGCAGGAAGGCACGCCGCGCGCGCAGCGACCGATACTCGGATCAGGACGCCGGATGACCGGCGCCGGGACACTCCCTCCTGATCCCACGATGCCCCGCCCCCTCTCCTCGCCCTCCCCCTCCCGCTCGCTCGTCACGCCCCCCCGCGCCTTCGCTGCCGTGGAGCCGGGTCCCGCGCGGCTGGTTGCGTCGCCGGACCCGCTGGTGGCGGCGGCGCTCGGCCGGTTCGCCGGCAAGGTGGCGCACGAGCTGAACAACGTGCTCACCGCGATCAGCAGCTATGGCGAGCTGCTCCTCGAGGACCTGCCGCACGACAGCGCCGCGCGCGAGGACGCCGTGGAGATCCTCGCGGCGACGCGCCGCGCGGCCGCGCTCAGCCAGGCACTGCACGAGCTGGCGCGGCCCGCCACCCCGCCGGTGGAGAACCTCGACCTCGCGCGGTGGGCCGACGTGGTGGCGCCGCAGCTGCGCGAGGTGCTTGGCGCCGACCGGTCGCTCGCGGTGGACGCCGCGGCGCCGTCGGTGATCGTCGCGGTGGAGGGTGAACGGCTCGCGTCGGCGGTGGAGGCGCTCGTCACCAATGCGCGCGAGGCCACCGCGCCCGGGGGACACTGCACCCTGCGCATCGAGCGGGTGAGCGTGCGCGAACGCGACCCGGAGTTCCCCGCGTCGCTCGGTTCCGGGCGCTATGCGCGGATCACCATCCTGGACGACGGCTGCGGGATGGATCCCGCCGTCCTCGCCAGCGCGGCCGAGCCACTCTTCGGCACCCGCCGGGGGGCGCGGCGGGGGATGGGGCTCGCCCTGGTCGAGCAGTTCGCCCGGGTGGCTGGCGGCGCGCTGCAGCTGCGCAGCGCGGCGGGGAGCGGCACCGCCGCCGCGCTCTACCTGCCGGCGATCGCGGCGCGCGCCGCCGCGACCCGCTGACGGCGCGCCGATGCCCTCCCCCGCGCGCGTGACGACGGCTCGCACGACCCGCTGCGCGGTCGTGGGTGCCGCCGCGCTCCTCCTCCTCGCGGTGCCAGCCGCCCGGGCGCAGGTAGCCGGCCCGGCATCGGCGCCGCGGGAGGAGGTGCGCGCGGAGATCGTCGCCCAGGTGGGCGCGGTGCGGCGCCTCCGCGTGCTCCGCACGGACGCGTCGATGCCGGCGCGCGGCACGGTGACGCAGCGCGCCGAGGTCGAGGTCGCGAGCAACGTGGGATGCCGCCTCATGGCGCGCGGCACGGGCGACGCGACGGTGCGGCTCTCCCTGGGCGGCGGCGGGGAGTGGCTGCTGCGCGCGGGGGAGGTGCTGGAGCTGCGCGCGCTCCCGCCGGGGGTGCACCGGGTGGTGGTGTCGTTCGATGGGGCCCTCGAGGCCGGCGGGGGATTGCCGGCGGCGCTCGAGCTGGGGGATGCGGCGAGCGGCGCGATCGCCGCCCTCCCCGCCCCCGCCGGCGGCAGGGCGCTGGGGAGCGAGTAGCCGGACGCCCTCCGGGTACGGGATTCGCCAGCGGCTCCTCGACCGCTGGCGATCGTATTCCCATTTCCGTGCCGAACCCATCAGACACTGCGTTCACGTGACTCCCTCGCGATCCGGGCTCCCCGAGGCCTCGTACCGCTCCCTGTTCGACCACCATCCCGACGCGGTGTACTTCCTGGATCGGGAGGGGCGGTTCGTGCAAGCGAACCGCACGGCGCAGCGGCTGCTCGGGATCGCGTGGCACGAGCTGGAAGGGCAGAGCTTCGTCCCCTTCGTGGTGCCGGAGTTCGCGGGACTCGCCCTCGCGCGCTTCCGGCGGGCGCTCGCGGGCGAGGCGTCGCACTACGAGCTCGCGGTGCGCACCCTGGCCGGACGCCGCATCGAGATGGCGATCACCAACGTCCCGCTCATGGCGGGAGAGTCGGTGACCGGGGTGTTCGGGATCGCGCGTGACCTCACGGGACAGCGCGAGCTCGAGGCGCAGCTGCGCCAGGCGCAGCGGATCGAGTCGGTGGGGAAGCTCGCCGGCGGGATCGCGCACGACTTCAACAACCTGATCACGGCGATCAAGCTGCACGGCGAGCTGGTGCTCGACATCACCCCGCCCGGCGACGAGCGGCACGAGGACCTGCAGGAGATCCAGGCGGCGGCCGACCGGGCGGCGGCGCTCACCCGCCAGCTCCTCGCCTTCAGCCGGCGGCAGCTGCTGCGTCCCGAGGCGCTCGACGTGAACGAGATCGTGCGCGGGCTGGAGCGCACGATCACCCGGCTCCTCGGCGCCGACATCACCGTGCGCACCGACCTGAACGACGCGCCGGGGATGGTGATGGCGGACCCCGGGCAGGTGGAGCAGGTGCTGGTGAACCTGCTGCTCAACGCGCGCGACGCGATGCCGCCCGAGGGCGGTCGGATCTCGATCGAGACGCGGGAGGTGGAGCTCGACGGCACCCCGATCGACGGGGTGACGCCGGTGCCGGGCGCGTACGTGCAGCTCTCGGTGAGCGACAATGGCTCGGGGATGACCCCCGACGTGCGGGCGCGCGTCTTCGAGCCCTTCTTCACCACCAAGGGACCGGGGGAGGGCACGGGGCTGGGACTCTCCACGGTGTACGGCATCGTGAAGCAGACGGGGGGCTACGTGTTCTGCGAGAGCCGGCCGGGCCGGGGCACCACCTTCCGCCTCTTCCTCCCCCGCACCACCTCGGGCGCCGCGGCGATCGCGCCCGCCGTGGCCAGGACCGACACCGGCGGATCGGAGTCCGTGCTGCTCGTGGAGGACGAGCCCGCGGTGCGCGCGCTGGCGAGCCGGATCCTCCAGGCGCGGGGATACCGGGTGATCTCGGCGGCCGACGGCCGCGAGGCACTCGACCTGCTCACCTGGCACACCGGGCCGATCGACCTGGTGCTCACCGACGCGGTGATGCCGGGGATGGGCGGGGCGGAGCTGGCGCGGCTGCTGAAGCACCTGCGTCCCGGAGTGCCGGTGCTCTTCATGTCCGGCTACACCGATGACGAGATCATCCGGCGGGGCATCGCGAACGACCCCGGCGTGCTGCTGCAGAAGCCCTTCACCGCCGACGACCTGGCGCGCCGGGTGCGCGCGATGCTGGACGCGCCGCGCGCGACGGCGTAGCCCCGCGCGCCCCTGGCGGCCGGCTCCCGGCTACCGGCCGATGCGGTCCCCCGGCTCGAAGAACATCGTCGCCTCGAGCTCCCCCAGCCCCGACTCCGCGATCCACTCGCCGAGTGCGCCCGCGAGCGCTTCCTGCCTGGCGGGGGAGAGGCGGCGGAAGGCGGCGAGCATCCGCTCCTGCACCGTTTCCGTGGTGCGGGCGAGGAGGGCCTCCCCCTCGGGGGTGAGGGTGATCGCGGCCCGCCGGCGGTCGTCCGCCGACTGGCCCCGAACGACCAGGCCCCGCGTCACGAGGCGGCTCACCACCTCGGACACGGAGCTCTGGGTGGTGGCGGTGCGCTGGGCCAGCTCGGTCACGGTCAGCACCCCCGCTTTCGCCACCTCCCGCAGCACGAAGAGCTGGGCGGCCCCCACCGCCAGCCCCTCGGTGCTGCTCACCTCCGCCTGCCGCAGGGCCTTCACGATCCTGCGGATGGCGTTCATCACCACGGTCGCCCGGTCCTCCATCCTCAGTGGCTCATGGAGGTGTGTTCCTTCGGCGTGCCCACCTGGATCATCCCCACGGCGCCCTTCTCCGCGTCGGCGAAGGAGTGGGTCACGAAGGGGTAGATCCCCTCGCCGCTGTGATCCTTGTCGAACACCGTCTCGAACACCACGCCGCCGCCGGCGGGGACTCCGTAGGTCTGCACTCCTTCCAGGGCGTGGCGCGGGTCACCGTCGGGATACACCCGGTCGAAGATGGCGCCCACGATGTGGAAGTCGCTGTCGAAGTTCGGCCCCGCATTCACCACGTAGAAGCGGACGCGATCACCGACGTCGACCTTGAGCGGGTGTCCCTTGTACTGGCCCGCCTTGCCGTTGAAGGCCACGTACGTCGCGCGCTTGTCCTTCTGCGCCTCCCAGTCGGGAAGCATCAGGTGCTGGGTCACGGTCGTCGAGTCGCCGGGCTTCGCGTAGAACTCGCTCTGCACGAGCACGAACTCCTTGTCGGCCTTCGTCCCCCAGCCCCCCTTGGGGTCCACGATGATGGGGAGATACATCCCCTGCATGATGTGCATCGTCACCGGCGGGGTGCCGCAGTGGACCATGTAGGCCCCGGCGTCGGTCGCGGTGAACTCGAACTGCACGGAGTCCTTCGGGACGATCATGCGGTAGGCGACGTTCGCCGGGATGCGCGCCGAGTGGAAGTCGATCGAGTGCGGCATCGGCGACTCGTTGATCACGTTGATGCGGACGCGGTCGCCCACCTGCACGTGGATCGTCGGCCCCGGAACGGTGCCCCCGAAGGTCCAGCCCTGGTACTTCACGCCATCGGCGATCTCGATCTCCGCGTCGACGATCGGGATGCGGTACTCCTTCACCGGGGCGTCGGAGGCAGGCTTGAGGGTCGCGTCGAAGACGGGCCGGATCGGCGTGATGACCTTCGAGAAGTCGGTCAGCTCCACGCGCTCGTCGCGGCGGGCGGCGGTGAGCGCGGCAACACCCGCGGCGACGACGGCGAGGACGACGGCTGTATTGACGATGCGTGAGCGCATGATATCGGTCTCCTGCTGCGGAAAGGCGAGTGAATCAGTCGCAGAGGAAATTGCTTCGGCCCCGATGTGATTCCCGTCGGCGCAAGCTTGAACTTTCGTGCGGATTCCCCCGGGGGATCACGTGATGCCGGGCCGGGGAAACCCCTACGCGATCGCCGGGCTTGCAAGGACAGACCGCTACGCCGGACAGGGTTATGGTGCATGCAACCCCACTTCGATCAGGATCCCGAGCATGCATCCAGCACCGGACGTCACCGCCTTCCCCGCCCCCTCGGCTCCCCCCCTCCCGCGCATCATCCAGGGGGGGATGGGGGTGGGCGTCTCCGACTGGCGGCTCGCCAACGCGGTGGCGCGCACCGGGGAGCTCGGGGTGGTCTCGGGCACCATGATGGACACGGTGCTCGTGCGCCGGCTCCAGGACGGGGACCCCGGCGGGCACATGCGCCGCGCGGCGTCGCACTTCCCCATTCCCGGTGCCGCCGCGGAGGTGCTGGAGCGGTACTTCATCGAGGGGGGGCGCCGTCCCGGCACGCCGTACAAGGCGCTGCCGATGTACAAGCAGGTAGTGAGCGACGCGCGCCAGCGGGTGACGATGCTGGCGAACTTCGTGGAGGTGTGGCTCGCGCGCGAGGGGCACGAGAACCCGGTGGGGATCAACCTCCTCACCAAGGTGCAGATGCCCAACCTGCCCTCGCTGTACGGGGCGATGCTCGCGGGCGTGAGCTTCGTGATCATGGGCGCGGGGATCCCGCGCGAGATCCCGGGGGCGCTCGACGCCCTCACCACGCACCAGCCGGCGCGGATCCGCCTCGACGTGGAAGGGCTCGCGCGGGGCGAGGAGGAGTGGCTCTCCTTCAACCCGAAGATGTTCTGGCCGGCGTCGGCCGCGCTCCCCGCGCTCGAGCGCCCGCGCTTCATCGCGGTGGTCTCGGCCGCGTCGCTCGCCATGACGCTGGCGCGCAAGTCCACCGGCCGGGTGGACGGCTTCGTGGTGGAGGCACCCACGGCGGGGGGACACAACGCGCCCCCGCGCGGTGAGATGCAGCTGAACGAGCGCGGGGAGCCGATCTACGGGGAGCGCGACGTGGTGGACCTGGAGAAGATGAAGGAGATCGGGCTCCCCTTCTGGCTCGCGGGGGGCACGGGCTCCCCCGAGGGGCTGCGCCGCTCCCTCGACGCGGGCGCCGCGGGGATCCAGGTGGGAACGCTCTTCGCCTTCTCGGCGGAATCGGGGCTCTCCAGCGAGGTGAAGTCGCGCGTGATCGCCGGCGCGATCGATGGCACCGCCGAGCTGCGCACCGATCCGCGCGCCTCGCCCACCGGGTATCCGTTCAAGGTGGTGGACCTGCCGGGCGACGCCGAGCGTGGCGCGAAGCGGGAGCGCGTCTGCGACCTCGGCTACCTGCGCGTCGCGGCGAAGGGACCGGACGGCCGCATGATCTACCGCTGCGCCGCGGAGCCGGTGGACACCTACGTCGCGAAGGGCGGGACGGTGGAGGAGACGGAAGGGCGCCGCTGCCTGTGCAACGGGCTGGCCGCCAACATCGACCTGGGGCAGGTGCGCGAAGGCGGAGTCGAGGAGACCACGCTGGTCACCAGCGGAGACGACCTGCTGGTGCTGAAGGACTTCTTCGCGGCGAATCCGGGGTACACGGCGAGGGAGGCGGTCGAGTACCTGGCGGCGGGGGTTCCGGCAGGGGTGAGCTGAACGGCAACGGCCACTGATGGCTGGGGCCCTCGGCTCTCGGCCCTCGGCTCTCGGCTTTGGAACCGGAAGCGCGCCTGGGCCGCTACGCGGCCCTTTAGCGCGCCAACCTCGTGAGGTTACCCGCCGGGGCGATCGAGCGCGCGCGACCCCGCGCGTCGCTCGCTTCCGAAGTCGTGCCGAGGCCTGACGCCTGACGGCCGAGGCCCCCGCCCTCGCAGTTGCGGTTCGCCGTTGGTTGGTGAACGTCAACGACGGGCAAGGGCGTCAGGCTTCGGGCGTCGGGCCTCGGCACGAATCCGGAAGCGCGCCTTGGCGGCTGCGCCGCCCTTTAGCGCGCCAACCACATGAGATTGACCTTCGCCGGAAAAGGAAGATCGAGCGCGCGCGCCCCCGCGCGCCGCTCGCTTCCGATTTCGTGCCGAGCGCCGAGGGCCGAGGGCCGAGAGCCGGCGGCCGTCAGTGGCCGTTGACGTTCCCTGAGGTCAGCGGGTTCCCGGCCTCGGCGTGATCACCGCCATCACCACGAACCGCTCGCTTCCCGCCTTCATCGCGTGAACCTCGTTCGGCTCGTAGGCGACCACGTCGCCCACCCCGAACTCCACCGCCCCTTCCGCCCCGCTCACGGTGCCGCGCCCCTCGACGCCCACGAGGATCACGGTGGAGGGCGACGTATGCGCCGCGACTTCCTGCCCGGGCTCGATGCGGAACGTCACCAGCCGCGCGTCGGGGGAATCGTGCAGCATCGCCGTCGCGGGACGGGTGGGGTTCGCCGAGACCGCCGCGGCGGCCACGGTGCGGGGATCGTAGCGCTTCATGCGCCCTCGACGCGGGCCACCAGCGCCTGGTAGAGCGCGTCGGGATCGGCACCGTCGCGCTGCGCCGCCTCGTCGAGCGGCACCGCGCCGCCGCAGCAGGCGTCGATGCCGAAGCGGTTGAACACCTCGACCGTCTCCGGGAAGAGGGCGATCGTCGCGTTCACGGTGAGCGCGCGGGGAAGCGCGGCGCGCGTGCTGTCGGTGCTCATCAAGGGGGCCTCGTGTGTCGTGAAAGTCGTCATCGCGTCCAGGCGTCGCCGGCGATCATCCCGGAGTGCCAGGCGGGGTCCCACACCAGGGAGAGGTCCAGCGCGGTCACCGCGGGCACGAACGCGATCGCGTCGCGGATCCCCTGCTCGATGATCGCCTCCATGGGACAGCCCGGCGTGGTGAGGGTGAAGATCACGCGCGCACGTCCATCGGCGAGCTCCACGCCGTACACCAGGCCGAGCGTCACGATGTCGAGCCCGATCTCGGGATCGATCACGAGACGGAGGGCCTTCCAGATCTCGGCTTCGGTGCCGCTGGCGATGGTCACGTGGAGCTCCTGGGGGAGGGGCGTTCGGTATCCAGATGAATCCTGTCGGATATATTCCGCGGGGTGCGTGACTGTTGTCACAGCCCCGGCTATATCCCAGACATGGACCCGCGCGACGTCACCGTCCTCCTCCGGGGGATCCCCATCTTCGGCGAGCTCGACGAGGCCTCCCTCGACCGGCTCGCCGCGCGCTGCGTGCAACGTACCCTCCCCTCCGGCTCCCTGCTCTTCAGCACCGGCGAGGAATGCCGCGGCCTGTACATCGTGGCGGAGGGGCGGGTCCGCATCTATCGGGTGAGTCCCGACGGGCGCGAGCAGGTGCTGCACATCGAGGGGGCGGGGCGCACGGTGGCGGAGCTCCCCCTCTTCGACGGCGGGAAGTATCCCGCCTCCGCCGACACCATGGAGGAGACACGCCTGGTGTTCCTCCCCCGCGCCGAGTTCGAGCGGCTGTACCGCACCAATCCCGACGCGGCCGACGCCATCATCCGCGCCCTGGGGAAGCGCCTCCGCCACCTGGTGCACGTGACGGAGACGCTGGCCTTCCGCGACGTGGCGGCGCGGCTCGCCATGCTGCTCGCCGGCTACGCCGAGCGCGAGGGGCGCCCCGTGGCCGGGGGGATCGAGGTGACCCTCGAACGGACGCAGGAAGAGCTGGCGCTGGAGATCGGCGCGGCCCGCGAGTCGGTGTCGCGCGCCCTGCGGCAGCTCCTCCGGAAGGGGGTGCTCGCCGAGGTGGATCGCGACCGGGTGGTGATCCCCGACGTCGCCCGGCTGCGGATGCTGGCCGCGCCCGGGGAGCGACCGCGGATGTAGCACCGGCGGGGGCGCGAGTTGGGAAATCCGACGCTTGCCCTCCCCATTGCGACAACCGTCACACCCTGCTCCGCGCCGGGGAGCGAGACTCGGGACATGGCTGCTCCCGTCATGCCCTCCGCCGCCTCCACGATGACCACCGCCGCGGCGCCCCGCTCCGCGTCGGACCTGTCGCTGCGGCTGGCGGCGCTGCACTTCACCGCCTCCACACTGTTCCTGCTCGCCGGATCGGCGGGATTGCTCTGGATCGCGCCCCTGCTCGCCGGGGGACTCTTCCCCGAGCGCGGGGTCGCGGCGGTCACGCACCTCTTCACCCTGGGGTGGATCACCACGACCATCCTCGGCGCCCTCTACCAGCTCCTGCCGGTGGCGCTGGGGGCGCCGGTGAAGTGGGAGCGGCTCGGGCACGCGAGCATCTGGACCTTCGCGCCAGGCATCGCGCTTTTCGTCGCGGGGGTCGCGACCGGGCAGGTGGTGCTGCACCACGCGGGGATCGCGCTGGTCACGACCGGGATCGTCATCGCGCTGGTGAACTTCGCGTCGTCGCTCCGCCGTGCCACCGCGCGCGACACCACCTGGTGGGGGATCGCGATCGCCCTCGGCTTCCTCGCCTCTACCCTGGTGCTCGGCGTGGTGCTCCTGCACAACATCCACACCGGATTCCTGGGCGCGGCGCGGCTGCGGGTGCTCGGCGTGCACCTGCACGTGGCGATCGGGGGCTTCGTGCTGGTGCTGATGATCGGCGTGTCGCAGCGGCTGCTCCCCATGTTCCTGCTCGCGCACGGGGTGAGCGACGCGTGGGCGCGGCGCGCCCTCGTGGTCTTGCCGCTGGGGGTCGCGACGCTGGCGACGGGGCTCGCCACCGCGCATCCCGGCGCCGTGAGCGCGGGGGCGGTGCTGATGGCCGCGGGCGTGGCGTTCTACGCCACGCAGGTGCGCGCGCTCTTCCGTGCCCGGGTGCGGCGGAAGGTGGACCCGGGGATGCGGTTCGTCGCCACCTCGTTCGCCTTCGTCGCCGCCGCGGTGGTCCTGGGGCTCGTGGTCGCCTTCACCGGCGCCGCGGCACACCCGCGCATCGCCACCGCGTACGTCATCGCGGCGATCCCGGGGGCGGTGGGACTCTTCCTCACCGGGCACGCGTACAAGGTGATCCCCATGCTCGCCTGGACGGCGCACTACCGCGGCCGCATGGGCCGCGGCGCGGTTCCAACGGTCGCCGACACCTGGTCGGCCCGGTGGGCGCTCGCGCAGCTCGCCCTCATGGCGCTCGGCACCACCATCATGGGCGCGGGGACGCTCGCCGGCCATGCGCATTGCGTGCGCATGGGCGCCGCCCTCTTCACCGCCGGCACCCTCATCTTCGCCGCGCAGCTCTGGCGCGTGGCCCACGGACCCCGGACATGACCACACCATCGCAACGCCCGGCGACCGCGCCGGAGCTCGAGCTCGACGTGCGCGACGTGCTGCGCGCGGGGGGCGAGCCCTTCCCGCAGATCATGGCGGCCGTCGAATCGCTCGGGGCGGCCGAAGTGCTCCACCTGCGCGCGACCTTCGAGCCGAAGCCCCTCCTCAACCTCCTCGGCAGCCGCGGCTTCGCGCACGAGACGAAGGCGCACGCCCCCGACGACTGGTCCGCCTGGTTCTGGCGAGCCGGCGAGTAGTCGCCCTTCCTCCCCATCACCCCACCAACCCTCATGACGACCCAGCTCATCGAGCTCGACGTGCGCGTGATTCCCCCGCGCGAGAAGCACCCCACCATCTTCAACACCTTCGACACCCTCGCCAGCGGGCAGTCGATGGTGATCATCAACGATCACGACCCGCGCCCGCTGCGCTACCAGCTGGCCGCCGAGCGTCCGGAGCAGTTCGAGTGGACGTACGAGCTGCAGGGCCCCGACGTGTGGCGGGTGAAGATCGACCGGAAGTGACCGCGCGGGGGTGAGCCTGGGGCAGCGCCTGGCGCGGCGCATCCGGGCTCCTCGCGCATCGCGCTGCATCGGCGCTCCTCGCGCAACGCGGTGCTACACGGATGACGCGGGTGACGCGGATGACGCGGTGTCGGGACGGCAGTCCCACCCCAGCCGCGCCTCACCGAGCAAGATTCAACGGCGAACAGATTGGGAACGGCCCCGGGAAGCAATGGCTTCCCGGGGCCGTTCCACCAAGTCACGAAGCTCGAGGGGGATGAGATTCTGCCCGCCGGCGCATCGGGACCGCGTCATCCGTGTCACCCGCGTCATCCGTGTCACCCGCGTCATCCGTGTAGCACCGCGTTGCGCGAGGAGCCGGGATGCGCCCCGTTGCGCGAGGAGCCCGGAAGGCACCGCGTTGCGCGAGGAGCCCGGAAGGCACCGCGTTGCGGGACGGGGCCGGAGGCACCGCCTTGCGCGAGGACGCCCGCGCCGGCCCCCCTGGCCCCTGGCCCCTAGCCCCTGGCCCCCCGCGGCGGTATATCCGGGCGTCCTCCCTCCCGGCCCGGCCCCCATGCATCGCCGCCGCTTCGTCGCCTCCCTCGCCACCGCCGGCCTCGCCCTTCCCAGCCTGAAGGGCCGCGCCTTCGCCCAGGTCGCGCGCGCCGCCGAGGTGGCCGGGGATCGCCCCGCCACCGCCCTCGCCGACGACGAGGCGTACTGGGCGGAGATCCAGCGTGCCTTCGACCTCGATCGCACGATGGTGAACCTGAACAACGGCGGCTGCTCCCCGGCCCCCTCGCACGTGCTCGAGCAGATGGTCCGCGACCTCCGCTTCAGCAACGAGCTGCCGGTGGACCACATGTGGCGCACCCTCGAGCCACGCATCGAGAGCGTGCGGCGCGACCTCGCCCGCGAGTTCGGCTGCGACGCCGAGGAGATGGCGATCACGCGCAACGCCAGCGAGTCGAACCTCACCATGATCCTGGGGACCGACTTCGCCCGCGGCGACGAGGTGATCGTCACCACCCAGAACTACCCGCGCATGCAGAGCGGGTGGGCGCAGCGCGAGGCGCGCGACGGGCTGGTGGTGAAGCGGATCCGGATGCAGACGCCGGTGCCCTCCACCGAGTACTTCGTGGGCCGCATCGCCGAGGCGATCACCCCGCGCACGCGCGCCATCGAGGTGATGCACGTCAACAACCAGACGGGGTACGTCTCGCCGGTGCGCGAGGTGGTGGCCCTTGGCCGCCGGCACGGCATCCCCGTGTTCGTGGACGGAGCGCACGCCTTCGCGCACTTCCCCTTCACGCGCGACGAACTGGGCTGCGACTACTACGGCACTTCGCTCCACAAGTGGCTGCTGGCGCCGATCGGGACCGGCTTCCTCTACGTGCGGAAGGAGCGGATCCCGTCGCTGTGGCCGCTGATGGCCGGCGCGGAACAACGAATGCGTCATGACATCCGCAAGTACGAGGAGATCGGGACGCACCCGGCGGCGAACCACAACGCCATCGCGGTGGCGCTCGCCTTTCACCGCGCCATCGGGGCGGAGCGGAAGGCGGCCCGGCTGCGCTTCCTGCGGGACCGGTGGGCGTCGCGGCTGGTGGCCGCCGATCCCGGGCGGGTGCGCATGCTCGCGGGGGTGGGACCGGGGGTGGGCGGGGCGATCGGCACGGTGGCGATCGAGGGGCTCGAAATGGGGAAGGTGGGCGGCTGGCTGCTCGGGAAGCACCACATCGTCACCACGCCGATCGTGCACGAGGAGTTCAACGGGCTCCGCGTCACGCCGAACGTGTACACCACGCTCGACGAGATCGACCTGTTCACGGACCGGATGCTGGAGGCGCTGACGCAGGGGGTCGCATGACAGGGAGGAGCGGATCGTTGCTGGCGGCCGGCGTGGGCCTGGCGGTCGCCGCCTCCATGGCGCAGGCCGCACCGATCCAGGGCGCGGCGCCGGGGGCGGCCCAGGCCACGGGGAGGATCTCGGGGGTCGCGTGGGACAGCCTCGCGCGTCGCCCCCTGGCCCGGGCCGCGATCTGGACCTCCAGCGGCAATCGCGCGGTGATCGCCGACTCCACCGGGCGCTTCACCCTCGACAGCCTGCCCCCCGGGGAGCACGAGCTGGTGGTGCTCGACAGCGCGCTGGACGCCGTGGGGCTCGACATCACGCGGCGGGTGGTCATCGCCGACCGGCCGGACGCCGGTGCCCGCTCGATCGTGCTCGCCACCCCGAGCCTGCGCACGCTGCGCACGCGGCTGTGCGACGCCGAATCCGGCCTGACCCGCGCCGGCGACCGCAGCTCGTCCGGGGGCATCCTGTTCGGGATCGTGATCGAACCGACCGGCGGGCGCCGCGTGGCCGGCGCCGTGGTCGAGGTGGCGTGGCCGCGCGTCGAGATCCTCGCCGGCCGCCCAGTGCCCCTCACGGCGACCGCGCACGTGCGCACCGACGGGATGGGAGAGTACGCCGCGTGCGACCTCCCCATCGATACCCTCCTGGCGGTGAGCGCGCTGGGCGGGCCGTTCGGGCGCGCGACGGGGGCGCCGGTGGCCCTGGGGGCGCACCGGCTCGGGCGCCTCGACCTGACCCTCGGCGCCGCCACCCAGGCGCGAGATTCCATGCCGCACTGAGGTGGTGGTCGCGGACGGCACGGCGTTGTAAGCTCCCCCCATGACAACCTTCCCCACCTGCTCCCGCGCCGCGGTGCTGCTCACCGCCGGCGCGGTGCTCGGCGCGTGCGCCCCGCGCGCCGCTGCCCCGGTGTCCTCTCCCGCCGCCCCGCCCGCGGCCGCGGCGGCAACTGCGCCCGGGCGCGCCATCCGCCGCGACATCCCGATCACCAACGCGATCCGCCGCGCCTACGCCGCCGGGACGCGCGACTCCACCGGGCGGCCCGGGCGCAACTACTGGCAGCTCCGCACCGACTACACCATCGAGGCGCGGCTCGACACTGCCAGCTCGCGCCTGCATGGCCGCGAGACGGTGGTGATCCACAACGGGAGCCGCGACACGCTGAAGCAGGTGGTGCTGCGCCTCGACCCGAACATCTTCATCGGCAACACGCCGCAGCTCGCGCCCTGGGTGCCCGCCGAGATCACCGACGGGATGCTCATCACGAAGCTCTCCGTGAATGGGGCCGACGCGGACGTCAGTGCCTCCACCCCCCTGCCCACCGCGCAGGGGGCCCGCGCGCTCGCCAGCTCGGCGAATGCGCCCGCCGGCGCGCTCGCGGTGAACGGGCTGCGCACCACGCGCGCCACGGTGGGCCTCGCGTCGCCGATCCTCCCGGGGCAGCAGGCGACGCTCGTGATCGAGTGGAACCACAAGCTCCCCGGCGGCCCCGGGGTGGGGCATCGCATGACGCAGCGCTGGGCCGATACCCTGTACCAGCCCACGCAATGGTACCCGCGCGTCGCGGTGTACGACGACCTGCGCGGGTGGGACCCCGAGCTCTACCTGGGCCCCTCGGAGTTCTACAACAACTTCGGCCGCTTCGACGTCACGCTCGACGTCCCCGCCGGCTGGGTGGCGAGCGGCACCGGGGTGCTCCAGAACGCGGCCGAGGTGCTCACCCCGGCGGCGCGCGCGCGGCTGGCGCGGGCGACGGAGAGCGACACCATCGTGACGGTCGTGGGACCGCGCGGCGCGGGCCCGGGGGACGGGCTGGCCCCGGTGAGCGGCGCGCGGCAGCGGTGGCACTTCGTGGCCGACACGGTGAACGACTTCGCCTGGGCCACGGCGCGCAGCTACCAGTGGAAGGCGACCCGTGCGACGATCCCCGGGAAGGGCGCCGTGCCCGTGCACCTCGTGTACCTGCCCGGCCGCGCGAACCTGTACGCCAACGCCGGCCCGATCGCGCGCCATGCCCTCGAGTTCTACTCGTCGCTCTGGTTCCCCTACCAGTTCCCGCAGCTCACCCTCCAGGACGGCCCCAGCGCCGGCATGGAGTACCCGATGGTGATCAACTCCAACCAGGGCGCGGCCGACCACGAGACGGGGCACCAGTGGTGGCCCATGGTGGTGAGCAACAACGAGACCTGGTACGGGTGGATGGACGAGGGGTTCAACCAGTACATGAACGTCCTCTCCGATGCCGACGCCGCGGGGAAGGCACCGAGCTTCGACCGCATGGGGCAGGACTACGGCCGCCTCGTGAGCGGGGAGGAGGCGGAGCCGCCGATGATGTGGAACGCGAACTACGCGGGCCCGCGCTTCTACGGCTTCACCACCTACTCCAAGACGCCGATGGTCCTCTCGATGCTCGGCGGGATCGTGAGCGACAGCGCGGTGCAGCGGGCGATCCGCGAGTACTCGCGCGACTGGATGTTCCGGCTCCCGTCGCCCTGGGACTTCATGTTCTCGATGAACCGGCTGCTGGGGCGCGACCTCGGGTGGTTCTGGTACTACTGGCTCTTCACCACCGAGCGCGTGGACGGCTCGATCACGGGGGTGGAGCGGGAGGGCGACCGCACCGTGGTCACGGTGCGGCAGGACGGGCAGATGCCCTCGCCCGTGGTGCTGCGCGTGCAGTTCGCGCCGGGCGGAGGCCCGATCCGTACGCTGCCGAACATGCGGATGGAGAACGAGACGACCGCGATCATCACGTGGCCGGTGGACGTGTGGTTCGGCGGGAGCCGCACCTACCGCGCGGCGATCGACGCGGGCCGCGCGGTGGAGAAGGTGACGCTGGATCCGTTCGGCCGGTTCCCGGACAAGGACCCCGGCGACAACCGCTGGCCGCGTCCCTGACGTCGTCCTGAGCGGAGCGAAGGACCTGGTCCCGATGTGCCGGGGTCAGGTCCTTCGCCGTTGAAGTCGTCCTGAGCGAAGCGAAGGACCTGGCGCCGGTGCGCTGGCGTCAGATCCTTCGCTCCGCTCAGGCTGACAGACGGGATTCGACATATGGGCACCCATTCTGGAACGACAGATGCAGTGCACTTCCGGCAATGGAACCCCGCACGGTGGAGTACCGCCCCGTCGATGACGCCACGCGCCATCGGCTGACCGAGCAATGGGAGACGCCGCACAACCTGTGGGCCTGGTTGACGACGGTGGATCACAAGAAGCTCGGCGTGCGCTACATCGTCACCGCCTTCGCCTTCTTCCTCCTCGGCGGGATCGAGGCGGCCCTGCTCCGCGCCCAGCTCGCGCGACCCGAGAGCGCCCTGCTCTCCCCGGAGCAGTACAACCAGCTGTTCTCCATGCACGGCACGACGATGATGTTCCTCGTCGTCCAGCCCGTGTTCTCGGGATTCAGCTTCTACCTCATCCCGCTCCTCACGGGGGCGCGCGAGCTCGCCTTCCCGCGGCTGAACACGTTCAGCTACTACGTCTACCTGCTCGCGGGGCTGTTCATCTACGCGAGCTTCCTGGTGGGCGCCGTACCCGACGGGGGCTGGTTCGCGTACACGCCCCTCACCGGCCCGCGCTTCGACCCCGGGCTGAACATGGAGTTCTACATCCTGGGGCTGCTCTTCCTCGGGATCTCCACCACGGCCGGGGCGGTCAACGCGATCGTCAGCATCCTCAAGCTGCGCGCTCCCGGCATGAGCATCGATCGCATGCCCCTCGTGCTGTGGAGCTCCCTCACCATGTCGGTGTCGGTGATCTTCGCCATGCCGTCGCTCACGGCGGCGCTGGGGATGCTGGAGCTGCAGCGCCACTGGAACTTCCCCTTCTTCGACCCGCGCTTCGGGGGATCGCCCCTGCTCTGGCAGCACCTCTTCTGGGTGTTCGGCCACCCGTGGGTCTACATCCTCTTCCTGCCCGCGACGGGGATGCTCTCGATGATCATCCCCACCTTCTCGCGGCGGCCGATCGTGGGGCACACCTGGGTGGCGCTCTCCACCGTCACCACCGGGCTCCTCGGCTTCGGGGTGTGGGTGCACCACATGTTCGCCACGGGGCTGCCGCAGCTCTCCATGAGCGTGTTCGGCGCAGCGAGCATGACGATCGCGATCCCGAGTGCGATCCAGGTCTTCGCCTGGATCGGCACCATGTGGCATGGGCGGGTGAAGCTCGAGCTCCCGATGCTCTTCGCGCTCGCGTTCATCGTGCAGTTCACCATCGGCGGGATCTCGGGGGTGATGGTCGCCGCCGTGCCCTTCGACTGGCAGGCGCACGACACGTACTTCGTGGTGGGCCACCTGCACTACGTGCTCGCGGGGAGCTCGATGTTCGCGGTGTTCGCCGCCGTGTACTACTGGTACCCGAAGATGACGGGGCGGCTGCTCGATCGCGGCCTGGGGCTCTGGAGCTTCTGGATCATGACCCTCGGCTTCAACGTGGCCTTCTTTCCCATGCACATCCTGGGGCTCATGGGGATGCCGCGGCGCATCTACACCTACCTGCCGAACCCGGGGTGGGGGGCGCTGAACATGCTCGAGACCGTGGGGGCATATGCCTTCGCTGCGGGGGTGGCGCTCTCGCTCTGGAACGCCATCCGGAGCCACCGCCACGGACGGGTGGCGGGGCCGAACCCCTGGGGCGCCGCCTCGCTCGAGTGGCTCACGAGCTCCCCCCCCGAGCACTTCAACTTCGGCTTCATGCCGATCGTGAGCGGCCGGGATCCCCTCTGGGACGGCGGGGTGCACGAGGGACCCGCGTACGACACGGGCCGGCTCACGCCGCGCACTTCCACCGCCGACGCCAACCTCGAGCAGGTGATGGAGATGCCGGAGGACAACAGCTGGGCGGTGATCATCGCGGTGACCCTCCTGCTCGCCTTCACGGGCTTCCTCGTGCGCTGGTACTGGGTCGCCGGCACGGGGGCCGCGCTCACCCTGCTCGGCCTCGCCCGGTGGCTCTGGCCGGTGCACGCGACGGTGCTGGAGACGGAGACATGACGGCGCTTCCCGCCCCCGCACCCGAACGGCTCCTTCCCGCGGCCGAACGTCCGCGCGCCACCGTGGACTGGTGGGGGATGGCCTGGTTCTGCGCGACCGAGGCCACCCTCTTCGCCTGCCTGCTGGCCAGCTACTTCTACCTGGGCGTGTCCAACCCGCGCTGGCCCCCCGCCGGCATCCCGGACCCGAAGCTCCAGCTGCCCCTGCTGATGACGCTGCTCCTGGTGTCGTCGAGCGCGGTGATCCACTGGGGCGAACGCGCGCTCGAGGGCGATCGGCATGGCCGATTCCGCGCCGCGCTCGCGGTGACGATGCTGCTCGGCCTCGGCTTCCTCTCCCTCCAGGGCCTGGAGTACGCGGACAAGCTGAAGCACGAGTCGCCCACGGAGCACGCCTACACGGCGCTCTTCTTCGCGACCACGGGGCTGCACGGGGCGCACGTGGCCTTCGGCCTCCTCCTGTGGGCGTACGTCGGCATTCGCGAGCTGCTGGGGCACTTCGACGCGCGGCACCACATCGCCGTGAAGAACGTCTCGCTGTACTGGCACACCGTCGACGCGATCTGGCTGGCGATCCTGGTCGTGCTCTACCTCTCGCCGAGGCTCTACTGATGCCGGAGACGCGCACCGCCTCGGTGGCGCCCATCACCACCCGCCGGCTCTGGATGGGACTCTGGCTCGCGCCCCTCGCCTGGGCGCTGGCGGGGCTGCTCGCCTACCTGCTCGTGTCGCGCAGCTGCGAGGCCGGCCCGAACGGGCTGCACCTGTACGGGGTGGACCATCCCGCCGTGGCGCAGGCGCTGGTCGCGGCGGTGATGGGGCTCGCCGCGCTCTGGGCGCTGCGGCTCAGCTACGTGAGCTGGCGCCGCATGGAGGCCAGCGCACCTCCCTCGGACGGGGCGCTGGAGCGGGAGGCCGGCGCCCGCGATCCGCGCGCCCAGGGACTGTCGCCCGCCTGGGGGCGCACCCAGTTCGTCTCCTTCGCCGGGCTGCTCGCGAGCAGCCTGTTCATCCTGGGGATGGTGTACCTCGTCGCCCCCGTCGTCCTGGTGAATCCATGCGTGCAGGCGCACTGAGGGCGGTGCTCGCCACCGCGCTCCTCGCGTCGCCGGCCGATGGCTGCCGCCGCGCGGAGGCGAACCCGGTGCCGGGGGGCGATCCCGCGCGGGGAGGGCAGGCCTTCGTGGCCATGGGATGCGCGAGCTGCCACACCGTGCGCGGCGCCCGCGGCCCGCATGGCCAGGTGGGCCCCGAGCTCACCGACGTCGCGAGCCGCTCGTACATCGCCGGCGTCCTCCCGAACACGCCCGAGAACATGGTGCGCTGGATCATGGATCCGCAGGGCGTCGATCCCCGCACCGCGATGCCGGACCTTCATGTCACCGAACAGGGAGCCCGCGACCTCGCGGCCTACCTGTACACGAGGCGCTGATGCGATCACGAGGAGTCGTCATGGACCAGGCACGCGTGCCGCGGATCGCGGCCGTCGCCGCGCTGCTGGCGATCGCCGCCGGCTGCGGCAGGGCCAGCGCGAAGACCGCGGACTCCACCACGGCGGGCAATCGCAGCGCCGGGGCACCGCGCGCGATCACCGGCGCGCCGGGGTATGCCATCCCCGCGGGCGCCTCGGCGCCGCAGGCCGATGGCGAGTGGGTGATGCCGGGGCGCGACTACGCGAACAGTCGCTACAGCCCGCTCACGGAGATCAACGCGTCGAACGTGCAGCACCTGAAGGTGGCCACCACCATGTCCACCGGGCTCACCAACGGCTTCGAGGGACAGCCGCTGGTGGTGGGGAGCACGATGTACGTGAACACCCCCTTCCCCAACTTCCTCATCTCGGTGGACCTCACGAAGCCGGGGGGCGCGGTCAACTGGATCTACCAGCCGCACCCCGATCCGGCCTCGGTGGGGATCGCCTGCTGCGACATCGTGAATCGCGGCGCCGTGCTCGCCGACGGGAAGATCATCTACAACACCCTCGACGCGCACACCGTGGCGGTGGACGCGACGAGCGGGCACCAGCTCTGGAAGACGAATGTGGGCGACATCGAGGTGGGCGAGACCATCACCATGGCGCCGATCGTCGCCGAAGGGGTGGTGCTGGTGGGGAACAGCGGCGCGGAGCTCGGCGTGCGCGGCTACCTGGCGGGGCTCGACGTCAACACGGGCAAGGTGCTCTGGCGCGCCTACTCCACCGGCCCGGATCGCGACGTGCTGATCGGCCCCCGCTTCAAGGCCTTTTACCCGAAGGATCGCGGGAAGGACCTGGGGCTCACCTCGTGGACAGGCGAGCAGTGGAAGCTGGGAGGCGGCACGGTGTGGGGATGGATCTCCTACGACCCGGAGACGAAGCTCGTCTTCTACGGGACCGCGAATCCGGGGGTGTGGAACCCCGACCAGCGCCCCGGCGACAATCGCTGGTCCACCACCGTGTTCGC
Organism: Gemmatimonadaceae bacterium; assembly: GCA_036401195.1. GTDB lineage: Bacteria > Gemmatimonadota > Gemmatimonadetes > Gemmatimonadales > Gemmatimonadaceae > JACDHQ01. Next base: position 24,322 of record DASWVQ010000106.1, read on the forward strand.
GCGCGACCCGCGCACCGGCGAGGCGAAGTGGGCGTACCAGTTCGGCCCGCACGACGCCTGGGACTACGATGGCGTGAACGAGTTCATCGTCGCCGACATCCCGGTCAACGGCAAGGCGCGGAAGGTCCTCTTCCACCCCGACCGCAACGGCTTCGCCTACACGATCGACCGCCTCACCGGCGAGGTGCTGGTGGCGCAGCCCTACGTGCTCGCCAACTGGGCCACGGGAATCGACCTGAAGACGGGCCGGCCGATCGAGGTGCCGGAGAAGCGCCCGCACCAGGGGCGCGTCACGCGCGACATCTGCCCGTCGGCCACGGGGGGGAAGGACCAGCAGCCCTCGGCCTTCTCCCCGCGCACCGGAATGTTCTACATCCCCGCCCACAACGTGTGCATGAACTTCGAGGGGGTCGAGGCGAACTACATCGCCGGCACCCCGTACCTGGGCGCGAGCGTGAAGATGTTCCCCGGGCCGGGAGGCTACCGCGGGGAGCTGCTGGCGTGGGATGCCTCGACGGGGCGGAAGATCTGGGGGGTGAAGGAGGACCTGCCCCTCTGGAGCGGCGTGCTCGCCACCGCGGGCGACCTGGTGTTCTACGGCACGATGGACGGCTGGCTCAAGGCGCTCGACGCGCGCACCGGCGCGGAGCGGTGGAAGTTCAAGACGGGCTCGGGGATCGTGGGGAGCCCGATCGCCTACCGCGGTCCCGACGGCAAGGAGTACATCGCGGTGTACTCCGGCGTGGGGGGCTGGATGGGCGCGGTCGCCTTCCCCTCGCTCTCGATCGATGACCCGTACGCGGCGCTCGGCGTGACGGGGGCGGTGCCCGACATCAAGCTGAAGACGGCGCCGGGCGGGATGCTCTACGTGTTCACCCTCTGACCATGCCGCGCCGCGCGTGGATCGGGATGGGCGTGATCGCCGCCGCGTCCCTGCTGGCCTGGCCGGCATGGAGCGCGGCGCGGTCGCGCCTGTCCGCCAGCGCGGCACCGCGCGCACCGCTCGCGCTGCTCCCCGAGTCACTCCAGCAGCGCCCCCCCCGCCCCGACTTCGGCGACGGGCGGCTTCGCGTGTGCGCCGACCCGAACAACCTCCCCTGGTCGAACGCGCGCGGCGAGGGGTTCGAGAATCGCATCGCCCAGCTGCTCGCGCGTGACCTGGCGCTCGAGCTGGAGTACACCTGGTGGCCGCAGCGGCGGGGGTTCATCCGCCAGACACTGAACGCCAACCGCTGCGACCTGGTGATGGGGGTGCCGGCGAGCTACGAGCTCACGCTGCGCACGAGGCCCTACTATCGCTCGGCGTACGTGTTCGTCACCCGGCGCGGCGTGCACGTGCGCTCGCTCGACGATCCGGCGCTCCGCCACATGCGCATCGGGCTGCACGTGATGGGCGACGACTACAACAACAGCCCCGCCGAGCAGTCGCTCGTGCGACGCGGGCTGCAGCGCAACGTGGTGGGGTACTCGATCTACGGCGACTACTCGCGCCCGAACCCGCCCGAGGCGCTGGTGCACGCGGTGGCCACGGGCGCGGTCGACGTGGCCATCGTGTGGGGGCCGCTCGCCGGCTACTTCGCCGGCCGCGAGGGCGCGCCGCTGGCGCTCTCGCCGGTGACGCCCACGGTGGACCTCCCCTTCATCCCGTACGTGTACGACATCGCCATCGGGCTGCGCCACGGGGACAGCACCCGGCGGGCGGTGCTCGACGCGGAGCTCCGCCGCCGCGCGCCGGAGATTTCCGCGATCCTCGCGTCCTATGGCGTGCCGCGGGTCGGCCCGCCCGGAGACTGAGCGCATGCGCCTCACATCCAGCATCCGCGCCGGCGCGATCGCCGGCCTGTGGCTCGCCGCCGCCGCGTGCGAGAAGAACGCGCCCGGGGCGGCCGTCGCCGGGGCCATGCCCTTCAGCGAGTATGCCGTGGGGCCGCAGCCCGGTCCCGATCGTCCCTTCCCTCGTGCGGTGAACCCGTACGCGGGGAATGCGCAGGCGCGCGTGGAGGGGCGGCGGCTCTTCGTGTGGTACAACTGCTCCGGATGCCATGGCGACCATGGCGGCGGTGGCATGGGGCCGAGCCTGCGCGACAGCACCTGGCTGTACGGCGGCGACGACGCGTCGGTGTACGCGTCGATCACCGAGGGGCGGCAGCATGGCATGCCGGCCTGGGGAACGAAGCTCCCCCGCGAGCAGATCTGGAAGCTCACCACCTACATCCAGTCGCTGAGGACGGACGATGAGCCCGACCCGCCGCGCTGACCGTCGCGGGCCGCTCGCGCAGGGTGCGTGGCTCGCCTCCCTCGTGGCGGCCGCGGCATGCGGCCGCGACGAGGTCCTGGGCGCCACGGGGGGCGGGGGGGATCGCATCGCCTCGCTCGGCACCTTCCTGCTCGTGCTCGCGGCGATCGTGTTCACCGGGGTGATGCTCGTGCTCGCGTGGGCGGTGCTGCGGCGGCGCCCGGTGCGCCGCGACGACGGCGTCGACCTCTCCGAGCCCGGCACGCGCTGGGTGCTCTGGGGGGGCGCGGTGATGCCGGCCGTGGTGCTGGGCGCGATCGCCGTGGTGGGGATGGCGATCATGGGGGCGACGCCCGCGCCGCGCGCCGCGCCGGTGGTGACGGTGGAGGTGATCGGGCACCAATGGTGGTGGGAGCTGCGCTACACGGGCCCCACGCTGCGCGGCGACGTGGTCACGGCGAACGAGCTGCACCTGCCGGTGGGACAGCCGGTGCGGCTGCTGCTCACCTCCACCGACGTGATCCACAGCTTCTGGGTGCCGGGGCTGAACGGGAAGCTCGACCTGATCCCGGGGGACACCAACGACCTCCGGCTCACCGCGCGCGAGCCGGGCCGCTACACGGGACAGTGCGCCGAGTACTGCGGGGCGCAGCACGCGAAGATGGGGCTCCTGGTCGTGGCGCAGGCGCCCGCCGACTTCCAGCGGTGGTGGGGGGAACAGCTCCAGCCGCGACAGCCGCCCCACGACTCCCTGGCGCTCGCGGGCGAGCGGCTGTTCGTGGAGGGGCCCTGCGCCATGTGCCACACCGTGCGCGGCACGGGCGCGCAGGGACAGGTGGCACCCGACCTCACGCACATCGGCAGCCGCGCCATGCTGGGGGCGAACGCGATCCCGAACAGCCCCGGCTACCTGGCGGGGTGGATCACCAACGCGCAGGGGATCAAGCCGGGGGTGCGCATGCCCCCCATCACGTTCTACGACGGCCCCGAGCTGCAGGCGCTCGTGGCCTATCTCCAGGGCCTCAAGTGAGCGTGCCGGTGGCACGCGGGAGGATGCACCGATGATCGTCGCCTGGCGCGCCGGAGCGGGACTCACGCTGGCTGCCTGCATGCTGCTGGCGGGGTGCAACCGCGGGGAGGGCAACGGCGTGGACACGCCGCGGAGCATGGGGGCGAAGGGGCCCGAGGGGAGCGACACCGACTGCTCGGTGCTGCCCGACGCGGCCGCCCTGCAGAAGCTGGTGCGCAGCGTCCCCGATTCGGGGGAAGCCGGGGGGCTCTTTGGTGGGCGCGCGGAGTGGGCGGCGATCGTGAACCGCGCCGGGATCATCTGCGTGGTGGTGCCCCCGAACGACTCCGTGGGGGGGCGCTGGCCGGGGAGCCGCACGATCGCCATGGCCAAGGCCTTCACGGCGAACGGCTTCAGCACCGACACCGCCGCCCTCTCTACCGCGCGGCTGTACACGCTCACCCAGCCGGGCCACTCCCTGTGGGGCGTGGGCCAGCCGGAACCCTTCGACCCCGAGTGCCTGGACCCGAAGAGCGACCAGAAGATCTGCGGGGGCGCGATCGCCTTCGGGGGCGGGGTCCCGCTCTACCGGGGCGGACGCATCGTAGGCGGGCTGGGGGTGAGTGGCGACACCCCCTGCACCGACCACGAGATCGCCAAGCGGATCCGCAACTACGCCATGCTGAACCCGGCGAAGGGCCCGTACGTGGACGACATCAGCTACGGCGTGGTGGATGGCCCCTCGATCTACACGCACCCGCTCTGTCCCAACACCTGGCGCAATGGGAAGAAGATCGGGGAGGAGGCGGTGGCGACCGGCTACTGAGGCCCGGAAGCGGTACTTCCGCCGGGCCCGCTGCTCCGATCCACCCGGATGCGGCACGAGCGGTGCAGTGTCATGACGTCAGCCTTCCGCGGCGTTCGCCGCGATCGGCGCCCGCCCACCGCTTCCCCCGTGCCGATCCCGGGGCCAAGCACCGATGACGCCCGTGGGGAAACTCCCGCTGGCGCCGGCGAATGGAGCACCTACTGTCAGCATACGTCAGCGCACCGATCCCTCCGTACGGCGGCCTCGGCCGCAGCCTGTCCGGGACGGGCGACGAGTCGCGCATGGTCAGGATCTGCATCGTCGAGGACAATCGGCTCTCCCGCGAGGGGCTCACGCAGGTGCTGCGGGGTCACGCGGGGCTGGATGTGCCGCGGGCGGTGACCACCGCCAGCCTGGCGTCGCTCGCCGGTGTGGACCCCGCTCCGGACGTCGTCGTGGTGCACGCGGCGGCCGCGGACTGCAGCTGCCTGGGCGTCGTGCACGCGGTCGCGCACCATGTGCCGGGGGCGCGGGTGGTGGTGATCGTGGTGTCGGCCAGGGACCCGGAGATCGCGGAGCTCGTGCAGGCCGGCGTCGCCGGGTTCATCCTCCAGGAAGCGGGGCTCGGCGAGCTGATCGCCACCGTCCGCGCGGTGGCCGCGGGGGAGCGGGTGCTACCGGCGACGATGACCGACGCGCTCTTCACGCAGTTGCACGCGCCGGGGGTGCGCGCGGTGCCGTCGTCCCGCAATGCCCCGCCGATGACGCAGCGGGAGCGCGACGTGGTGACGCTCATCGCCGACGGGATGAGCAACAAGGAGATCGCGCTGCACCTGCACATCGCGACGGACACGGTGAAGAGCCACGTGCGCCACGTGATGGACAAGCTCGCCCTGCGCACGCGGCTCCAGATCGCCGCCTACGTGCACCAGCAGCAGCCGTAGCCCGCCGCGCGTCCTCCCCCGGCATCACCCGAAAGACGTACCTCCACATTCACCCGAACGGGTGATACGTGGGTTCCTGGCGTGCACCAACGTCAGCACATGTCGCCCAACTGCGACCCGGCCAGACCGGGTCCGGCGCCGACACCACGCATCAATTTCGGGTCAGGAGGAGTGCGATGAGAACGTCCATGCAACGCCGAGGCGCCCTGGCGCTGGCGTGCGCCGCCCTGCTGGCGGTGGGGTGCGACGTGCACGGGGTGAGTGACCCCGGCACGCTCTCGAACATCGTCGTCACGCCGAACCCGCAGCTGCTCACGGTGAACGGCGCGCAGCAGTTCACGGCGACCGGTACCGACTTCTCCGGCGCCCGGGTGAGCTTCACCCCCAGCTGGTCGGTCTCGGCGGGCGGGGGCACCATCTCCGCGGCGGGCGTGTTCACCGCCGGCGGAACCCCCGGCACCTACAGCAACACGGTGACCGCGAGCAGCGGCGGGGTTTCCGGCTCGGCGACCGTCATCGTGACGGCGGGTCCGCTCGTGAAGATCACCGTCACCCCCACGCCGGTGACGCTGGCGATCAGCGGCACGCAGCAGTTCGTGGCGGTGGGCCAGGACGCGGCGGGCAACGTCGTGCAGTTCACCCCCACCTGGTCGGTGGTCGCCGGGGGCGGCGCCGTGACCGGCACGGGGCTGTTCACCGCGGGCACCGTGGTCGGCACCTTCACCAACACGGTGCAGGCCAGCAGCGGCGGGATCACCGGGACGGCGACGGTGAACGTCACCGCCGGCCCGCTCGCCTCGATCACCGTGACCCCGAATCCCTCGACGCTGACGCCGGCCGCCACGCAGCAGTTCACGGCGGTGGGCAGGGACGCGAGCGGCAACACCGTCGCGATCTCCCCCACCTGGTCCGTGACGGCCGGGGGCGGCACGATCAACGCCGCGGGGATGTTCACCGCGGGCAACACCCCGGGCACCTATGCGAACACGGTGCGCGCCACGAGCGGCGCGATCTCCGGGACGGCCACCGTCACGGTGACCGTCGGCCCCCTGGCCTCCATCACCGTGACGCCCAACCCGGCGACGCTGGCCATCGGCACGGCGCAGCAGTTCACCGCCGTTGGAAAGGACGCGGTGGGCAACGCCGTGACCATCAATCCCACCTGGTCGGTGGTCGCGGGGGGAGGCACCATCTCCGCCTCCGGCAACTTCACGGCGGGCAACACGCTGGGCACCTTCGCGAACACGGTGCAGGCCAGCAGCGGTGGCATCCGCGGCAACGCCACGGTGACCGTGATCGCCGGTCCGCTCTCGTCGATCACCGTGACCCCGAATCCGGTGACCGTCCAGTCGGGCGACACCCAGCAGTTCATCGCGGTCGGGCACGACGCGGGCGGCAACGTCTTCGTCATCACGCCCGTGTGGGCGGTGGTGAACGGGGGCGGCACCATCAACCCCGCGACGGGGCTCTTCACCGCGGGCGGCGTGGCCGGGACCTTCAACAACACGGTGCGCGCCACCAGCGGCTCGGTGTCCGGGTTCGCGACGGTGACCGTCACGGTCGCCGCGCCGCCGCCGCCGCTCATCAACCTCGGCACCGCGGCCCCGAACGGCATCATGGCCGGCACCGCATTCACCTGCGTGATCGGCGGCGTCATCAACGCCAACATCGCCATCAGTCCGGGGAGCACCGTCACCGGGTTCCCGCCCTGCATCATCACCGGCGTGCAGCACCTCGCCGATGCCGTCGCGGCGCAGGCCCAGATCGACCTCACGACGGCCTACAACACCCTGGCGGCCCTCCCCTGCCCGCCGGCGAACCTGATCTCGGCGAACCTCGGCGGGACGACCAAGGGAGCGGGCGTCTACTGCAGCGCCACCGGGATCGGCGTGACCGGCACGCTGACGCTGGATGGCGGCGGCGATCCGAACGCCACCTTCGTCTTCCAGGCGGGCACCTCGCTCACCACCGCGGGGAACGTGGTCCTGATCAATGGGGCACAGGCGAAGAACGTGTACTGGCAGGTGGGCAGCTCGGCCACCATCGGCACGGCCTCGCAGTGGCAGGGGAACATCCTGGCGCTGACGAGCATCACCCTGGTGGACAACGCGACGCTGATCGGACGCGCCCTGGCGCGAAACGGCGCGGTGAGCCTCGGCACCAACAACGTCATCACCCTGCCGTAAGGCACGCGGCCCCGGTCCGGACGCCCGTCCGGGCCGGCGGCCCCCGCTGCCCGACGATCGCATGCAGCCTCACGAAGGCATCAAGGAGCGTCACATGTCAGCCAGAGCATTCACCCTCGGACTCGCCGCCCTGCTCGCGGCGGTGCCGGCCGCCGCGCAGCGGCGGGGCACGATGGAGTTCGGCGCCTTCGGCAGCGCCGCCACCTTCGACAACGCCCTCGGCCTCAAGACGGCCTACGGCGGGGGAGGGCGGATCGGGATGTACCTGGAGCCGCGCCTGTCCATCGAGTTCGAGGACGCGGAGATGCGCGCCACCCGCCCGAACGGCCTCAAGGACGTGAACGTGGGCATCCTCTCCGGCCGGCTCGTCGCGGTGCCGGTGCAGGTGGGGGCGTTCTCCATCCTCCTCGGCGCCGGCGCCGGGATCTCGACCGAGACGAACTTCATGCACACCTACGGCGTCGACGCCCTCGCCGGCTTCAAGATCGGCATGGGGGACCGTGCGGCGCTGCGCGTGGATGGGGTGTGGGACTGGCTCGCCAACGAGGACTGGAAGCAGTACAAGAGCGTGCGGGTGGGGCTCAGCCTGTACCGCCACCCGCGGCGCGAGGTCCAGACCGTGACGGTGCGTGAGCCCGCGATCCCCGACAACGCCGCCACCGACGAGCTGCGGCGCCTGCGGGACTCGCTCGCCCGCGCGCCGCGCACGCAGATGCCGATGCCACACGCCGGGCCCTCGGCCGCGACGGTGGCCACGATGGAGGCGCGGATCCTCTTCGCCTACGACCGGGCCGCCCTCACGGATTCCGCCCGCGCCGTGCTCGATGCCAAGGTGCCGCTCTTCCGCGCCAACCCCGACATGGCCGTGGTGATCGTGGGGCACACCGACCAGTTCGGGAGTGACGGCTACAACATGGCGCTCGGGCAGCGCCGGGCCGAGGCCACCAGGGCGTACCTCGTGAGCCAGGGGATCGACGCGGGGCGCATCTTCGTGGAGTCGCGGGGAGAACGGGAGCCGGTGACGCAGGCGCCCGGGATCACGGGCCAGGCGCCGAACCGCCGCGCGGTCTTCCGCCTGCTCCTCGTGCCCGACGGCGGGGACCGCCGCTAGCCGACCAGCGCACGGCCGACTGGTCCCTCCGGCCGGCCGGGTGCGGCGATTGCCGCGCCCGGCCGGGTCGGATCACCTCTGGCCCGCAAGGGCGAGGTTGCGGATGCGACCGAGCAGATTCACCGAGCAGGAGATCCGGACGGCGCTGCGACGCGTGCGGGAGGGCACGCCGACCGTCCAGGTGTGCCGCGAGCTCGGCGTCACCGAGACCACCTTCTACCGGTGGCGCCGGAAGTACGAAGCCGGGCCGCCCGAGGAGCTGCGCGAGCTGCAGCAGCTGCGCGACGAGAACGAGCGGCTGAAGCGCATCGTCGCGAACCTCCTGCTCGACCGGCAGGAGGGGCGCGACGGGCGGGGGCGGCGGTAACCGCCGCCGTGATCCCGAGGGAGCGAAGCGACCGAGGGACCTGGCGTCCCGGCAGTCGCCGTCATCCCGAGGGCGTGAAGCGAGCGAAGGATCTGGCCACGTTGGGGCGGGGCCGGATCCTTCGCTGCGCTCAGGATGACTTCACCGCCCCCCTGCCGGCAGGTGCGCGTCGAAGTAGTTCGTGAGCAGGTTGTACAGGTGCGTCGTCGTCCCCGTCCCCTCGTAGATGCCGTGCGTGCGGTTGGGGTAGGCGAACATCTGGAACTGCTTCCCCGCCGCGATGAGCGCGTTGATGAGCTGCTCCGTCCCCTGGAAGTGCACGTTGTCGTCGCCGGTGCCGTGCACCACCAGCAGGTCGCCGCGGAGCCCATTCACGTAGTGGATCGCCGAGGCGTCCTTGTACGCCAGGGAATCGGTGGTGGGCAGGCCGAGGTAGCGCTCCTGGTAGATCGTGTCGTAGTTGCGCGTGTCGGCCACCGGCGCCACCGAGATCCCCGTGCGGAAGGTCTCCGGGGCGCGGAACATCAGCAGCAGCGTCGACGAGCCGCCCCCGCTCCACCCCCACACGCCGATCCGGGTGGAGTCCACGTACGGCCGCCGGGCCAGGTAGTGCGCCGCCGCCGACTGGTCGGCCACGCGCACCGCGCCCGACTGGTTGAGCAGCGCCTTCCGCCAGGCGCGCCCCTTCGGCGCCGGCGTGCCGCGGTTGTCGACGCTGGCCACGATGTAGCCGCGCTGCGTCAGCATCAGGTGCCAGAGCCAGCGTGAGCCGCCGTACGCGTCGCGCGTGGTCATGCTCGCCGGCTCGCCGTACACGTAGAAGATCACCGGATACTTCTTCGTGGAGTCGAAGTCGGCGGGCTTCATGAGCCAGCCGTCCATCAGCTGCCCGTTCGCCGCCGGCACCTTGAACCACTCCACCGGGCGCTGCGCCAGCTTCGCCAGCGCGCCGCGGAGCCGCTCGTTCGTCACCAGCGTGCGTGCGACTTCATGGCCCGGGAGGCGCACCAGGTCCACCGTCGGCGGCACCCCGAACGCCGAGCGACTGTGGAGGGCGAAGCGCGCGTTGGGCCCGATCTCGTAGCTGTGCGTTCCCGCCTCCGATGCGGGGGTGAGGCGCTCGGGCCGCCCCGTGCCGTCGAGCCGCGTGCGCCACAGGTACATCTGCGTCGCGTTCTCCGGCGAGGCATCGAAGTAGAGCCAGCCCCCCTTCATGTCGATGTACGCCACCCGCATCACGTCGTAGTTCCCCGGCGTGATGAGGCGCACGTCGCCGGCGCGGTTCACGATGTACGCGTGCCGCCACCCATCGCGCTCGCTCAGGTACACGAACGCGGAGTTGTCGGGGAGCCAGTGCAGCGACGGGCCGGGGCCGTAGCCTTCCACGTCGTCGTAGATGTCGACCCAGGCGCTGTCCGCCTCGACGAAGAGGGGCCTGGCCGCCCCGCCACGCGCGTCGGCGATCCACATCGTGTTCCGGTTCTGCCGCCGGTTGAGCTGCTGGATGGTGAGCTGCGTGCTGTTCGCCGCCCAGTCCATGCGCGCGAGGTAGTTGTTGCGCGGGTCGCCGGGGACCTTCATCCAGGTGGTGGCCCCCCCCGCGGCGCTCACCACGCCGATGCGCGCGGCGGAGTTCGTCGTCCCCGCCTTCGGGTACTGGATGGGCACCGTGAAGGAATAGAGCGAGTCGGTGTTGTTGATCAGGAGGAAGTCGCGCACCCCCGTCGCGTCGAGCTGCCAGTAGGCGATCGACCGGCCGTCGGGGCTCCAGCGGAAGCCGTCGCGCAGCGAGAGCTCCTCCTCGTACACCCAGTCGAAGGTGCCGTTGATCGTGGTGCGCGAGCCGTCGCGGGTGAGCGCGGTGATCGCACCGCCCGCCACGGGCTCGACATAGATATTGTTCTCGCGCACGTACGCCACGCGCGACCCGTCCGGGGAGAACTTCGCGAACTGCAGGGTGGAGGGCTTCGCGGCGGGCCCGCCGAGCTTGCGCGGCGCGCCGCCGGCGACGCTCAGCACCCAGAAGTCGCCCCGCGTGTTCGCCCGCCACACCCGCGCCGAGTTGGTGAAGATGAGGAGGCGCGAGTGATCGTCGCTCCAGGCATAGTCCTCCACCTCGAGCGGCTCCGACCGCCCGGCGGGAACGAAGCGCGCCGCGGGCAGGATCAGCGACTGCCGTCCGGAGGCGGCGTCGACCTTCACCAGGTCGCTCCCCTTGCCATTCGCGGCGGGGACGAGGGCGGTGAAGGTGGAGTCGTCGAGCCAGCGGAGCTGGCCGATCCCCTGGCCGCGGAACTCGCCGGAGAAGATGCGCTCGACGGTGAGGCGCGACGGGTCGGCGGGCGCCGCCTGCTGCGCCGCCAGCGGCGCGGCGAGAATGAACACCGCGACGAGCGGACGGAGGAGGGAGCGGGACATGGCGGGAGGGTGGAAGGAACGGGGTGCGCCGCGGCGGGAGCCGGGCCGGCACGGGCGTCAGCCCCCAATCTACCCCGGGAGCGGGGGTGGGGTTCAGCCGGCGGACAAAGCTGGAGGCGGGTCCGTTTGCCCCCCGGCACCGGGTGACCGACCCACCTGCGCCAGGACACGGACAGTAGCCGCAACTGACGGTCCCCTCGTATCTTAGGGAAGTTGGGGTGGGTTCGTTCGACTGCCGATGCCACGGCGCGCGACTTCCGAGAACGGATGGATGATCCGGATCGTCGGTTCGATGGTTACAGTGGTGCGGGCAGGATCGATGACCTTCTCACCTCCATCGCACGTCTCATGGGGATCGACCGGGTAGCTCAGTCGGTAGAGCAGGGGCCTTTTAAGCCTCAGGTCGTGGGTTCGAGTCCCACCCCGGTCACTTCGTCGCTCACCTCGGGTCGGGGGCGACGCGCGAATTGCGCGCTCGGTGAGGCCTCGGAAGTGGCGGTCTTCACGGCCCTTCGACGGCGCGGGTACGCCGTGCTCGTTGCGCCCTTCGCGGCCTCCCTTCCCTACGACTGCGTCATCGATGACGGCCGGCACCTCCTGAGGGTTCAGGTCAAGACCGGCTACGTCGATCGTCACCGCGCGATACGTTGGGCCACCCGAAGCACCGGCGGATCGCAGCGCACCAGAACCTATCGGGGGCGAGCCGACCTGTTCGCCGTGTACGTGCCCGAGATCGAGCGCACGTTTCTCGTGCCGGTCGAGGAGTGCGGCCGTCGCGAAGCATCCATTCGCCTGTCGCCCGCCCGGAATGGCCAGAAGCACGGCGTCCGCCACGCTGAGCAGTATGAGATCTGAACGCAATCCCCGACGAACAGGCGTGCCCGCAGAACGCCCCTTCCACCGCACACCGCTCATGCTTGGTCCACTGCGTCGCCTCCTGACGTTCATGTTGCTGGCTCTGGGCAGCACCGCCTGCGCCACGCTGAACCGCGCGGGCCTCGGCCCCGCGTACTTCGACGCGCCCCCCTTCCACACCGGGCGCGCGGTCGGCGCCGACACCACCAGCGTCGCCCACCTGCCGGTGAGCTTCCAGCGGGGCGCGAACGACCCGGTGACGTGGGAGCCGGATCCGGCGAAGGACATGGGCATCGCGCAGCTCCTCGCCGAGATCGACGCGGAGCTCGACGAGCTGGCGGCCTCGCGACGGGTGCCCGCGTCGGCGATCCCGGAGAAGGGTGCCCCGAACGTGGTGTTTGGCTGCGAGCGCGAGGGGCTGGGGGACGGCTGCGTGAGCCAGGACCGCGGCCTGTTCGGCGGCGGCGTGCGGCGGCGCTTCCAGCTCCGCGCCGACCGCGCGAGCCCCGCCTGGACCGCCGCCGCGCGCGAGGCGGTGGGCGACGCGCGCACCCCGTTGCTGGTGATCACCCTCGAGATCGGGGAATATCCCGTGCGCGAGGGGGGGCTTCGCACCCCGCCCACGATCGACCTGGGAACGCGGCACCGCGAGGAGCTGCCGCGCACCCTCAAGACCGACGAGCCGGTGACGGTGCTCCAGCTCACCGGCGTGCTCCTCGCCCCCGACGGCACGGTGCTGCGCGCGGGCGCCGAGGGGATCGAGGCGAAGCGGGTCAACGTGGTGCTCGGCGCCCTCGGCGTGCAGGGCCTGTTCAGCGACGACGACTTCCGGCGCATCCGCCAGCTGCGCCGGCAGGATCTGGACGGGCAGCCGCTGGCGTGGAAGGTGGCGCTGCGCCAGCTGGTGGAGGGGCTGCTGCAGCAGAGCGTGCGGGGGTGACGGCGGGGTGCGCGGCGCGCGCGGCCCGCCGCGTGGGGTGTTCCCCCGCTACTTCACCGCCGGCCAGGGAACCCGCGCGTTGCCGATGCGCGTGACCGGCCAGCCGCGCGCGCGGAGGATCGCCTCGATCGGCCGCTGGTGCGGCGGCGACATGGCCATCGCGCTGTACGCCCACTCCAGCGAGGGCACGTACACGAGCAGCGCGCCCGGCGCGTCGGGGAGGTCCACCGGCTCGATCCACGCCGAGTCGCCGTCGAGGCGCAGCCAGCGTCCGCGCGACACGACCGACGCCGGCGCCGGGGGCGCCACGTCGTGCCCCTGCGCGACCGCGGCGGCGACGGGTGCGGCGCCGGGAGCGACGTACAGCGGGGCGCGCCGCGACAGGAGCCAGGGGAGGCCTCCCTGCGGGTATGCCGCCGCGCTGAGGACGGCCCCGGTCACCACGGCGCCCGAATCGGCGCGGGCGAGCCAGCCGGCGGCGCGCTCGATCGAGAGGGGCGCGGTCCCCGCCTCGAGGAGCAGCCACGAGCGGCCGAGCTTCACCGCACCGGCCGGCGCTCCCGGGGTCGCGAAGCTCACGACGCGGGGCGCCACGCGCTTCGCGGAGTCGAGGGGGAGGTCGTACATCGCCAGCGCCGACGGCCCGCGGCGGAACGCCACGCGGAGGGAGTCGCTCACCGCGAAGGAATCCACGGGCGCGGGCGCGTTGACGGTGGCGAGGAGCACCGACATGCGCTTGTAGGGCCGTCCCACGCGGCGCACGTCGAGCTGCGTGGGGAGCGCCACCCCCGCCGCGGTCTGCTGCCACCCCGAGTACCACCACTCCACCTCCATCGCCCCCCAGGGGGCGAGGCCGAAGTCCTTCGGCTGGGCGGCGCGGTAGTGCACCATCGCCAGCATCCCATCGCGGGCGCGGAGGTGCAGCGTCGCCGGAATCCCGCTCACCGTCGCCGCGACGCGCGCGTAGCGCACCCCCGCGATGGTGGTGTCGCCGAGGGCGCGCAGGTCCGCGGCGGCGCGGGCGGCGGGGAGCAGGCGTTCCGCCGCGAAGGCGAACACCTCGCGGCGCTCGTCGACGTAGGCGCTGGCGAGGGGGGCCCAGGGACCGGTCCCCGAGCGACGCGCGGCGACGCTGTCGACGACGATGTCGGTGATCTCGCGCCAGCTCGCCCCCACGGGGAACTGCCGCGTGTTGCGCCAGGCCCCCGCCGCGTAGTCGCGCAGCTCCGCGTGGCGCTCGTAGCTGGGGCGGTCGGTGTAGGGCGAGGGATCGAAGGACAGGCGCTGCCACTGGGTGAGCATCTCGTAGCGGACGCTCTTCACCGCCGCGAGGGCGGCGGGACCGCCCATCCGGGCGATGGCGGTGTCGAGGAGCTGCGGCGCAGTGGGGGCGGGCGCCGGCGCGGTGAGGAGCGCGGCGAGGAGCAGGACGTTCGCGTGCATGGGGGTTCGTTCGGGTGAGCCTGCGGTCGAGCGCACTACGCGGGGGACGCGCCCCGCGTTTCGCCGGCGTGTGCGCGCCGACCCGGCCGCGGAGGGTGGGCCTGTCCGGGACCGGACGGCGCGCCTTCGGCGCGCACGGTCCCGGAAAGGCCCACCCCCTCGCGGCCTCGCATGGTCACAGACGGGAGGATGCGACCGCTGCCGCCGAGCGACCCCCAGGGCGGAAGGGCCGAGGGGCCCCCACGGGACCGTGCGCGTCGCAGACGCGCCGTCCGGTCCCGCGGGGGCCCCTCGGTTCTTCCGCCACGAGCGGAGTCGCGCCGCCCTCAGTCCCCCGTCTTCCGGAACTCCACCCGAAGGGGGACCACCTCGCCCTGCGGCGTCACCATCTCGTATCGCACCACCATCCCGCCATTGACGAGCGTGCCCATGATCGGGCGGGTGGGGGGCGACTTCTTCCCCTTCTGGGGAACGAAGGTGATCACGTTGCCACGCCGCACCCACCTCCCCTGCGCGCTCTCGAAGAGCGGGGCGCCGAGGGGGCGCCGGTCGATCTTCGCCCGGAAGTCGTGCGCGTAGTTGGCGGTGGCTCGGAAGCGCCCGTCGGCCAGGAGGGTGACCGACATCGACTCCAGCCGGACCCGGTGGGCGAACCCCTTGTGCTCGGCGAGCTGATCCATTGTCGGGAGGGGGCGCCCCTTGTACCGGAACGCGTCGTAGAGCCCGGCAGGATTGACTGCCGCCCCTGCGGCCTGTGCGCTGCCGCGCGCCGGCATGGCAGCGAGGGCCACGACGGCGGCTGCCACGAGGGCACGCAGGGGAAGGAAGGGGACGAAAGAGTGCGGCATCGAAAGCAAGTTAGCCCCTTGCAGACGCTCCCGCGCCTCCGCTGTCACACCCCCGGCAAGCGGGCACTCCAATTGCGACGTCTGCCCGGTGCATGTCATCCCGCGCACTCACACGCGACCCGGCCCCTCCGTCGCGTGCGGCAGATTCCCTTCGCTCTCGCATCGACGAGCTCGCTGATCAGGCGGGCGCGGCGGCGATCGGCGTCGCCGTCCACGACCTGGCCACCGGCTTCGACTTCCGCTACCGCGCCGAGCGGTGGTTCCACGCCGCAAGCACCATCAAGCTGGCGGTGCTGGTGGGCGTGTACCGCGCGGTGCATCGCGGGGCCCTGGTGCCGCAGTCGCGGCTGCACGTGCGCAACCTCTTCCGCAGCGCCGTGGGCGGGGCCCTCTTCCGCGTGAGCGCCGGGCGCGACGCGAACGCCGAGGTGCAGCGGGCGATCGGGAAGACGATGCGCATCTCCGAGCTGGCGCACCACATGATCGCCACGAGCAGCAACCTGGCGACCAACCTGCTGCTCGACTACGTGGGGCTGGACGAGACGCAGCGCGCGCTGGAGGAGCTCGGGGTGGATGGGATCGACCTGCGCCGCGGCGTGGAGGACGAGCGGGCATTCGAGGCGGGGATCAGCAACCGGGTCACCGCCGACGGGCTGGTGGCGCTGCTGCGGGCCATCGCCGAGGAGCGCGCCTTCTCCGGCGACCTCTCGCGCGACATGCTGCAGATCCTGCACGCGCAGGAGTTCCGCAGCGGGATCCCCGCGCACCTGCCGGACGTGGCGCGCATCGCCCACAAGACGGGGGACATCTCGACCGTCGCCCACGACGCGGGGATCGTCTACCTGCCGGACCGCCGCCCCTACGTGGTGGCGATCCTCACCGAGTGGTCGCCGGAGCGGGGCGGGCGGTCGCGCACGATCGCCAGTGTCTCCCGCGCCGTGTACGAGGCGCTCACCTGCGACGCGGAGGCGCGCGATGGGTGAGAGCGCGCTTCCCTTCCCCGTGGTCGACGGCCGCCGCCTGGAGAAGCGGGTCCGCGACGCGCTCCGCCCCGGCGGGGTGCTGGTGGACCCGGCTCACGGGGCCCGTGAGCTCCCCCGCTACTTCTACGAGATCCCCTCGTGGGAGGACGCGGTGGAGTGCGACGTCACCGAGAACTTCGCCCTCTGGGAGTTCCTGCACGTGGACGTGCGCGAGGCGCCGCCGCAGCGGGGGTTCCCCCGTTACATCCCCTGCGCCGTGACGCTGCTGGTGGCGGCGCTGGAGCACTTCCGCGAGGCGGTGGGGCGGCCGGTGCACATCGCGGCCAATGGGGGGTACCGCTCCCCGGCCCACGCCCTCACCCAGGGCGCGTCACCGCACTGCTGGGGGACGGCGGTCAACATCTACCGCATCGGCGACCAGTACGTCGACGACCAGGACACCATCGAGCGGTACGCGGAGATCGCGCGCGCCGCGGTCCCCGGCATCTTCGCGCGCCCCTTCGGCCAGGCGCGCGGCGGGGGCGACGACCACCTGCACCTGGACGTCGGATACGTGACGGTGGTGCCGCGGTGGGCCCCGGGCGAGCATCCGAACCGGTGGGATGAAGACGACGCCGCAGAGGAACTCGTGGGCGATGGCGAGGGGCCGGGTGACGTGGGCGCGACGGAGCAGGAGGGTGACGATGTCGCGGCGTAAAGAGAAGCTCGCCCGCCGCTTCGCGGAGCGCGTCGCCGGCGGCGCGGCGCAGCCCGGGTTCCCGGGGAGCGACTGGGGCGCGCCGCGCGAGCGCGGGGTGCACGCCGCTTCGGGGCTGGGGGCGATCGGCATCGAGTCGGAGTTCAGCGTCTTCCTCGATGGGCAGCCGGTGAAGCCGGAGGACGTCTTCGGCAGCCCCACCGCCATCGTGCGCGACCGCATGATGCACCGCACGGGGCGCTCGTATCACCTCCCCACCGGGACCGCCGTCTACTTCGACACGGGGGTGATCGAGCTGGCGACGCCGATGATCGAGCTCGCCCCGTCGTGCGCGGCGCGCGCGGGGCGTTCCCTCTGGGAGGGGATCCTCTACCTGCGGGAGGAGCTCGACCACTGGGAGCGTCGCCATGGGCGCGAGGTGCAGCTCGCGGGGTTCAGCACGCACTACAACGTCTCCTACGACATCCCCAGGGCCGAGCAGACGCGCGACCGCAACCCGTGGACGCTCGCGGTGCTGATGACGCACCTGCTGGCGATCCCCGTGATGCTGCTGGCGGCGAACCGCCGCTCCACCGGGATCGGCGCGCGGCCGCGCCCCAACCGGCTGGAGATCACCGCGGACTTCACCCCCGACGCCGCCCTCATGATCGCCACCGCCACCCTCATCGTGGGGGTGCTGCGCGAGGTCATGACCTGGCCCGCCTACCGCGTGGAGGAGCTGGCCCGCCGCGGGCTGCCGATGTTGCGCGACTTCACCCCGGTGCCGCACAGCTCGCGCAAGGGGTGGGTGGCGAAGCACAGCTGTTACGAGCGGAATCCCTTCACCACCGACGTGGACGACGCGGTCTGGACCACGACCGATGGGGAGCGGCTCTCCCTCCGCCAGTTCGGCGCGCGCGTGGTGCACCATTTCCGCGGGGCCCTCGAGCGGTACGGCGATCCGCGCTCCCTGCGCCTCATCGACGCGGTGATGGAGCGACGCCGGCTCTCCCTCCTCGAGCTGGCGGACCGCCCCGCGAGCTACGACGACGTGGGGCGCGCCTGCCGGTGGGACGACCTCTTCCCCGAGGGGGAGCTGACCCGTTCGCGCTACGAGCGGGTGGTGCGGCGCACCGTGTCGCGCGA
>DASWVQ010000107.1:0-5128 GCA_036401195.1 Gemmatimonadaceae bacterium
CCCCGCGCGCCACGTGCACCGTGGCGGAATCGCGGCGCCAGTGCTGCACGATGGTGGTGGGCGAGATCGCCGCCGGGGAGATCTCCCCCCACCCGATGGCGACCTTGCCGGCGGCGCGCACGATCGAGTCGACGCGGGCGACGAAGTCGCGGTACTGCACGTGCGTGAGCTTCTCCACCTCGTCGCCGCCGATGTGGAACCAGGGCCCCGGGGCGAGCGCGCCGACCTCGCGCACCACGTCGCGCACGAAGGCGTACGTCGTGTCGCGGTCCACGCAGAGGGCGCTGAAGCCGACGCGGGTGCCCGTGTAGAGCGGGGGCGCCTGGTCGTTGCAGTTGAGCACCGGGTACGACGCGAGCGCCGCGTTGGTGTGCCCCGGCATGTCGATCTCCGGGACGATCGTGACGTAGCGCGCAGCGGCGTAGGCCACGAGGTCGGCGAACTGCTCCTGCGTGTAGTAGCCGCCGCCGGCGCCCCCCACCTGCGTGCTCCCCCCGATGCGCGCGAGGTCGGGCCACGACTTCACCTCGATGCGCCATCCCTGGTCGTCGGCGAGGTGCAGGTGCAGCCGATTGATCTTGTAGAGGGCGAGCGCGTCGACGTAGCGCTTCACCTCGTCCACCGTGCGGAAGTGGCGCGCGACGTCGAGCATCGCCCCCCGCCACGCGAAGCGCGGCACGTCGACGATGCGCAGCGTCGGCAGGGCCAGCCTGCGGCCGATCGCCCCGCGGTGCTCCACCGACCAGGGGAGGAGCTGGCGGATCGTCTGCACGCCGTGGAAGAGCCCCGCCCCCCCGGTGGCGGTGAGCAGCGCGCGGTCGCCCGACACCTGGAGCGCGTACCCCTCCTCGCCGAGGGACGCATTTCCGGCGAGGGCGAGGTGGATCGTGTTCGCCCCGGGCAGCTCCCCGGGGCCGAGCCGCAGCGGCGGGCGGGGGAGCTCCTTCCCGATCGTCGCCGCCAGCTGCGCCGCCACCCGCTCCACCTCGGCCGGGGCGTCGGCGGCGATGGTGACGCGGGTGTTCGTGTCGAGCGCGAAGGGGGCGGCGTCGGTCAGCTCCACCTGCCGCGGGGCGGGAATCACCGCCTGGACCGGGAGCTGGCGGGCGGGCACGGGCGCCGGCGTCGCCGGGGGCGTGGCCGGCCGGCAGGCGGAGGCCAGGATGGCGAGGGGGAGGACGAGGGCGAGGTGGTGGCGCACGGTCGGAGGTCCGGGGACGGGGTGCCGGGTCAGGTTTCGCCCCGGAAGGTATTAACTTTCGCGGTCCTATGATGAACCTGTGGCGCGACCTCCCCGTAGGTAAGCACCCGCCGGACGAAGTGACGGCGGTGATCGAGATCCCGACGGGGAGCCGGAACAAGTACGAGCTCGACAAGGCGACCGGGCTGATGAAGCTCGATCGCGTGCTGTACTCCGCGGTGCACTACCCCGGGGACTACGGCTTCATTCCTCGCACCCTGCACGAGGACAACGACCCCCTCGACGTGCTGGTGCTGGTGAAGGAGATGACCTTCCCGGGCTGCATGATGGACGTGCGCCCCATCGGCGTGCTCAAGCTGCTCGACCGCGGCGAACCGGACGACAAGATCCTCGGCGTCCCCTGCCACGATCCGTACTACAACGAGATCTTCGACATCGCCGACATCCCCTCGCACTCGCTGAAGGAGATCGAGCACTTCTTCCTCACGTACAAGGACCTCGAGGGGAAGCGGATGCAGGCGATGGGATGGGGGAAGAGCGACGAGGCGATGCGGATCGTCCTCGAGTCGATGAAGCGCTACGACGACGCGTACCTGACCGTCGGGCCCTGAATCGCAGTCATCCTGAGGCGGAGCCGAAGGATCTGGCCATGGCGCCACTGCAGTCATCCTGAGGCGGCGCCGAAGGATCTGGCCATGGCGCGCAGGGGCCAGATCCTTCGCTGCGCTCAGGATGACGGCGTTACGACGTCCTGATCACCACCGCCGCGAACGCCGCCCATCCCTCGAGCAGGATCACCGGCGCCTCCGCCGAGGGCGGCTGCTCGGTGAGGCCCTTCACCTCGGCGAAGACCGCCGAGATGCGGTTCACCACCCGCACGCCATGCGGCACGATGATCCGCGTCTCGCAGAAGGCGGCCGACACGTCGATCGTGGTGAGGGGGCCTGACAGCTCGGCGCTCCGCAGGTCGAGCCGCAGCTCGGAGAAGGCCGCCACCACGTCCATCCGCTCCGGCACCAGCCACATCCCCGTGCGGCGGGTGGAGCTGAAGAGCGCCAGCATCCGCTCCGCCCGGCGGCCGAGCCCCACCGCGGAGGGAGAGGCGACGAGCGGCGCGCTCAGCGGCGTGGGGAGGGCGATGGAGCTCTGCCCCCCGGGAATGTCGGCGACGAGGGCGGTGAGCTCCGCCACCGACTCCGCCTGGTAGGCCAGGGCGAGCCGCCGGTCGAGCTCCTCCATGGTGAGCCCGTCCTGCGCGAAATGCTGCGAGAGCGCCTGCACCGCGCGCTCCCGCGCCTCGCTCACCCGGCTCGGCACCATCGGCCCCCGCGGGGGCATCCCGGTCATCGCGCCCTCACTCCACCGGCTGCACGGCGCCGTGGTCCACCGGCTCCACGGGGTGCTTCAGCATGAACGCTTCGTAGAGGAGCGCCGCCGCGATGGCGCCGATGAAGGGACCGGTCCAGTAGACCGCCAGCCCGTCGAACATCCCGCTCGCCACCGCCGGGCCCAGGGAGCGCGCGGGGTTGATCGACGCGCCGGTGTAGGGGCCGATGGCGAAGATCACCGCCGAGAGGGTGAGGCCGATCGCCAGCCCGCCGATCTTCGGGGCCTGCGGGTCCACCGCGGTCCCCCAGATCACCCACACCAGGAAGAAGGTCCCGATCGCCTCGAGGGCCACCGCCTGGCCGAAGGTGACGCCGAGCGCGACGGACTGCCCGCCGAGGCGGGCGGCCATGGCGGCCTCGCCGGGGAGGAGCGTCTTGAGCGCATAGGCCGCGACCATGGCGCCGAGGATCTGCGCCACGATGTACAGCCCCGCCATCATGGCCTCGATCCGGCGCGTCACGAGGAACGCCACCGTGACCGCGGGATTGAAATGCCCGGAGATGCGCATGAGCGCCGAGACCATGAGGGCGAGGATCAGCCCGTGCGCGAGCGCGACCTCCACTAGCCCGCTCGGCGAGTTGCGGGCGGCCGACTGGATGATCGCACCACCGCCCACGAAGACGAGGGCGAAGGTGCCGACGAACTCGGCGAGGAAGTGACGGTAGGCGTCGCGCATGGTCCCTGGGTTGGCGTTGCCCTCTACGCTATCCATGCGGGGGCGGGCACGCTACCCGGACGGGGCTCCATTGCGGGTGCCGCAGGACCGGACGGGCTCCATTGCGCCGGACGGAGGACCGGACGGGCGCCATTGCGCCGGCCAGAAGGGGTAAGAAAAGAGCAATAACAACGAGAACAACGAGAACAGCGATTCAACCCCTCAAGCCGGGCTGCCTCCTGGTGGCGCGCCGGAATCGAACAGGGAATGAAAGGCAGTTGCTGTGGCACTTTTTGCCTTTATCGCCCTTTTCGCCCCTTTCTCATCCCACTGGTCCGGCGCACCGAGCCAGATCCTTCCCCTTCGCGGCGCTCCGGGTCAGGATGACTTCCGGAGGACCAGCGACGCGTTGATGCCGCCGAAGCCGAAGGAGTTGCTCAGGGCGAGCGCGGGCTGCGCGGCGCGGCCGTGGTTGGGGACGTAATCCAGGTCGCACTCCGCGTCGGCCACGTCGAGGTTGAGCGTGGGCGGGAGCCAGCCGTGGTGGAGCGCCATGGCGGTGAGGGCGGCCTCGATCGCCCCGGAGGCGCCGAGGGGATGGCCGTAGTACGCCTTGGTGCTGCTCACCGGCACCTGCCCCGCACGATCGCCGAACACGGCGTGGATCGCGCGCGTCTCGGTGGGATCGTTGAGCGGGGTGGAGCTGCCGTGCGCGTTGATGTAGTCCACCTCGTGCGCGCCGGCGTCGGCGTCCTCCAGCGCGCGGGTGATGGAGCGCGCGGCGGCGCTGCCGTCGGGCCGCGGGGCGGTCATGTGGTGCGCGTCGTTGGAGCTGCCGAAGCCGGTGACCTCGGCGTAGATGCGCGCGCCGCGCGCCACGGCATGGTCCCACTCCTCGAGCACCAGCACCGCCGCCCCCTCCCCCATCACGAAGCCGTCGCGGTCGCGGTCGAAGGGGCGGCAGGCGCGCGCGGGGTCGTCGTTGCGCGTGGACATGGCGCGGATCACGGTGAAGGCGCCGAAGCAGAGCGGCGCCAGCGGGGCCTCGGCGGCGCCTGCGAGCATCACGTCGGCGTAGCCGTCGCGCACCGCGCGGAAGCCGTCGCCCACCGCGATCGTGCCGCTGGCGCAGCTCATCGCGTTGGTGCTGTTCGGCCCCTGCGCGTTGAACTCGATGGCGACGTTGCAGCTCGCCGCGCCCGCGAAGGCGGAGAGGGCGAGCTGCGGGTCCACGCCGCGCAGCCCGTCGCGCAGGTACACGTACACCTGGTGCTCGGCGTGATGCAGCCCGCCGAGGGCGGAGCCCATCATCGTGCCCACCCGGTCGGGATCCTCGCGCGAGAGATCGAGCTCCGCGTCGGCGAGTGCCATGCGTGCGCTGGCCACCGCGAAGTGGCTGAAGCGGTCCATGCGCTTCACCCGCTTCGCGTCGAGGAAATCCTTCGCGTCGAAGCTCGGGACCTCGGCGGCGTTGTGGCTGCGGAAGGGCTCCGGGTCGAAGCGGGTGAGGGTTCGGATCCCCGAACGCTCGGCGCGGATGCCTTCCCAGAGTCCCTGCGCGCCGATCCCGACCGGCGTGACCGCGCCAATCCCCGTGATCGCCACCCGACGACGTGTCATCTTGTTCCCGACATGGAAGTTGGTCCGCGCTCGGCAGCGGCACCGAGCCCGGCGAGGGTGCGGGATGCGATCCCATGCACGAACACGGGCCCGATCACCCACTGCGCCGCGGCGTCGCCCACGAGGGGCCACCCCGGCCCGTCCCACACATGCACGATCCGGACGAGCGTCCCTTCAGCAGACGGCGCGAAGCTCCATTCCACTTCCATCCCGCGCGTGATCCCGTGGATGTGGCGGAAGCGCACCCAGGGATCGCCGTCGCC
>DASWVQ010000108.1:0-6642 GCA_036401195.1 Gemmatimonadaceae bacterium
GGACGCTGCGCGAGCCCGATCACCGCGTAGGCGCGCGCCTCCCAGCGGGCGTCGCGCATCAGGGTGGTGAGCACGTCGCGCGTGGGGGCGGGGCGGAGCGCCCCGAGGGGGAGCGCGAGGACCAGGGTGCACACCGCCGCCAGCGCGCGCCGCCCGCGCCCCGCGACGCGGATGTCGCGCGCGGGATCGGCGATCGCCGCCACGCGCTCCCGGATCCCCGCCCCGTGCGCCATCGCCAGCGTCGTCGCCGGCAGGCGCGCCGGCTGCATCATCGCCGCCGCGCGAAGGAGGAGCGACGCGTAGTCGCTGCGCGGCACCCCGGCGCCCAGCACCCGGTCGTCGCAGGCCAGCTCGCACTCGGCGCGCAGCCGGCGCGCCGCGAGCCAGGCCGCCGGGTGGAACCAGCAGAGGGCGCAGGCCACCCGCGCCAGGAGCAGCGCGAGCACGTCGTCCGCCCGCACGTGCGCCAGCTCATGCAGGAGGAGCGCGCGCCGGTGGGCCGCGCCCCAGCGCAGCGCGTCGCGCGGCACGATCACCACGGGGCGCAGGATGCCGAAGGTGGCGGGGACCGCCCAGTCGTCGCTGACGAGCAGCCGCACGCGGCGACGCACCCCGAGCGCGCCGCGCGCCGACGCACAGTCGCGCAGCCAGCGCGGGTCGGCGACCGCGGTGGCGCGACGCGCCGCGCGGCGCACCGCGAGGAGGTCGCAGGCGAGGCCGGTGAGCACCGCCAGCACCCCGGCGAGGTACACGAGCAGGATGAGCGCGACCGCGAGGCCCCCCGCGTCCCAGTTGGTGAGCGCGCGGTCCCCCACCTGCATGCGCCCCAGGGCGACGAGCGGGGTGGCGAGGCCCTCGGGCAGCACCCACGCCACCCAGCGGAGCGGGAGCTGCTGCGTGACGAAGACCACGAGCAGCGCGATCGCGGCGGAGCGCCACACCAGCGCCCGCGTCGACGCGGTGGCGCGCGCCAGCAGGAGCGACGCGACCCAGGCGAGGGCCAGGGGAATCGTGGCGAGGAGCGACCAGGTGTAGACCTGCGCGACGGCGCGCGCGGTGTCCACGGGGGTAAGGGCCAGGGTCGCGGCGCCGGTGAGCATGCTACTTCCCCGCCGCGCGCAGCCGGCGGATGACCGCCTCCAGCTCGGCGCGCTCGGCGGCCGAGAGGGGACGGTCGGAGCTGTCGAGCAGCGCGGCGACGGCCGCGGCGCGCGAGCCGCCGAAGAAGGTGCCGAGGAGGTGGCGCACCGCCGACTTCTGCGCGACGGCGCGCGCGGTGGTCGGGAAGTAGACGTGCCGCGGCCCGTCCTTCTCGTGGCGCAGCTCCCCCTTGTCCTCGAGGATGCGGAGCATGGTGCGCACGGCGGCGGCGTGCGGCGGATCGGGAAGCCGCTCGCGGATCTCGGCGGCGGTCGCGCGGCCGAGGGCGAAGACGACGTCCATGATCTGCCGCTCGCGGCGGCTCAGCGAGGCGGCGGGATCCTTCACGGGCATGGCGATAAGATTTTATCCTTTTCGCGCCCTGTCAAGGCATTCAGTCGGGCATCTGCAGGGTCACCCCGGTGCGCACCCCGGGCGCGAGGGCGAGGCCGAGAGTGAGCACCTCGGAGCTCGCCCCGGGGGCGAGGTCGAGGGTGTCCACCATCCGGATGCAGTCCACGAGGGCCCATTGCGGGGTGATCCCCGGATCGGCGGCGATGTCGTCGGGAATGAAGGTGCAGATCCGGGCGATCACGCGCACGGGCGCCGAGCCCTGGTTGGAGAGGACGGAGTTGAGCGTCGCCTCGCGCAGGTTGGTCGAGCGCACCACCGCCAGGTGATGCGTGAGCCCCGAGGGGGTGCGGTTGGTGGCCGAGCCGAGCACCTCTCCCGGGTACGGTTCCGTGGAGCCGGCGCAGGCGACGGCGAGGAGGAAGACGGCGAGCGAGGAGCGCGGGGTGGAGCGCATGACCGGGGTCCGCGGGGGGTCACTGATGCAACCCCGCGTCGCGCCCCGCGCGTCAACCGCCGCCGTCAGCGACGGCGGCGCGTGCTCCCCCCGCCGAGGAGCGAGCCGAGGACGCCGCGCATGACCTGCCGGCCGATGCTGGAGCCCACCGAGCGGGCGGCGCTCTTGGCCATCATGTCCACGAGGCCGTCGTGGTGCCCGCCGCGGGGACCGGTGGTGCCCAGGAGCGCGCCGCCGATGCCGCCGAGGAGGCCGCCGAGCATGCCGCCCCCGCCGGCCGCGCCCCCCGACTCGGGCGACGGGGCCGCCGTCGTGCCCCCATTGCCCGCGGGAGCGGAGGGCGCCGTCGCCGTCCCTGCCCCCGCCGCGGCCCCACCCGCGGCGCGCGCCCGCAGCACCTCGAATGCCGACTCGCGATCCACCGGGGCGTCGTACACTCCCGCCACCACGGAGTCCTTCATGAGCTGCTGCCGCTCGGCGTCGGTGATCGGGCCGATGCGGCTCGCGGGGGGGAGGATGAAGGCGCGCTCGGTGATCCCGGGGGTGCCGCGCTCGTCGAGGAACGACACCAGCGCCTCGCCCACGCCCAGCTCCATGATCGCCTTCTCGACGTCGAGCGCCGGATTGGGGCGCATGGTCTCGGCCGCGGTGCGCACCGCCTTCTGGTCGCGCGGGGTGAAGGCGCGCAGCGCGTGCTGCACCCGGTTGCCGAGCTGCCCCAGCACCTTGTCGGGAATGTCGAGCGGGTTCTGCGTCACGAACCACACGCCCACGCCCTTGGAGCGGATGAGCCGCACCACCAGCTCCACCTTCTCGAGCAGGGCCTCGGGCGCGTCGTCGAAGAGGAGGTGCGCCTCGTCGAAGAAGAAGACGAGCTTCGGCTTGTCGCGGTCGCCCACCTCGGGGAGGTTCTCGTACAGCTCGGAGAGGAGCCACAGGAGGAAGGTGGCGTAGAGCCGGGGGTTCTGCATCAGCCGCTCGGCGGCGAGGATGTTCACCACGCCACGGCCCGACGCGTCGGTCTGCATCAGGTCGTCCACGTTGAGCATCGGCTCGCCGAAGAAGCGATCGCCCCCCTGCTCCTCGATCTGGAGCAGGCCGCGCTGGATCGCCCCGACCGACGCGGCGGACACGTTGCCGTACGTCGCGCGCAGCTCCTTCGCGTGCTCGCTCACGTACTGGAGCAGCGCGCGGAGGTCCTTGAGGTCGAGGAGCACCAGGCCGTTGTCGTCGGCCACCTTGAAGGCGAGGGCGAGCACCCCTTCCTGCGTCTCGTTCAGGTTGAGCAGCCGAGCGAGGAGGAGGGGGCCCATGTCGGAGATCGTGGCGCGGACCGGGTGGCCCTGCCCTCCCCACACGTCCCAGAAGGTCGCGGGGACGCCCCGCCACTCGGGCTCGGCCAGGCCAAGCCGGGCGAGGCGCTCGCCCAGCTTCGGGGAGGGCTGCCCGGGCTCGGCGAGGCCCCCGAGGTCTCCCTTCACGTCGGCCATGAAGACGGGCACGCCGATGGACGAGAAGCGCTCGGCGAGCACCTGGAGGGTGACCGTCTTCCCCGTGCCGGTCGCGCCGGTGATGCACCCGTGCCGGTTGGCGAGGGCGGGGAGGAGGGCGACGTCGGCGGTGCCGGCGCGGGCGACGATCAGGGGCTCGGCCATGATGGTGGCGGCGATTCGGGGTGAGAAGGACGCGTGGCGGAAAGAAACGGTGGCGGGGGGGAGGGGAAAAGGGGGGGATTCGTGACGAGGCTGCCGGGTGGGGGGGCCGTGCGCCGCCCCGCCTCCGAGTTCGGGGCCGAGGCCTGGCGCCTGACGACAGAGGACCCCGCCCGCAGTTCGCTCCTGGAACTCAACGTCGACGTCAACGACAGGCAAGGGCGTCGGGCTTCGGGCGTCGGGCCTCGGCACGAATCCGGAAGCGCGTTTGGCCGCTGCGCGGCCTCTGACGCGCAAACAGCATGGGGTGAACTTCGCCGGATGAGGAAGATCGAGCGCGCGCGCCCTCGCGCGCCGCTCGCTTCCGATTTCGTGCCGAGGCCTGACGCCCGACAGCCGAGGCCCCCGCCCTCGGTTGCAGTTCGCCGTTGGTTGGTGAACGTCAACCACAGGCAAGGGCGTCAGGCGTCAGGCCTCGGGCCTCGGCACGAAACCGGAAGCGCGCCTGGGCGGCTGCGCCGCCCTTTAGCGCGCCAACCGCATGAGGGTGAACTTCGCCGGATGAGGAAGATCGAGCGCGCGCGCCCTCGCGCGCCGCTCGCTTCCGATTTCGTGCCGAGGGCCGAGAGCCGAGAGCCGAGAGCCGGCAGCCGTCAGTTGACCTTCCGCGTAGATTTTCACCATGCCCGCCCGCAAGAAGAAGCCCGCCCCGCCCGCTGCCCCCGAACTGCTCCTCGGCGCCCACGTCTCAGCCGCCGGCGGGGTGCCGAACGCGCCACCGCGCGCCGGCGCGATCGCGGCCACGGCGCTGCAGCTCTTCACCAAGATGGCCAATCGGTGGGCGGAGCGGGTGTGCGAGGACGCGGAGTGCAGCGACTTCCGCGGCGCGGTCGAGGTGGCGGGGGTGCGCACCACCGTCGCGCACGATTCCTACCTGATCAACCTCGCCAGCCCGGACCCGGTGCTCCGCGCGCGGTCGCTGGAGTCGTTCGTCGCCGAGCTGCGGCGCTGCGAGGCGCTGGGGATCGACGCGCTCGTGTCGCACCCCGGCAACTTCATGGATGACCGGGACAGCGGCATCGCGCGCAACGCCGACGCGATCACCGAGGCGCTGGCGATGGTCCCGGGTCGGACGATGCTCTGCATGGAAACCACCGCCGGGAGCGGCACCGCCATCGGCGCGCGCTTCGAGGAGCTGGCGGCGCTGATCGCGCGCGTCCCCGAGCCGTTCCGCGCGCGCCTGGCCGTGTGCGTCGACACCTGCCACGTGTACTCCGCGGGGTACGACCTGGTGCAGGACTACGACGGCGTGTGGGCGGCCTTCGAGGACACGATCGGCCTGGGCCGGCTGCGGGTGCTCCACCTGAACGACTCGAAGACCCCCTTCGCCTCGCGCCGCGACCGGCACGAGCTGATCGCCGAGGGCTCGCTCGGCGAGCTTCCCTTCCGGCGCATCATGACCGACCCCCGCTTCGCCGCCGTGCCCAAGATCATCGAGACCCCGAAGCTCGACGACGCGGAGGCGACCGACCGGCGCATGCTCGAGCGGCTGCGCGGCTACCTCACGGGCTGACCGCCCGCGAGGTCACCCCCGGCCGCTCACCGCACCTCGGCGGCGGCCGTCGCTTCCATCTCCGGCGTGAGCTCCGCGGAGCGAGGGGGCAGGTCGGCGGTGCCACGCTCGCCGTGCTGCTCGATGTCGGCGATGAGCATCTTCATCTCCGCG
This sequence comes from Gemmatimonadaceae bacterium, assembly GCA_036401195.1. Taxonomy (GTDB): domain Bacteria; phylum Gemmatimonadota; class Gemmatimonadetes; order Gemmatimonadales; family Gemmatimonadaceae; genus JACDHQ01. The sequence goes on from DASWVQ010000108.1 coordinate 5,327, forward strand.
ATCTCGCGGACCTGCGCCTCGATGATCCCGTCGGCGAGCTTGCGCACCCGCGGATCGCTGATGCTCGCCTTGCGGGCGTTGTTGATGGCGATGGAGTGATGCGGGATCATCGCCTTCATGAACGCCACGTCGCCCACGACCACCTGCCGCCGGTTCACGGCCAGCAGGACCACGGCGAGCAGCGCGCTGCCCACGAGCACGACGACCTTCGCCTGGCGACCCTCGTACATCCCCCACATGAAGGCGAGCATGACCACCGCCATCACAGCGCCCATCGCCAGCGAGCCGATCAGTCGCGTCACGCTGAAGGTGGCGTGGTCGACGGAATACACCAACTGGTACATCAGGAAGAACATGATGACCGTGGACGTCGCGATCATCGCCGCGAACTTGCCCCAGCTCGCCTTCATCATGTGCTGCTGCGGTGTGTGCTGGTCCATTGCCCCTCCGCGATCCCGGGTCCGTGGCGCATGCGCGCGCGGAGGGCACGGGACGCAAGATGGGGACCGGGAGATGTCATCCTGAGGCGCAGGCGAAGGATCTGGCCACGGCGCACAGGCGCCAGATCCTTCGGCTGCGCCTCAGGATGACATCACCGACCGACGTCACGCGAGCAGGTACTTCCGCACCGGCCACGAAAGCATCGCCAGCAGGGTCGACACGGCGATGATCGCCGGCCCCGAGGGAAGGTCGAAGGGGACCGAGAGCGAGAACCCGACCACGGCGGCCACCACGGCGCTCAGCACCGCCACGGTGAAGATCCCGCGCATGTTCCGCGCGAGCAGGATCCCCGTCACCGCCGGGAGCACGAGGAAGTTGAACACGAGCATCACCCCCGCGAACTGCATCGCGAAGGCGATCACCAGGCCGAGGGTGAAGTACAGGAACAGGTTCCAGAAGGTGACGCGATAGCCGAGGGTGCGCGCCGTCTCCCGGTCGAACGACACGAACAGGAACTCCTTGTAGAAGAGCGCGTGCGCGAGGAGCACGGGGATCGTCACCCCGAGCAGCACGAGGGTGTCCGCCCGGGTGATCCCGAGGATGTTCCCCTGGAGGAGGATGTCGTGCGCCTCCCCTCCCTTCGCCTTGGAGAGGAGCAGGATCCCCAGCGAGGCGGCCCCCGCGTACGCGAGGCCGATCGTCGCGTCGGGAGGCACCCCCACGCGTCCCCCGCCCCCGAGGGCGAAGAACATCGCGCCCGCGAGCGCGAACACCACGGCGAACATCGTGGGATGCCCGGTGATCCCCGCCCCGAGTCCCAGCCCACCCAGGAAGAGCGCCACGGCGATCCCCGCCGAGGAGAGCTGCGCGATCGC
>DASWVQ010000109.1:0-2007 GCA_036401195.1 Gemmatimonadaceae bacterium
GCCTGGAGCTGCCGGTCCATCACGAACAGCGCCTGCCGCTTCGCGGTGCCCAGGTCGGCGCCCTTCGCGACGAGGGCGCGCGTGATCCCCTCGAGCCGCCCGAGCGCGATGGGATCGTTGATCGCCACGTGCTCCGCCAGCCGCGCCTTGGCCTGCGCGGTGAAGCGGCTGAGCGAGGTGGCCATGATGGCGATGCCGAGCGAGCCGCCGAGCTGCCGGGTGAGGTTGAACATCGCCGTCCCCTGCGAGAGCTCCGACACCTTGAGCTCCGCCATCGCCGCCCCGGTGAGGGGGACGAAGATGAAGCCCAGCCCCACCCCGCGGATGATCAGGGGCCAGAACAGGTCGTCCTTCCCCGAGTCCAGCGTCAGGACCGACATCTGGTACATGGACACGAAGAAGAGGATCGCGCCGAAGGCAACGGCGAAGCGCGCATCCATCTTCCGCACGTGCTTGCCCATGAGGGCCATGGTCATCGCCGAGGCGATCGCCCCGGGGAGGATCACCATCCCCGTCTGGTTGGCGGTGAAGCCGTGCAGCGCCTGGAGGAACACCGGCAGCACGAAGATGGAGCCGAAGAGGGCGAAGCCGAGCACCGCGGCGATCACCACCCCCGCGGTGAGCTGCCGGCTCTTGAGCACGCGGAAGTTGATCACCGGCTCCTTCGCGGTCATCTCGCGCCAGATGAGGAGCACGAACGACACCACCGTGGTGATCGCCAGCCCGGTCACGAAGCGCGAGTCGAACCAGTCGTAGCGCTCCCCGCGCTCGAGCATCCACTGGAGCGAGCCCACGGTGATGGCGAGGAGCACGATCCCCTGCCAGTCCACCGACTCGGCCCGCTCCTGGTGCTCGGCGTCGTGCACGTAGGTCCACACCATGATCGCGGCGAAGATACCCAGGGGGATGTTGATGTAGAAGATCCAGGGCCAGTTGAAGTTGTCGACGATGTAGCCGCCGAGGGTGGGGCCCACGGTGGGCCCCACCATCACCCCCACGCCGAACATCGCCTGCCCGATCCCCATCTCCTCCGGGGGGAAGGCCTCGAAGAGGGTGGCCTGCGCGGTGGAGAGGAGCCCACCCCCGCCGATCCCCTGCACCACGCGCCAGAACACGAGGCCGCCCAGCGAGGTGGCGGCGCCGCAGAAGAAGGAGGCGGCGACGAAGAGGATGATCGATCCCGTGAGGTAGCGCTTCCGCCCGAAGTAGGCGGAGAGCCAGCTCGAGAGGGGGATCACGATCACGTTGGCGATGATGTAGCCGGTGGACACCCACGAGATCTCGTCGAGGGTGGCGCCGAGGTTCCCCATCATGTGGGGGATGGCGACGTTGACGATCGAGGTGTCGATCAGCTCGAGCACCGCCGCCAGGGTGACGGCGATGGCGATGATGTACTTGTGCGCGTATTTGTCTTCGGCAGTTGCCGAAGACAAATACGGTCCATTTGAAGCGGTCGCGGGGCTACGCCCAGCGACCGCCAGCTCCCCGCGGCGAGACATCGGCTACCGGGTCACGACGTGCGCGACGACCGACATGCCGGGGCGCAGCGGGTGGTCCACGCCACACCCCTGCGTGACCCCCACCTTCACCGGCACGCGCTGCACCACCTTGGTGAAGTTGCCGGTGGCGTTGTCGGGGGGGAGCAGGGCGAACTTCGCCCCCGTCGCGGCGCTCAGGCTCGCGACCTTCCCCTTTGCCTCGCACCCGGGGTACGCATCCACCTCCAGGTCCACCGGCTGCCCCACCTTGAGGGTGGCGAGCTGCGTCTCCTTGAAGTTCGCAGTGACGAACACGCCGGTGTCGGCGACGATCGTCATGAGGGGCTGGCCGGGCTGCACGAGCTGCCCCACCTCCACCTGCTTGCGCGAGACGATCCCCGCCGCCGGGGCGGCGACCTTCGTGTACGAGAGCTGGAGGTCGGCGTTCTCCTTCGCGGCGGTCGCGGCGCCGAGCCGCGCCTGCGCGAGGCGCACGCCGGCCTGCGCGCCGGCTACCGAGCTGCCCGCG
>DASWVQ010000110.1:0-4100 GCA_036401195.1 Gemmatimonadaceae bacterium
AGCGGCGCCGTGCAGGAAACGGGGGCGGTCACGGCGGTGCGCGGGCGCCGGCCCACGATGCTCACCCTCGCCACCACCGGCCGCTACGTGATCGCCGCCGACGTGCGCCCGGGGGAGACCCGCCTCGCCCTCGCCGACGCGACCGGGCACCTGGTGGCGCGCGCAATGATCCCCACTCCGGGGACTCCCGAGAAATTCGGCGAGCGCCTCGCCGAGGGCATGTCGGCGCTCGTGGCCCAGCACACGGGGGGCGCCAGCGTCGCCCGTGCCTGCGTGGGTGCCGGCATCGTGCTCCCCGGCATGATCGATCGCACAACGGGCCGGCTGCTCTACGCCCCCGTGCTCGGCTGGCGCGACGTGGACCTCCGCACCGGGGTGGCGAAGCGCCTCGGCGTGAAGACGTACATCGAGAGCGCCCCCATCGCCTGCGCCCTCGCCCAGCTCTGGCTCGCCCCCGAGGAAACGCGCGGCATAACCGGCTTCGCCTACGTCCACGTCTCCGACGGCCTCGGCGTGGGGCTCGTCATCAACGGCGAGGCCGTGCGCGGCGACATGCACAGCGCGGGGGAGTTCGGGCACGTGTCGCTCGACCCCAACGGGCCCGTTTGCGTGTGCGGGCGGCGCGGGTGCTGGGAGGCGCTGGCGAACAACGCCGCCACGGTCGCCCGCTACCGCACGGCCGTGCACGGGGACGCCGGCTCGGGTGACGCCCGTCGCAAGCGGGCCGCCGCGAGTCCCCCTCCGGCGATCGGCATCCACGAAATCGTGCGCCGCGCGCGCCTGGGTGACACCGCCGCCGTGGCGGCCCTCACCGGCACCGCGCAGCAGCTCGGCCGCGGGATCGCCATGGTCATCGCCGCCTTCAACCCGGGGCGCATCTACCTGGGGGGCGAGATCAGCGCCGCCTGGAACCTCCTCGAGGGGCCGGTGCGCGCCGTGGTGCAGGCCGCCGCGATCACCGATGCCGCCGGCGCCACCCCGATCGTCCCCGCCCGCCATCCCGGCGAGAATCGCCTCCAGGGCGCCGTCGCCCTCGTAAACGCCCCCACCTTCGCGGCGCTCGACGTGGGGTGAGGTTCGGCGTCCGCGTTGTTTGCGCTGCAAACTGCCGAGTTGGAAAAGAACGAAAAGAAGGAAAAGGGCCCATCCCTCCTCGAGGCGCACGGTACCCCTGACGCCAAGGGGAGCAATTGGTCTTTTCGTCGTTATTGCTCTTTTCCAACCCGGCAGTTTGCGGCGCACCGGACCCCGAGGCCATGGCCCCGCCCGGCGGGGCCGTTTCATGGGGGAGGGGTACGGATTCCCGCAAGGCATTGTGTGACGGCCCCACCCCGCCGCATAATGCAGGTGCGGCGGGGCGCGGTTGCCCCGCCGTTGCGTTACCGCGAGACGAGGATGGCAGTGACCGAGTTGGTGTTCCGCGACGGGATCATGGATCGCATCCGCCTGCGCGAGCGGCGGTTCGACGAGCGCGCGTACCTGTTCGTGCTCGCCGCCCTGGAGGCCCACCAGGCCTCCCTCGAGGAGCGGCGGCACATCACGGGGCGCGAGCTGGCCCTCGCCTGCCGCGACCTCGCCCGCGAGCGCTGGGGGATCATGGCCCGCCTCGTCCTCGAGCACTGGGGGGTGCGCGCCAGCGCCGACCTCGGCGACATCGTCTTCACCCTCGTGGAGCTCGAGCTCCTCATGAGCCAGCCCGGCGACTCGCGCGACGACTTCGTGGGCGTCTTCGACTTCGCCGACGCCTTCGAGCGGGAGTACCCATGGTGCGGGGCGCAGCACGCCGCCTGACGACGGCGCGCCCGCGGGGACCGGTGGTGGCCTTTGGTGGGAGGAACCGTGGACATGACGCGCGACCTGCCGGACTGCAGCAAGTGCGGGGAAGGGAAGCTCCTGCCGCTCAGTGACTACGGCCGCGACGGGGCACCCATCACCTACAAGGCGTGGGCGTGCAGCAACCCCGCGTGCGGCTTCAACGTGCGCATCGACAACGGGGAGCTGAGCTACGGCCGCACCGTCGGCGCCTCGAACAAGTAGCATGCTCCCCGTCGTCAGCGCCCCGCGCGCCGCGGCGCTCGACGCATACACCATCGCGCAGGGCGTCCCCTCGCGCGCCCTGATGCAGCGCGCGGGCGCCGCCGCCGCCGGCGAGATCGCCCATCGCTTCGCCGACCGCCTCGAGCGCGGCGTGCTCGTGCTCGCGGGGCCCGGCAACAACGGCGGCGACGGCTGGGTGATCGCCCGCGCCCTCCGCGCCGCCGGGGTGACGGTGCGCGTCGCCTCCCCCGCCGCGACGAAGACCCCCGACGCGATCGCGGAGCGTGCGCTGTTCGACGGCGCGGACGCGTGGCCCCTCCACCTCCTCACCGAGCCCCTCGTCGTCGACGCCCTCCTCGGCACCGGCGCCTCCGGCGAGCCCCGCGGCGCGATCGCCGAGGGGATCGCCCTCCTCCGCGAGGCCCGCGCCGCGGGCGCCACGATCGTCGCCATCGACCTCCCCAGCGGCCTCGATGCCACCACCGGCGACGCGACGCACTGCGTCCCCGCCCACCTCACGCTCACCTTCGGCACGATCAAGCGCGGCCATCTCGTCGCGCGCGATGCCTGCGGCACCATCGCGGTGCTCGACATCGGCCTCCTCCACGACGGCGATCCCGGTGACCCGCACATCGCCGACGCGCGCCTCGTCCCCAGAGTCGTCCCCCCCATCGAGGCTGCCGCGCACAAGGGCACGCGCGGCAAGCTCACGATCGTGGGCGGGGCGCCGGGGATGGCGGGCGCCGTGGTCCTCGCCGCGCGCGCCGCCCTGCGCTGCGGCATCGGCATGGTGAAGGCGCTCGTCGCCCCGGAGTCGGTCGCCGCGGTGCAGAAGGCCGAGCCCTTCGCCCTCGCCGCCCCCTGGCCCGGCGACGCCGATGCCCTGCGCGCCGAGCTGGCGTGGGCCGACGGCGTCGTCCTCGGCCCGGGACTCGGGCGCGACGCCGCCGCGCGCGACCTCGTCGAACAGCTCCTCCGCGCGCGCCCCCGCCTGGTGATCGACGCCGATGCCCTGAACGTCATGGCCGCCGAGCCCGCGCGCTTCCGGGGCCTCCTCGCCGGCCTGCATGCCCTCCTCACGCCGCATCCCGCCGAGGCGGCGCGCCTCCTCGGCGGCATCGGGGTGGAAGAGGTGCTCGCGCGCCGCTGGGAGGTGGCGGGGGAGCTCGCGCGGGGCACCGGGGCGACCGTGCTGCTCAAGGGGGTGCCCACCATCCTCTCCGACGGGACCGAGGCGATGGTGAGCGCCTCCGGCACCCCCGTGCTCGCCACCGGCGGGAGCGGCGACGTGCTCTCCGGGATCGCGGGGACCCTCATGGTGCAGGGGCAGGCGAGTGAGCTCCTCGCGGGGTGGGCCGCCGCCTGGATCCACGGGCGGGCGGCGGAGCTGGCGGGCGGGGAGGCGCGCCAGGTACGCGGCGTGACCCTCGACGCCGTGCTGGAAGCGCTTCCCCACGCCTGGGCCGAGCGCCCCGCTCCCCCCCGCTACCCCGTGCTCCTCGAGCTGGCCGCCGTGGGCGAAACGTGACGCATCCGCCGGTGGGGGCGGGGATGCCGATGGGGAAGGGCGCCGAGTTCGACGCGATCCGCCGGCTGCTCGCCGTCTGGGGGGACCGCGCCGAGGGGATCGGCGACGACGCGGCCACCCTCGCGCTCACCCCGGGGGCGCAGCTCGTGGCCAGCGTCGACGCCACCGTCGAAGGGGTGCACTTCCGCCCTGGGTGGCTGAGTGCGGAGGAGATCGGCTGGCGCGCCACCGCGGCCGCGCTCAGCGACCTGGCGGCGATGGCGGCGCGACCCCTGGGCGTCCTCGTCGCCCTCGAGCTCCCGTACGCATGGCGCGACCGGCTGGAGTCGCTGGCGGAGGGGATCGGCGCCGCCTGCGCGGCCGTGGGCGCCCCGATCGTGGGGGGAAACATGACCGCGGGGACGCACCTCGCGCTCACCCTCACCGTGCTCGGCGAGGCGGAGCGCCCGCTGCATCGCCGTGGCGCGCGGGTGGGCGACGCGGTGTACGTCACCGGCGCGCTGGGCGGGCCGGGGGCCGCGCTCGCCGCGTGGGC
>DASWVQ010000111.1:0-6248 GCA_036401195.1 Gemmatimonadaceae bacterium
CCCGGAGCGCATCGCGGCGGCGCGGGCGGCGCTCGACCAGGCCGGCGCGGCGCGCGCCGCCGCCGATGCACAGCTCGCGAACCTCTCGCTCCGCGCGCCCTTCGACGGGATCGTCGCTGTGAAGCACCACGAGGCGGGTGAAGTCGTGGCGCCGGGCGCGCCCCTGCTCACCCTCACCAATCCCGGCGACCGCTGGGTGCGCATCTACGTTCCGGAGAACCGCCTCGCCGCCCTCCGGCTCGGCGCCGCCGCCACCATCACCTCCGATACCTGGCCCGACCGGCGGTACGGCGGGACCGTGGCCTTCATCGCGCCCGAGGCGGAGTTCACGCCGAAGTCGGTGCAGACCACCGAGGAGCGGGTGAAGCTCGTGTACGCGGTGAAGGTGCGGATCTCGGACGACCGCTCGAACGACCTGAAGCCCGGGATGCCGGCCGACGTGCGCCTCACGATGGCGCGGCCATGACCGCCACGACCCGCGTCCCCGCCGGCGCGGCGGACATCGACGCGGCCGTCCGCACCGAGGCGCTCACCCGGACCTTCGGCGAGATCACCGCGGTCGACACGCTCACCATCGCCGTCCGGCGCGGGGAGCTGTTCGGGCTCGTCGGTCCCGACGGCGCGGGCAAGACGACGATCCTCCGCATGCTCGCGGGGGTGATGCGTCCCACCGCGGGCGATGCGTGGATCGACGGCGTGAGCGTGGTGCACGACGCCGAGCGGGTGAAGCAGGTGATCGCGTACATGCCGCAGCGCTTCGGCCTCTACGCCGACCTCACGGTGCGCGAGAACCTCGACTTCTACGCCGACCTCTTCGAGGTGCCGGCGCGCGACCGCCCCGCGCGGTACGAGCGGCTCTTCGCCTTCTCCAGCCTCGGGCCCTTCGAGCGGCGCCTGGCCGGCAAGCTCTCCGGGGGGATGAAGCAGAAGCTCGCCCTCTCGTGCGCGCTCGTGCACCAGCCCGGAGTGCTCCTCCTCGACGAGCCCACCTTCGGCGTGGACCCGATCTCGCGACGCGACCTCTGGCTCATCGTGCACGAGATGGTCGCGCAGGGAGTGACCGTGGTCGTGAGCACGGCCTACATGGACGAGGCGGAGCGATTCGACCGCCTCGCCCTGCTGCACAAGGGGCGGGTGGTCGCCCTCGACGCCCCGCAGGCGCTGGAGGCGGCGATCGCCGGGACGATGCTCGCGGTGGAGGCCGATCGCCCGCGGGAGGCGCGCGACCTCCTGCGCGACCATCCCGCGGTGCGCCGCGCCACCCTCTTCGGCGACCAGCTGCACGTGACCCTCGCCGAGGGACGCGATGCGGCGGTGCTGCGCGACGCGCTGGCGGGCGCGGGGCTCCAGGTGCATGCCGTCGACCCGCTCGAGCCCTCCCTCGAGGACGTGTTCATCGCGCGCATCGGCAGCGTGGAGGATCGATGACGGGCGTCGCGCCGGTGGTTGCCGCGGGCGGGGAGCCCGGCGAGGTGGTGGTGCACGGGCTGACGAAGCGCTACGGCGACTTCACGGCCGTGGACGACGTGAGCTTCGCCGTGGGCCGCGGGGAGATCTTCGGCTTCCTCGGGCCGAATGGCGCGGGCAAGACCACCACGATCAAGATGCTCACCGGCCTGCAGCAATCCACCGCGGGCAGCGCGCGCGTGGCGGGGCTCGACGTCGCGACCGAGGCCCGGGCGCTGCGCCATCGCATCGGCTACATGTCGCAGCTCTTCTCGCTCTACGCCGACCTCACGGTGGAGGAGAACATCGGCTTCTTCGCCGGCCTGTACGGCGTGCCGAAGGCGCGCCGCGCCGAGCGCCGCGACTGGGTGCTGGAGATGGCCGGCCTCGCGGACCAGCGCGCGCGCCTCACCGGCGAGCTCCCCCTCGGCTGGAAGCAGCGGCTCGCCCTCGGATGCGCCGTGCTGCACGAGCCCCGCGTGCTCTTCCTCGACGAGCCCACCTCGGGAGTGGACCCGATCGCGCGGCGGCAGTTCTGGGAGCTGATCGACCGCCTCTCCTCCGCGGGGACGACCGTCTTCGTCAGCACGCACTACATGGAAGAGGCGGAGTACTGCCATCGGCTCGCGCTCATGAACCGGGGCCGGCTCATCGCCCTCGACCGGCCCGCGCAGCTCCGCCGGGGGGCCACCGAGGCGATCTTCGCGCTCCGCGCCACCGACCCCGCGCGGGCGGTGGAGGCGCTCAAGGAGGCCGAGGGCATCGTGGAGGCGGCGCTGTTCGGCCGGGCGATCCACGTGACCGTCGCCGACCCCGCGTCCGCGTCCGCCGTCGTGCGCCGCGCGCTCGCCGCGCGTGGACTCGCGGCCGGCGAGCCGGCACCCATCACCCCCTCGCTCGAGGACGTCTTCGTCTCGCGCGTGCGCACCGCCGGCGGTGCGGTGCTGGACTGACCGGGAACGCCGATGCCCAGCATCCGACGGCTCCTCGCCATCTCCCGGAAGGAGGTGATCCAGCTCCGCCGCGACACGCGCAGCCTGGTCCTCGCCTTCCTGCTCCCGGTCGTGCTGCTGGTGCTCTTCGCGTACGGCATCAGCTGGGACGTGAACGACATCCGCACCGTGGTCGTCGACCAGGACCGCACCGCGGCGAGTCGCGCGCTCACCGACCGCTTTCGCGCGGCCGGGTACTTCTCGATCCGCGGCCAGCCCGCGGCGGCGGCCGACGCCATCCCCCTCATCGACCGGGGACGGGCGCAGCTCGCCCTGGTGATCCCGCGCGGCTTCGCCGCCGACCTCGCCGCGGGGCGGCCGGCCCCCCTGCAGGCCATCGTCGACGGCAGCGACGCGAACACCGCGACGATGGTGCTCGGCTATGCCCAGGGGGTGGTGCGCGCCTTCACCGCGTCGCTCGCGGGGGGCGGCCGCCGCCTGGCGCCGCCGGTGCGGCTCGAGAGCCGCGTGTGGTACAACGAGGAGCTCGTGAGCCGCAACATGATCGTCCCCGGGCTGGTGGCGGTGATCATGATGATCATCGCGGCGATGCTCACCTCACTGACGATTGCGCGCGAGTGGGAGCGGGGGACGATGGAGCAGCTCGCGTCGACCCCGGTGCACCGCACGGAGGTGGTGCTCGGCAAGCTGCTGCCGTACCTCGTGATCGGCCTCGGCGACGTCCTCGTGACCACCGCCCTCGGCGTGTGGCTCTTCGGGGTCCCCTTCCGCGGCCAGCTCGCCTGGCTGATGGGGGCGTCGACGCTCTTCCTCACCGGGGCGCTGGGGCTGGGGCTCTTCATCTCGGCGGCGACGAAGTCGCAGCTCCTCGCCACGCAGCTGGCGATGGTCGTGACCTTCCTGCCCGCCTTCCTCCTCTCCGGCTTCATGTACGCGATCGACGTGATGCCCCGTGGGCTGCGCATCGCCACCCTGCTCGTGCCCGCGCGCTACTTCGTGGTGGTCACCCGCGGCGTGTTCCTCAAGGGCAACGGGCCGGGAGTGCTCTGGGTGCAGGGGCTGCTCATGCTCGCCTTCGCGGCCATCGGGCTCCTCCTCGCCACCCGCTCCTTCCGCAAGGAGATCGCATGATCGATCGCGTCCTGCAGGTGGTGCGGAAGGAGTTCCGCCAGGTCTTCCGTGACCCCCGCATGAGCCGGGTCATCTTCATCACCCCGGTGATGCAGCTGATGCTCTTCGGGTACGCGGTGTCCACCGACGTGCGCAACGTCACCACCTTCGTGGTGGACCAGGACGCGTCGGCCTCGTCGCGGGCGCTGCTCGACGCCTTCACCGCCTCCGGGTACTTCCGCATCACGGGGCGGTCGTCGCGGCCGGCGGACCTCGTGCGCGCGCTCGACCGGGGCGACGCGATCGCCGGCATCGAGATCCCGCGCGGCTTCGCCCGCTCCCTCCGCGACGGCAGCGGGGCGCAGGTGCAGCTGCTGCTCGACGGCACCAACTCCAACACCGCCGCGGTGGCGGGGGGGTATGCCGAGCGGATCGTGGCCGGCTTCGGCGCTCGGCTGGTGGCGGCGATGCAGGTGCCGGGGTTGCCGGAGGTGGACCTGCGCGAGCGCGCTTGGTTCAACCCCGACCTCTCCAGCCGCGCCTACAACGTGCCCGCGGTGATCGGCGCGATCATGCTCCTCGTCGCGCTCCTCCTCACCTCCCTCGCCATCGTGCGGGAGCGGGAGATCGGCACCCTCGAGCAGCTGCGGGTGAGCCCACTCACCGCCGGGGAACTGATCGCCGGCAAGACCATCCCCTTCGCGCTCATCGGCCTTGCCGACATGATCGTCGTGACGCTTGCGGCGGTGCTCTGGTTCCGGGTGCCGCTCGCGGGGAACCCCCTGCTCCTGCTCCTCGCGAGCATCCTCTTCCTCCTCACCGCCCTTGGGCTCGGCCTGCTGATCTCGACGCTCGCCTCCACGCAGCAGGAGGCGTTCATGGTGAGCTTCCTCGCGTACATGCCGTCGATCCTGCTCAGCGGCTTCATGTTCCCGGTGAGCAGCATGCCCGCGCTCTTCCAGTGGCTCACCCTCGGCAACCCGCTGCGCCACTTCCTGGAGATCGTCCGCGGGATCTTCCTCAAGGGGGTGGGGCTCGGCGTGCTCTGGCCGCAGTTCCTCGCCCTCACGGTCATGGGGGCGGCACTGCTCACCGTCGCCACCCTGCGCTTCCGGAGGACCACCGCATGACCACGCGCATGACGCATCACATCACCGCCGCCTTCGCCGGGCTGCTGGGCCTGGCGACGATCGTCGCCGGCGCGCGGGTGCTGGCCGGCGGCGACCCAGGCTACGCGGTGGTGCGGCCCGTGCTGCTGTTCAACACGGTGATGGGCGCGGTGTACCTCCTGGCGGCGGTGCTGATCGCGCGCGGATCGCCGAAGGCGCGCGGAGTGGCGTGGTTCATCGCGGAAGCGAACGCCGTGGTGCTGCTCGGCGTGGTGGTCATGCGCCTCATGCAGCATCCGGTCGCGGCGCAGACTCTAGCCGCGATGGCCTTCCGCACCGCCGCCTGGTTCGCGATCGCCGCCCTGTCGAAGTCATCCTGAGGCGCAGCCGAAGGACCTGGCCCGGGGCCGCGTGGCCGGGTCCGTCGCTTCGCTCAGGATGACTGCTCGAGCGCCGCCGCGATCACCGCCTTCGCCTCCAGCGGCACCTGCTCGTCCGGTTCGATCCCGAACACCTCGTTTCGCCCGTTGCGCCGGATGCGCGCGCAGTCGGGGAGGTGGACCTTGATCCCGCTGTTTGCGAGGGTGAGGGGGATCCCCCCATTCGTGTAGCCGCAGCCGGCGCCGAGGGTCCGCTCGCCGATCAGCCGCGCCTTGCCGTTGTCGTGCAGCAGGGTGACGAACTCCTCGCTCGCGGAGGCGGTGCGGTGATCGGCGAGGATCACCACCGGCCCCGTCCACGCGGGCGGCGCCGGGTCGGGCCGATTCGCCTCGGCGGCCGCGGCGAGCGCCGGCGGGAGCACGGCGGGGCAGCGCTGTGCCACGCTCGTGTCGCGCCAGATCCCGCGGCGGTCGCACCAGCCGCGCGCGAGGCCGGCGAGGGAGTCGAGCAGGTTGCGCTGCTCCACCGCCGCCGCGCGCCCCGGATGATCGGGTTCCACCTGGCGCAGGAGGCGATCGAGGTCGGCGACGCGATCCTCCAGGCGCTGCGCCGTGTGCGCGTGCACGACTCCGGTCACCACCGGCGGCTCCAGCGGACCCGCGGCGAAGAGCTGCGCTGCCTCCTCCACCCACTCGGTCCCCCCGCCGTTCCCCGCGATGTCCACCAGCACCGTCCGTGCGCCGGCGCGGCGCAGCGCGCCGAGCCAGGCACGCAGCGAGTCGGTCATCACCGCGGCACTCGCCTGGTAAAGGCGCTCCTCGCACCCGTCGTCGCAGGGGCGGCCGCGCAGCGAGTCGCGCACGACCCGCTCCCACGCGGTGATGCACGCCGGGAGCGAGGCGCGCTGCGAGAAGAGGCGGAAGCGCACGACGCCGAGGGTGTCGCCCCCACGCGCGATCACGCCGGCACGCATCGGGGCGAGGGCGCCCACGTCGCGGTAGCCCGCTTCCTTCGCGAGGGGCACGGAATACTCACCCTCCCGCGCCTCGTAGCCGAGCGACGCGCACGCCTGCTCGCCGGTCCACGAGCCATCGGGACGGCGGTCGGCCCCATGCCGGTGGCCCTTCCACGCCTCCATCACCCACTGCACCGCGGCGGGGGGCTCGCTCACCACCCCCACGTGGCCGTCCTGGAAGGCCGCGAGGAAGGTCGTGATCGCGCGCCGCGCCTCGCGGTCGGTGCGGGCCCC
>DASWVQ010000112.1:0-4464 GCA_036401195.1 Gemmatimonadaceae bacterium
CGCCGTGACCGGGTGGGCGGTGGGCGCGGAGGAATCGGCGGGAACCTGCTGCGGCAGCGGGGCTGGCGCGGCCGCCGTGGTGGCCGGACGATCGCCAGGCGACCGGTCGGCCGGCACCGTGTCGGCGCCGCGGCCGCACGCGGCGACGATGGAGGGCACGAGGAGAAGCGCCGCGCGGCGCCTGAGGTTCTGCATGCGCGTCATTCCAGGTTGAGGATCTGGCCGAAGCCGGCGAGGAAGCCGGACAGCATCGTGAATCGGCCGGTGAAGAGGAGGATGCCCATGACCACGAGCAGCGCCCCGGCCGCCTTTTCCAGGGGATGGAGCCAGCGACGCAGGTGCTTCACCCGCGCGAGGTACCAGTTGAACCCCACGGCGGCGGCGAAGAAGGGGACGCCGAGGCCGAGCGTGTAGGCCACGAGGAGCAGCATCCCCTCACCCATCGTGGACTGCATCCCGGAGTAGAGGAGGATCGACGCGAGCACCGGCCCCACGCACGGGGTCCATCCGGCGCCGAAGGCGGCACCGGCGAGCACCGACCCCGCCATTCCGGCCGGTCGCGCGGCGAGCTGCACGCGTCGCTCGCGCATGAGGAAGGGGACGCGCAGCACGCCGAGCATCGCGAGGCCGAACGCGGCGATGACCAGCCCGCCCACCTGTTGCAGCAGGGGGAGCCAGCGGCGCAGCGCACTCCCCAGCACGGTGGCCGTGGCTCCCAGCGCGACGAACACGAGGCCGAACCCGAGGATGAAGAGGGCGGCGTGCACCACCGCGCGACGGCGGGCCGCGCCGCGGTCCCCGGCGGTGAGCTCGTCGAAGGTCATCCCGGTGACGTACGTGATGTAGCTCGGCACCAGGGGGAGCACGCAGGGCGAGAGGAAGGAGAGCAACCCGCCGAGGAATGCCACGCCGAGCGAGATCGAACCGGTGCCGGTCACGGACGCGCCTCCGGCGAAGGGAATGCAGCGATCATGAGGATGGGCCTGGGTGATTGCCTGTCGCGCCGGCGGCGATCGCCGGCGGATCATGCGGGCGTGCGGCTCGAGCCGGTGCACGCCGGGCGGCTCGTGGCCGCGCTCAGCCCAGGCGTGGAGGCCCGATGGGCGGCTCGGCGGCCGCGACCCCGCGGAGGATCGAACCGTGATCCCCGGGCTCGGTGCGTCCGGGCACCATGACACGGTGCGGGCCGGGCGCGGCGGGGAGGGCCGTCGCGGCCGCGCAGGGGATGGCGGGCGCCGCCCCATCGGCCCCGGGCCTGCCCGGCGACGTTTCGGCAGCCGCCGTCACCATCGTGCCGGCGGCGGACGCACCTGCCGCGACCCCCAGGGACCTACCCTCGGCGGTCCCGGCGCATCCACGCGAGGTGGCGAGCTGCGCCCCGCTGGCCAGCGACGTGAGCAGCATCAGGACGACGACCGGCACGCGGAGCGCCAGGCGGTGGTGAAGCCACCGTCGCGGCCGCCGGCCCGCCCCGATTCCCCTGCGCTCGTGTCGTATCACTCTATGGCACTATAGTGATGTGCACGGGGTCCGCAAAGCCCCCACCCGGGCGCCGGCACTGGCGCGCCGGCGACCGGTCGCGCAGGATCAGGCCGTACGCCACGGCGGGGGAACCATGCGTGGGTTCAAGGGCGAGCGCGTGCTGATGCGCATCCACGTGAGCGAGCTCGATCGCTTTCACGGCAAGCCACTGTTCGAGCAGGTGGTGCAACTGCTGCGGCAGCAGGGGTACGCCGGCGCCACCGTGTTGCGCGGGCTGATGGGCTTCGGCGCCAGCTCGCGGCTGCACGACGCGCGCTCGGAGTACCTCTTCACCGACCTCCCCCTCGTGATCGAGTGCGTGGAGACCGAGGAGCGCATCCTGGCGATCCTCCCCGAGCTCGATCGCATGATCGACGGGGGCCTCATCACCCTGGAACGGGTGAAGGTCATCATGTACCGCCCGCATCGCCCCGACGATGCGGAACGACCCGACGACTGGTCGCTCGACGTCACCGGCGCGTGGGCGCGGCCCCACGACGCGGCGCACGCGAAGGACGCGTCGCCGCCCTGATTCAGCCGCGCGCGAACAGCCGCCGCGCGAGCGTCATCCCCGCGAGCGCCGCGGCGAGGGAGAGGGCCACGCTGAGGGTGACGTAGGCGAGGGCGGGCGCATGCTCCCCCTCCTCCACCAGTCGCAGCGTCTCGTAGCTGAAGGTGGAGAAGGTGGTGAAGCCGCCGCAGAAGCCGGTCGCGAGGAAGAGCCGCATCCCGGGGCTCATCGCGGTGCCCTCGAGCGCCGCCTGCAGGACGAGCCCGAGCAGGAACGACCCGGCGACGTTGATCACGAGCGTCGCCACGGGGAAACCCGGCGCGCTCCGGCCCTGGATGAACGCGCCCACGAGGTAGCGGCAGGCGCTCCCCAGCGCGCCCCCCGCGGCCACGGCCCCCACGAGCACCAGTTCCTGGCGATTCATGCGGGCAAGCTAGGTCGCGCGTGACGGCGCGGCAACGCCGCGCGTGAAGCGTCCTTCCCGGCCCGGGATCCCTACGCGACCAGCGCGCGGTCGAACTGCCCGCGCGCCGCGTGATAGCAGGGACACGCCATCGCCTGCAGCCCCACGGCGTCCGCCACGTGCAGCCCGCCGCGGCGTGCGCCCACGAGGCCATTCGCCTTCAGCACCCGCAGCCCCTCGGTCACGCTCGCGCGACGCGAGACGCCGAGGAGGCGTGCCACCTGCTCGTGGGTGAGCGCGAGGTCGTCGGCGCCCCGCTGGTCGCGCAGCCACAGGAGGAGCGTCGCGAGGCGCGGCACGGTCAGGTGCTCGCGGCCGCAGGTCACCGCCCGCGCGAGCTGGAGCAGCGAGGCGTGCAGGTGCCGCTCGAGCAGCGCACGCACCGCCGGCCGCTCCGCGAGCGCCTCGCGCAGCGCTCCCGCCGGCAGGCGCAGCGCCCGCCCTCCCACGCGCACGATCCCCCACCGCTCGGCGATCCCCACCCCGAGCAGGAGCGGCGTGCCGAGCATCCCGTCGCAGCCGATCGCCTCCACCTCGTGATCGCCCCCGAAGGTGAAGGACACGATCGCCCCCTCCGGGAACCAGGCATGGTCGATGGCCGCACCCGGGCGCACCAGCACGTCGCCGGCGCGCAGGATCACCGATTCCCCGTTCAGCAGGAGCGCCGCGCGATCCAGCGGGGGCAGCGCGCCGAGCAGCCGGTTGCGGGCGGGGTCGTCGCTCCCACCGGCGTGGGATGCGGTGTCGGGTGCCTGGGAGTGCGCGGGACGCCCGTGGAGATCGCCCGTGGGGAACGTGGATTCAGCACCTTCGGTGAGTCGCGACAGCATGGACGTCCGGCGTTGGGGTCGACGGAGGCCGCACGCCACCCCCCGCACGACCTCATGCGGTGACGACGGCGCGCGGCCCTCACATGCACCATGCTTGCACGCCGTGATCCCGGGCAGGGGGAAAAGTGTTCGTCGCCGTTCAGGAGGTTCCCCGGGCATTCAGGGAATTCCCTGAGGACCGGGCCGCCTTGCGCCCCCAGCCGCGCATCAGGCGCCGAGCCACCCCTCGTTCATGGCGAACCGGACGAGCGCGGCGCGGCTGCTGAGCCCGAGCCGCGCCATTCCACTGGCCCGGTGGGTCTCGACCGTCTTCACGCTGATCGAGAGTGTCGCGGAGATCTCCTTGTTGCTGTGGCCGAGCGCGAGGAGCCGCAGCACCTCCTGCTCGCGGGCGGTGAGCGCGGCGCTGGTCGCCGCTCCCGCCCCGTCGGTGGCCCGGGGCGCGCGCGGCGTCTCCGTGAGCAGCGCGCCGGCGAGCGACGGATCGACGTAGCTCCCCCCGCTCGCCACCGCGCGGATGGCGCGCACCAGCTCCGAGGCGGCGGTGCGCTTCAGCACGTAGCCCGCCGCCCCCGCGCGCAGCATCCGCGTCACGTACCCCCGCTCCTCGTGCATGGTGAGGGCGAGGACCTTTACCTGCGGGCAGTCGCGACCGATGCGCTCCGCCGCCTCGGCGCTCGCCATCCCCGGGGGCATCGAGAGGTCGAGCACGACGACGTCGGGCGACAGCTCGCAGGCCCGCCGCCATGCCTCCTCCGCGTTCGACGCCTCGCCCACCACCTGGATCCCCGGCTGCGCATCCACGAGCGCGCGCAGCCCTTCCCGCACGATCTCGTGATCGTCCGCGATCAGCACGCGGATCGGGGCCGCGGCCACGGGGATGCCCATTGGGCTCTGTCGCGGGCCGCTCACGGCGTGCGCGGGTCGCGCGGGTGGCTGTCGGGACGCATGGACGGACCTCGGCTGCGCGGGGCGCGGGTGTGCTCGATGGCTCTTCCCAATCTGCAACGGCCCACGCGACCGGTAAACCGTCGCGCGCCCATCATCGCGGCGGGCGCGAGCGGGGCATCCAGGCACCGACGCGTCGTCGCGCCGGCCGGTTCGTTGGAAAACAGGAGAAGGACGAAAGGATCCATCGG
>DASWVQ010000113.1:0-25719 GCA_036401195.1 Gemmatimonadaceae bacterium
GTAGTCCTTGAACTCGCCACCGAACCGCTCCGCGCCCACCTTGGTCAGCGCCGCCGTCAGCGTCGTCTTGCCGTGGTCCACGTGGCCGATCGTGCCCACGTTCACGTGGGGCTTGGTGCGCTCGAACTTACCCTTTGCCATCGTTGTGTCCTCTTAGCCTCAGTTCTTCTTGATCACGGACTCGGCGATGTTCGCCGGCGCTTCCGCGTAGTGGTCGAATTCCATGGTGAAGGTGGCGCGGCCCTGCGACATCGAGCGGAGGCTGGTCGCGTAACCGAACATCTCGCCCAGCGGCAGCATCGCGTTGATGATCTTGCCCGAGGGGCTGTCTTCCTGGCCCTGCAGGATGCCGCGGCGGCGGCTGACGTCGCCCATCACGTCGCCCAGGTAATCCTCCGGGGTGACGATCTCGACCTTCATGATCGGCTCCAGCAGCACCGGCGAGGCCCTGTGGAAGCCTTCCTTGAAGCCCATCGAGCCGGCGATCTTGAATGCCATTTCCGACGAGTCGACCTCGTGGTACGAGCCGTCGACCAGGCGCACCTTGACGTCCACGATCGGGTAGCCGGCCATGATGCCGTTGGCCACCGCTTCCTGGATGCCCTTGTCCACCGCCGGGATGTATTCCTTCGGCACCACGCCGCCGACGATCGCGTTCTCGAACTCGTAGCCCTTGCCCTGCTCGTTCGGCGAGATCTCGAGCCAGACGTGGCCGAACTGGCCCTTGCCGCCCGACTGGCGCACGAACTTGCCTTCGGCCTTGACCGCCTTGCGGATGGTCTCGCGGTAGGCGACCTGCGGCTTGCCGACATTGGCCTCGACGTTGAACTCGCGCTTCATGCGGTCGACGATGATGTCCAGGTGCAGCTCGCCCATGCCGGAGATGATCGTCTGGCCGGATTCTTCGTCGGTGCGCACGCGGAACGAGGGGTCTTCCTGCGCCAGGCGACCCAGCGCCAGGCCCATCTTTTCCTGGTCGGACTTGGTCTTGGGCTCCACCGCCATCGAGATGACGGGCTCCGGGAAGGTCATCCGCTCGAGCACGATCGGATTGTCCTGCGCGCACAGCGTGTCGCCGGTAGTGACGTCCTTCAGGCCCACCGCGGCGGCGATGTCGCCGGCCAGCACTTCCTTGATCTCGTCGCGGTTGTTGGAGTGCATCTGCAGCAGGCGGCCGATGCGCTCCTTCTTGCCCTTGACCGAGTTGTAGACCTGGTCGCCGGCGTTGAGCGTGCCCGAATAGACGCGGAAGAAGGTCAGCGAACCGACGAACGGGTCGGTCATGATCTTGAACGCCAGCGCGGAGAACGGCGCCTTGTCGCTCGACTCGCGGGTCATTTCCTTCGTCTCGTCGTCGACGTCGACGCCCTTGACCGGCGGCACGTCGACCGGCGACGGCAGCAGGTTGACGACGCCGTCGAGCATCGCCTGCACGCCCTTGTTCTTGAACGCGGTGCCGCAGTACATCGGCACGATCTCGGTCTTCAGCGTGCGCTCGCGCAGGCCGGCCAGGATCTCCTCCTCCGACAGCTCGCCGGTCTCGAGGTACTTGTCCATCAGCGCCTCGTTCGCCTCGGCGGCGGACTCGACCATGAACGCGCGCGACTCCTCGGCCTGGGCCTTGAGGTTCTCCGGGATCTCGCGGTACTCGAAGTTCAGGCCCTGCGAGGCCGTATCCCAGTGGATCGCCTTCATCTTGACCAGGTCGACCACGCCCTCGAAGCCGTCCTCGGCGCCGATCGGCACCTGCATCGGCACGGGCGAGGCGCCCAGGCGCGACTTCAGCTGGTCGCGGACCTTGAAGAAGTTGGCGCCGGTGCGGTCCATCTTGTTGACGAACGCGATGCGCGGCACGTGGTACTTGTTGGCCTGGCGCCACACGGTCTCGGACTGCGGCTGCACGCCGCCGACCGCGCACAGCACGAACACCGCGCCGTCGAGCACGCGCAGCGAACGCTCCACCTCGATGGTGAAGTCCACGTGCCCGGGGGTGTCGATGATGTTGAAGCGGTGCTCGGGCAGGGACTTGTCCATGCCCTTCCAGAACGCGGTGGTCGCCGCGGACTGGATGGTGATGCCGCGCTCCTGCTCCTGCTCCATCCAGTCCATGGTGGCCGTGCCCTCATGGACCTCCCCGACCTTGTGCTGCTTGCCGGTATAGAACAGGATGCGCTCGGTCGTGGTCGTCTTCCCGGCATCGATGTGGGCCATGATGCCGATGTTACGGTAGTGCTCGAGCGGCGTGGTGCGTGCCATTGCGTCAGATCCGTATCGTTGAAGCCGTCCACCGGGAAGTCGCCCGGCGCGCGGCAGAAGTCATTCAGCAAAAACGCGGGTGGACCATGACGCCCCCGTTGGTGGGGACCGGTATCCATCCGCCCTCGCCGGGTGTGATCGCCGCTGTTGCGCGACCAGGGACCCATGGCGCGCCGAGCGCCAGCAGGAATCACTCGGCGTCTGGTTGTCGTCCTGCGAGAAGGGGCCTACGCGGCCTCAGGCGCTTGTGCGACCCGAAATCCCGTAGCCACTTGAATCTACTGGAGTTGGGGCTCGTGTCAACCCGCCCCGCTCGGATCAGGCGTGTGGGCAGGCGCCCCCCTGCCGGCTGCCCCCTGACCCGCGGTGTTCTTCCCCCTGTTCACCCCGCGGGGGCCCGCCCCTCCCCCCCGCGGCGGCGGGGCCGGCTCCGCACCGCGTCGCCGGGCCCGGCACGGATGAGAAGGCCGCGGACCAGCGGCAGCGATCGGGCCGGGCGCCGCCGACCGCCTCAGTAGCCCGCGCGCTGCGCCAGCCCCAGCGCGTACGAGGCCATCCACTCCCCCGCCGCCGGCGCCCCGCCGCAGCTCCCGTCCGACTCCCCGGGCGCCTTCACCCACAGGTAGGCGTCGGCCAGGGGGCTCCCCGTCGCCGCCGTGGGCCGGTCCCCCAGCGCCCGCCCCGGCGGGTTGCACCACTGCCGGTCCGCGGTGGGGCCCAGCCCGTTGCGGCTGGTGTCGATCAGGTAGTGCATGCCGCCCAGCGCTCCGCCGATCCGGTCGCCGTAGGCGAGGCTGGCCGCAGTCCCCACGAAGTTCGACACGTTCAGGGCAAACCCCGCGAGCCCGGCCGTCCCCACCTCCCGGATTTGCGACGCCATGGTCGCGGCCGGCTGCCACTCCGCGTGCCCGGCGTTCAGGTAGGCCAGCGTGCCCGGCTGGGCGGCGAGGAGCCGGACCGCCTCCCGGAGCAGCCCCACCCGCGTCGCCCGATCGCCTACCGAGAGGCAGTCCAGGTCGGCCAGGGCGTCGGGCTCGAGGATCACCACCGCGCGGCGGCCGGCGATCCCCGCCGCGAAGGCGGCGATCCAGCGACGATACCCGTCCACGGTCTGGGCGTTCGCCGAGTACCCGCCGCAGTCGCGCTGCGGGATGTTGTAGGCCACCAGCACGGGGACCCGCCCCGCCGCCGTGGCCGCCCGCACCACCCCGTCCACCTCGGCGCGGGGCTCCGGGGTCCAGTCCCCGAACCACTGCGCCTGCGCCTGCGCGGCGATCTTGTCCATCTGCGCCGCGTCCGCCGGCCGCGAGCCGCGCCAGGCCGCGGCCTGGGCGGCGGGTCGGGAGTTGGGGTCGACCCAGAAGCGCATCCCCGCCAGCTGGCTCCCCGCGCCGGGCTGGGACCCCGGCGTGCCCGCGACCGGTGGCGTCGCCGTCGCGCTGTCTCCCCCCGAGCGGCGCGACTCGGCGGCCAGGTCGCCGTCGGGTCCCGCCACGCGATCCGAGCACCCCGCCGCGAGCACGAGCCCGGCGGCCGCGACGAGCGCGACACCGCCCCGCGAGACGCGGAAGCGCGACCGAACGATCCTGGGGGAACGCGACGACATGCGACACCTGCGCGATGGATACCTCTCCACACGACCCCGCGGCCCGAGGGTCACTACGCATGACACCGCTCGAGCACCATGACGCGCATGATGCCCATGACAGTGGGGTCACCACGCATGACACCGCTCAACCGCCATGAATCAAATGATGCTCATGAAGCGAATGACGGGCATGAAGGACATCCCGGCGCGCCGTGACGGGCTTCGCTCGGCGGCAACATTCACTTCATGGCCTTCATTCGCTTCATGGTGGTTGCGGCCGTTCCCGCCAGTACACCGCACCACCGGCGAATCGGCTCGAGCGACGAACCGGCGGCGCTCATTCCGGACGGCCGCCGCCTGGGGTTTCCGCTCGATCCGCTCGATCTGCTCCGATCGTCAGTGCGATCGGCCCGGCGCGAGCTCCCGCCGCGGGCGGCCCGGCGCGAGTCGCCCGTGCGAGGAACCGCGGCACGACCGGGTCCTGCAACGCACGAGCCCCCGCCGGAAGATCCGGCGGGGGCTCCGTCACCGTCCAAGTGACTGTGGACTGCGGCTGCTTACCAGCGGTAGTGCGCGAAGGCCTTGTTCGCGTCGGCCATGCGGTGCGTGTCTTCCTTCTTCTTCACCGCGTTGCCTTCGCCACGCGACGCGAGGATCACCTCGGCGGCGAGCTTCTCGGCCATCGACTTCTCGTTGCGGTCGCGCGAGTAGCTGATGAGCCAGCGCATCGCGAGCGCGGTGCGGCGGTCCGGGCGAACCTCGACGGGCACCTGGTAGGTGGCGCCACCGACGCGGCGGGACTTCACCTCGACGGCCGGCTTGAGGTTGGCCAGCGCCTGCTTGAAGACGTTGACGCCGGGCTGGGAGGTGCGGGCCTCGACCAGGTCCATGGCGGCGTAGAAGATCCGCTCGGCCGTGGACTTCTTCCCCTGGAACATCAGCACGTTGATGAACTTGGAGACGGTCTGGCTGTCGTAGCGGGCGTCGGCGAGGACCGGACGCTTGACGGCGGTCTTGCGGCGGCTCACTTCTTCTTCCCTCCTGCCGGGGCCCCAGCCTTCGGCTTCTTGGTGCCGTACTTCGACCGGCTGCGGTTGCGCCCCTGCACGCCCGAGGCGTCGAGGGTGCCGCGCACGATGTGATAGCGCACGCCCGGGAGGTCCTTCACGCGGCCACCGCGCACGAGCACGATCGAGTGCTCCTGGAGGTTGTGGCCCTCGCCCGGGATGTAGGCGATCACTTCCATCTGGTTCGTGAGGCGAACCTTGGCGACCTTCCGGAGCGCGGAGTTCGGCTTCTTCGGGGTGGTCGTGTACACGCGGGTGCAGACGCCGCGGCGAAACGGATTCGCCTCGAGCGCGGGCGACTTGTCGGTCTTGGCGACAGGCTGGCGACTGCGCCGGACGAGCTGGTTGATAGTCGGCATGGACGGTGACTGAACGAAAAGCGCGCCGTGTTGCACCAGCTGTGAAAGCCATGGGGCGCAATTCGGCAGAGACTGAAGAAGTTAGGCGCGCGGCGCGGGGGTGTCAACCCGGCCCACGGCCTGAACTTAGCCACCGCTCCCGGCTCAGCGCCGGCGCTTCACCCGCTCCGCCGGGAGCTTCTGCCAGATGACCAGAGCCCCGCAGCCCGTCATCCCCGAGTTGAACTGCGGCGGTCGCGGCGACCCCGTGGAGTAGACCTCCATCCCCGCAATGTTCTCCGGCTCGACCAGCCCATCCAGCTCGGGCGCCGAGATCCCCCGCAGCAGGTGCCCGTCGATGTACACCTCGGGGACGCAGTCCACCCCGAAGTTCCCCGCCCCGTCGGAGAAGTTCCCCTTCATGGTGAGGCTGCCGTCGCCGGTGAACCCCGGCAGGGTGCGGAGGAGGTCCGAGGTGAAGGTGGGGTTCAGGTTGGCGATCCGCTCCGGCGTGTAGAACCGCCCCAGGCCGCTGCGCCGCTGCCGCTCGGCGAACCCCCCGGCGTCGGCCGGCGACTGCCTGGTGGCGGTGACCCGGACTGCCGAGAGGACCGCCTGGAAGGTCGAGAGCGCCACCCGCTGCGGCGGAGCATCGGCGACCACGTCCACCGGGACCCGCGCCGGGTAGTAGCCCACGGCCCGGACCTCCAGCATGCGCGTCCCCACGGGCACTCCCGCCATCGCCCAGGCGCCCGAGCTGTCGGTCACCGCTTCCGCGCCGCCCGCCACCATGACGCGCGCGCCGGCCAGGGGGCGGGCACTGTCCGCGGTGACGACACGGCCGCGCAACCCGGCCCGCAGGGGCGCGGCCACGAACAGTGCCCGGTGCAGGAGCTCGTTCGGCGCCAGCTGGAGCTCGAGCCGGTCGGTGCTGTCGTGCTCCTGCCGCGCGGTCACCATCACCGTCCCGGACGGGAGGCCGCACAGGGCGAACCAGCCATTGGGCGCGGTGGTGGCGGTGATGTGCTGCACGCGCTGCACCACCCCCGCCGTGCCGAACGACAGCTCCATCCACTCGGCGCGGACCTTCGCCCCCGCCACCACGGTACGGTCGCGCGGCTCCCGCACGGTGCCGATCATCGCGGCGGACGAGTCGGTGGCGGCCTGGGCGCCGCACACCGCCAGGCGCACCCGCGCCGCCGAGGGAACCGCGAGCCCCACCACCTGGCGGCCGGTCCCCCCCACGACCACCTCGCGCAGCGGGGCCTCGATCCCCAGCGCATCGAGCGCTTCGTGCAGGAAGCCCACGCTGTACCGGCCCGGGGGCACGTCGCGGAAGGTCGCCCGGCCGGTGGCGTCGGTCTCCGCGCTCCGGCTCAGCGCCATGGGATCGGGGCGGGAGACGAGCTGCACCAGGGCGCCCCCGAGGGGGTGCCCCGACACGCTGTCGTGGACGGTCACCTCCACGATCGCGCCCGTGCCCCCGGCCGACGGGGGAGCCTGCTGGGCGGCGGCGGCTCCGGATGCCAGGGCGACGCCGGCGACGCCGGCGAGGGCTGCGGTGATCCGGAGGATGCGGCGAGAAATCGAGCGCATGGAAGTCCCTGGCCTGCGGCTATTGGTGCGCGAAGACGATGCCGATCACCGCCCCCACGACCACGGCGGCCAGGCCGTGCAGGGTCCGGCGGCGCGCGGACCAGCCCCGCGCCGGGTGCTCGGCCGCCTTCGTCCAGATGACGATGCTGCCACACCCCGCGAAGGGGGGCTGGAACTGCGGGGGAACATACCCCCCGCTGTACACCTCGATCCCCGCCACCTCGTCCGGGCCCACGAAGGCGTCGATGTCCTCCGCGCTGAGCGACTGCATCCAGAGCCCATCGATGTAGACCGCCGGCGCGCACCGCCCGAAGGGGCCGCGCATGGTGATCCGGGTCTCCCCCAGGGTGGAGGGGTCCACCCGCATCCCCGGCATCATGCGGAACAGGTCGGAGGTGAGGAGGATGGGAGATCGCAGCAGGTCCGCGGGGGTGATGAAGCGTCCGGCGGTGGAGCGGCGGCGTTCCTCGAAGCCGGTCCCCTCGAGCCGCCATCGGCTCGCGGTGACCCGGACGGTGTCCAGGACCGCGCGCAGCTGGGCGAGCCCTGCGTCCACCGCCTGGGGCTCGGCGACGACGTCCACCGCGACGCGCCGGGGTTGCAGCCCCACGCCACGCAGGGCGAGCATCCGGGTGCCCGTGGGCACCGCGGCCAGGCTCCACCGCCCCTCCTCGTCGCTGCGCGTTGCGGGGCCGCCTTCCACGGCCACCACGACGCCCGCCAGCGGCAGCCCGCCGGGCGACGACACGACGCGTCCGTGCAGCCGGCCCTCCCCTTCGAGCGTTCGCGGCCCGGCGGCGTCGCGCACGGGCCGCGACGCCCCACCGGGACCGGGCCATCCGTGGCCGAGCAGGAGGTCGCGGCGCAGCAGCCCCGTTTCGGGGAGGTCCAGGTCGATGATCGCGGAGGTATCGCGTCCGTGCAGCATCCGCACGGAGAAGGAGCCGCCGCGGGGCAGGTCGCAGAGGGCGAACCCCCCGGTGGCCCCCGTCGTGTCGCTGGCTCCCGCGCGTCGTCGCGTCACGGTCCCCCGCCCCACGTCGTACTCGAGCCACGTGGATTGCACGATGGTCCCCGCCAGGGGCGCCCGGTCCACGGCGTCGCGCACGACCCCGATCATCGCGGCGGGCGCGCCCCGGGGGCCGTCGCCGCAGGCGGCGACGCGCAGGCCCTGCGCCGAGGGCACCGCCAGCTCGATGGCGACCGTGTCGCCCGCCGCCACGACCACCGCCGCCGGGGGGAGATCGACGCCGAGCCCCTCCAGGGCGGGGTGCAGGAACCCCACGAGGAATCGGCCGGGGGGAAGGTCCGGAATGACGAACCGGCCGCCGGCTCCGGATGGCGCGGACCGGAGCACGTCCCGGCGGGGGCCGGTCCCCGCCACCTGGACCGTCGCGCCGCGGAGCGGGGTTCCGGCGAGGCTGTCGTGCACCGTGCCCACGATCACCCCCGGCCGCTCTCCTGCGGGCGGCTGCTGCGCGAGCAGGGGCTCCGGACGGAGGGCGAGGAGGGCGACGAGGGCGCCGGGCAGGCAGGCGAGGAGACGCATCGGCGGGGGGTGACGCTCGCAAGATAGGGCCGGGTGCCGCCCGCGCGAGGGGTCGGCCCGAGGCACCGGCCCCGGACGACGAACGCCCCGCCGAGGGGCGGGGCGTTCGTCGTCGGTGCGTGACCGCGGTCAGCGACTGCGGGTGATGTCGAGCTGCGGCCGGGTGGCCGCCGTGGTCGAGGTGACCGTGATGTCGCCGATCGCCGCGATGGTGTAGACGAACCCGGGCTCGAGGCCGAGGTTGGCGCGCACGATCTTGGTGACGCCGCCCGCATACGACGCGGCGAAGTCGTAGGCGCCGGGGGCGATCTTCACGAAGTCAGTGGCGCCCTTGTACGCCGTGGCGCCGCCGATCGCCACCACCTGCCCGGTGACGGTGTTCGTCGCGGTGAGCATCAGCGGCTGGGAGTTCCCGATGGTGTTCACGAAGCGGATGTACGCCGTGGACCAGTCGAACTGCGCCGGGAAGTTGTCCTCCACGATGAAGGCGTCGACCGTCTTGGTGGCGGCGCTGTAGATGCCGCTCTGGAAGAACGAGTAGATCTTGCCGGCGGCGATCGTCGCCGGGAGGCTGGAGATGGCGGTGCCCTTGTCGGCACCGGACATGAGCCGCCCCTGGAGCGTGTGCTGGCCGGCGTCGATCCCCATGTACCAGCCGCCGGTGCTCACGCCGCCGTAGCCGATCCCGGCGGTCGCCTCCGCGCCGGTGGCGAGGCACATGGAATCCGTCGCGGTGACCGGCGGGTTCTTGGCCGCCTGGCAGGTGGCGGAGGTGCTGGCCGTCAGCTTCGTGGTGCCGTCGTAGAAATGCACGGCGGGCGAGCCGACGCCGAAGTTGAAGAAGCGGATCTGGGCGGCGGGGGCCGGCCCGGAGAGGTCCTGGACCGCGTTCTCCCCGCACGCAGCGAGCGCGAGGAGGGCCGCCAGCGCCGTGAAAGCTCTATGAAGTCGCATGGTCGGTTACGGGGTGACGATCCAGAGGGGCTTCGTGTGGTAGTCGAGGGCGAGGCCGCCGATCTTGTCGAGGCCCTTCTCGTTCCACACGTACTCGGAGTTGTACCGGGGGCGCAGGCGGTAGGCGAGCTTCCCGTTGTTGAAGGAGTGCAGCGTCGTCGGGATCTGGTAGCCGGGGAAGACCGCCTCGCCCGTCGCGGGATCCTTGTCGACGTAGTGGTAGCGCTTGAGGTCCATCCAGGCCTCGTTGTAGGCCCAGGCCCACTCGGCGATGAACTTCTGCGTCATGATCATCGAGAGGGTGAGCTGCGCCGGGCTCGCCGGGATCACGGCCGGGTTGGCGAGGAACGCCGCCTTCTCCGTGGCCGAGATCTGCGTGACGTGCTGGTTGTCGTCGCGGTTCCGCGCGTTCACGAAGTCGATGTGCGAGGACACCCCGTTCGTGTACGCGGCGAGCGCGGTGGCCTTGTCGCCCTTCTTGTAGGCCGCCTCCGCCTTGACGAACTGGAGCTGCGAGTACGTCATCAGCGGCGCCTTCACCTGGTCGGCGAACAGGTAGATGCCGGGGGAGTTCGGCGGCGGGGCCGTGGGGTAGCCGAACGGGTTCATCGGCCGCTGGCTGGCGGGGAGCGAGAAGATCGACTGGGCGATGTCGAGGCCGCGGTACACGCTGTCCACCGACGGGGCGAGCATGCGCGACATGCGCGGGTCGACGGCGCCCGGGAACACGGTGCCGTTCATCAGCCCCACCATGAACAGCGTCGGGTAGTAGCTGGTGTAGTTGCTGCGGGTCGGCCCCTGGAAGTTCCGGTCGTCGTTGCTCGTGTTGGGGAAGCCCCAGAGCGCGTCGTCGGCGTTGCTGGCGAGCGACTGGTCCACGTGCGCGATGACCTTCGCCGGGTCGTACGAGGACTTGTTGCTGTAGTGGCTCAGGGCGATGGCGTAGGCGCCGTGGGCGAACTTCAGCCACTTGGTGCGGTCGCCGTTGTACATCTTGTCGCCGCGGCCCATGTAGGTGGCGTCCACCGCCCCGTCGGTCTTCCCGAGGTACACGATGGCGCTGTCCAGGAGGCGCTGGACTTCCTGGTAGGCGTACTCCTCGGAGTCGTAGTTGAAGTCGAAGGTGCCCTGGTTGAAGGCTTCCTTCACGATGATGTTGCCGTGGATGCTCGACAGCTGGAGCCAGCCCCACGCCTTGATGACGTACCCCGCGCCGAGGATGTCCCACCGCTTCTCGGCCTCGGCGATGTTCATCATGTCGATGAGGTTCTGGCCGTTGGTCCAGTAGACGTCACGCCACTGCTGGCCGCCGAAGTCGGTGTTGTAGTTCGGCCCGTGGGCGTCGTAGGTGGACAGGGCGCTCTGCGTGAGCATCTGCGAGTACTGCGCGGTCCCGCGGCCGTCCCACTGCTGCCCGGTGGCCATCCAGTGGAGCATCGGCGAGAGGTACAGGTTCGCCGCGACCGTCTCGGGCCCGTTGGGGTTGGTGTTGACGTCGAGGAAGTCCTGGCAGCTCGCCGTCAGGCCCACCGCGCCGGCCACGGCCAGCGCCAGGAGTCGTCTCTTCATGGGAATAGTCATCATCAGAAGGCCGTCTTGACGCCGAAGTTGAGGCCGCGCGGGATCGGGAAGTTCCCGAAGTCGATGCCCACGGCGCCCGAGCCGCCCACGGCGGCGGTGTTGCCGTTGACGATCGGGTCCAGCCCGGAGTAGTTCGTGAAGAGGAGCAGGTCCGTGCCCGTGACGAACAGGCTGGTGCGGCCGAAGCGCTCCGGCAGGGTGTAGTTCAGCGTGATGTCCCGCAGGCGCAGCCAGTTGATGTCCTTCTCGATGAACAGCTCCTCGCTCATCGCGGTGTAGTAGCCCGGCGCGGAGGCCGGCGTGATCACGATGCTGTTGCGCGTGGGGTGGTCGGTGTTCTCGAGGCCGTCGCGGAGCACCCCGCTGATCACCCGCGGGGTCTCGCGATCGAGCGTCCGCGTGCTGAGGCCGCGCGTGGTGAGGTAGTGCTCGGTGGCGTTCATGATGTCGCCGCCGCGCCGGATGTCCCACAGCATGCTCAGGCGGACCTTGCCGTACGTGAACGAGTTGGTGAGGCCCATCGTCCAGGCCGGCTGGCGGTCATAGCCCGCGTCGACGAAGGTCGAGTTGCGGACCGGCAGGCCGGAGGTGGGATCGATCAGCAGCTCGCCCTTGTTGTTCCGCATGTAGAAGGTGCCCGTGATCGAGCGCGTCGAGAGCCCGGGCGCCGTGCCGTTGCGGATGTTGCCGTAGAGCCAGGTGTCGGAGTTGTACGACTCCGGCAGCTCGAAGGGGAGCGCCAGCACCTTCGCCCGCGACTTGTCGAAGTTCGCGGTGACGGTCCAGGTGAAGTTGTTCCGGCGCACCGCCGCGGCGTTCAGGACCAGCTCGAGCCCCTCGGCCCGCGTGGAGGCGCCGTTGAGGTTGAACAGGATGAAGCCGGTCGCGTAGCTCCCGCGGATGTTGTTGACGATCTGGTCCTCGGTCTCCTTGCGGTAGATCGTGGCGTCGAGGGTGAGCCGGTCCTGCAGGATCCCCAGCTCGGTGCCGATCTCGTAGGAGTGCGCGAACTCCGGCGCGAGGTTCACGTTCGGGCCCCAGAAGCCGTAGCCGTAGCCGCCGTACGAGGTCGTCTTGTACTCGAGCGACGGGCGGTAGGCGTACGGGCTGGCATCCTTGCCCACCTCGGCGTATGCCGCGCGGAGCTTGCCGGTGCTGAAGAGCGACTTGGTCCCGGGGAAGGCATCGGTGAACACGAAGCTCGCCGAGATCCCGGGATAGAAGAACGAGTTGCGGACGCGGGGGATCGTCGACGTCCAGTCGTTGCGCCCCGTCATCGTCACGTACAGGTAGTCGCGGTAGTCGACCGTCGCCTGCCCGAACACGCCCATCAGCCGGCGCTGCGCGATCGTCGTCTTGCTCGTGCGCACCGAGGCGTTGTTGACGGACACGAAGTTCGGCTCGAGGAAGTCGCGGCCCCAGAGGGCGTCGACGGCGGACTTGTCATCGCGCACCGCGGAGCCCACCAGCGCGGTGATCCCGAAGCCGCCGGGCAGCTCCACGCGGTTGACGTTGAAGAGGCCCTGCGCGCTGAGGTTCCGGGTGTTGTCGTCGGCCACGTCGATCAGGCCGTTGTCGGTGTACCCGTAGGCGCTCTCGGGATGGCGCAGGATCTGGTTGTGCGTCGTGTAGCTGTCCGACCCCAGGTTCAGCTTGAAGTTGCCCCACGTGAAGGGGGTGAACCGCAGCCCGAGGTTGAGGATCATGCGGCTGTTGGTCGCCGCGATCTGGTTCTTGTTGACGTTGAAGTAGGGGTTGTCGATCTCGCCCGTGGCGGAGAGCGACGTCACGCGGCGGCGCAGCCCGGCGGGGGTCAGCCAGTCGGCGGCGTTGTCGGTCTGCGGCCACACGAGGAGGCCGATCAGCGGGCCGCCCGCCCCCTTGAAGCTCTGCAGGTTGTCGGAGTAGCTGTACTGCGTCGACAGGTCGGCGTTGAGCCAGGAGGTGACCTGCGCCTGGCCGGCGCCCGTGACGTTGTACCGGTCATAGTGCGTGTTCGGCACCACGCCGTTGTTCTTGGACAGGCCGCCGGTGATGCGGTAGTTCACCTTGTTGTCCGGCGCGGCCCCGCTGAACACCAGGTTGTGGCGCTGCGTGAAGGCCGTCCGGAAGAACCCGTCCACGTTGTCGTAGAACGTCGTCCCCGGGGCGTAGGGCTCGCCCCAGTACGAGGTGGTGATGTTTTCCGGGTCGGTGGGACCGAAGGTGCGCTGGAGCTCGGGACGGGCACGGACGGCCTCGGCACGGAAGGCGTTGTTGTACTCCAGCCCCCCGCCGCTCGTTCCGCGCTTGGTGGTGATCACCACCGCCCCGTTGGCCGCGTCGATGCCGTAGAGCGCCGCGGCTTCCGGCCCCTTCAGGATCGTGATGGACTCGATGTCCTCGGAGTTGATGTCCGCCGCGCGGTTGGTGAAGTCCACCCCCCGGTTCTCGAAGGACACCTGCGAGCCGCCGAACGAGGACGCGAGGACGCCGCTGTTCAGCGTCTTGTTGTCCATCGGCATGCCGTCGATGATGAACAGCGGCTGGTTGCTGCTGCTGATCGAGCTCACCCCGCGGATCGTGATCTGCGTCGAGGCGCCGGGAACGCCGGAGGAACTGTTGACCTCGACGCCGGCGACGCGGCCCTGGAGGGAATTCACGAAGTTCTCGCGCTGCGTCTCCGCGATCGCGCTGCCCAGCACCGACTGCTGGGAGGTGCCGAGCGTCCGGCGCTGCGCCTGCTCACCGAGCGCGGTCACGACCACCGCATCCAGCGCCGACGCGGCCTGGTTGAGCGAGAGCGTGAGCGTCACCGCCTGGCCCGCCACGACCACCACCTGCTGGGTGACCGGGGTGAAGCCGATCCGCCGCGCCGTCACCGCGCGCGACCCGGGCTGGACACCGACGATGGCGAACTCGCCCGCCGTGTTGGTCATCGACCGGCTCGAGGTGCCCTCCACGAGCACCTGAGCGTCGCCGACTGGCCGGTTGGTCCCGGCTTCGACGACTCGTCCGCGGATGGTCCCCGTCGTCGCCTGTGCCTGGAGCGCACCGGACGTCGCGAGGAGAAGCGTCACGACGGCGACGACGCCGCGTGTCACTCGTGAGATACCCCAAGGCATTGCGGTCCTCCTGGAGGGGAAATCCGGAGCCCGTGCCACGACCCGGGGAGGCGTGGCCCGTTCCGGCGCGGACTCACGGGGGTGAGGCCGGGTAGGGGAGTTTGTCTTGCGGTGGGACAAAAGGCGCCATCGATTGGCCCAATCCTAAGCGGATGGGGCCCAATGGACAACTCGGTTCGATAGCGCGCAATCCTGCGGCGCGACGCGTCCTCCCGCAAGGGTAAACAGACGAAAGGTGACATTCGGTCACCTCGCGCGAAAAGAAAAAGGCCGCACGGTTGCCCGTGCGGCCTTCCCTGCCTGCGGATCGCGAGCCGACCGCGCTCGCCTACGCCTCGCTCTTGAGCCCCGGCCGCGTGCCCGGCAGCTCGTCGTCGTCCATGGTGAACGCCGCGCCCGCCGGCTCCACCGCGGTGCCGAGCCCCGGGAGCTCCATCCCCGGCAGCCCCGGGAGCCCAGCGCCCGGCAGTCCCTCCGGCACCTGCAGGTCCACATCCACCTCCTGGTACCGGTACATGCCGGTGCCGGCGGGGATGAGGTGCCCGATGATGATGTTCTCCTTGAGCCCCAGCAGGTCGTCCTTCGCCCCGCGGATCGACGCGTCGGTCAGCACGCGCGTGGTCTCCTGGAACGAGGCCGCCGAGATGAACGACTGCGTCGTCAGTGACGCCTTGGTGATGCCCAGGAGCAGGGGTTCCGCCGTCGCCGGGGTCTCCTTGTGCTTCTTGGCCTTGTCGTTGACCTCGCGGAACACCTGCCGGTCCACGTGCTCGCCCTCGAGGAACTCCGTCTCGCCCGGATCCATGATCCGGACCTTCTGGAGCATCTGCTTGACGATCACGCCGATGTGCTTGTCGTTGATCTTCACGCCCTGGAGGCGGTAGACCTCCTGCACCTCGTTCAGGAGGTACTCCTGGACGGCGCGCGGGCCCTTGATGCGCAGGATGTCGTGCGGGTTGACCGGTCCCTCGGAGAGGCGGTCGCCGGCGCGCACGCGGTCGCCCTCGTGCACGCGCAGGTGCTTGCCCGACGGCACCTCGTACAGCATGGCCGGCTTCGCCTCGTCGAGCGAGCCGTCGCCGGTGGTGGGCTGCACGAAGATCTCGCGCTTGCCGCGCTTGATCTCGCCGAAGCGCACCACGCCGTCCACCTCGGAGATGGTGGCCGGGTCCTTCGGGCGCCGCGCCTCGAACAGCTCCGCCACGCGCGGCAGGCCGCCCGTGATGTCGCGGGTCTTGTACGCCTCGCGGCCGATCTTCGCCAGCGTCTGGCCGGGGAAGATGCGCTCGCCGTCCTCCACGATGAGCTGCGCGCCCACCGGGATGACGAAGTCGCGCACGCGCTTCTCCTTGTCCCCCTTCCGCTGGATGATCTCGATGTGCGGGTGGAGCTTCTTCTCGCGGTCCTCGATGACGACGCGCTGGCGCAGGCCGGTGAGCTCGTCGAGCTCCTCGGCGACCGTCTCGTCCTCGGAGAGGTCCACGAACCGCACCTCCCCCTCCACGTCCGCGAGGATGGGGTTGGTGTACGGGTCCCAGTTGAAGAGCACCTGGTCGCGCACCACGGTGTCGCCGTCGTTGACCATCACGATGGCGCCGAGGGGCACCGCCAGGCGGGCGGCCACGCTGGCGGTCTTGTCGGCGCCGGCGCGGATGGTGAGCTCGCCCTCGTACGAGGTGACGATGCGCTGTCCCTCGGGATTGGTGACCATCACCAGGCGGTCGGAGAACTCCACCACGCCGGCCACCTTGGAACGGCGCGACGTCTGCTCGGCGATGCGCGAGGCCGCGCCGCCGATGTGGAAGGTGCGCAGCGTGAGCTGCGTGCCCGGCTCGCCGATGGACTGCGCCGCGATGATGCCGACGGCCTCGCCCAGGTCCACCATGTTCATGGTGGCCAGGTTGCGGCCGTAGCACATGCGGCAGAGCCCGCGCTTCGCCTCGCAGGTGAGGACGGAGCGGATGCGGATCTCCTCGATCCCGGACTCCTCGATCTCCTTCGCCACTTCCTCGGAGATGAGCTGCCCGGCCTCGACGAGGATGCGGGGGCGCCCCGACTCGTCGCGCTCGTGCAGGTCCTCCACGTCCTCCGCGGCCACGTTCCCCACGATGCGCTCGTGGAGCGGCTCGATCACGTCCTCGCCTTCCTTCAGCGCGGAGACGTCGAGCCCCTGGATGGTGCCGCAGTCCTCCTCGGTGATCGTCATGTCCTGCGCGACGTCCACGAGGCGGCGGGTGAGGTAGCCGGCGTCGGCGGTCTTCAGCGCCGTGTCCGCGAGGCCCTTGCGGGCGCCGTGGGTCGACGAGAAGTACTCGAGCACCGACAGGCCTTCCCGGAAGTTCGACTTGATCGGGTTCTCGATGATCTCGCCGATGCCGCCGGTGAGCTTCTTCTGCGGCTTGGCCATGAGGCCGCGCATCCCCGCCAGCTGGCGGATCTGGTCGCGCGAGCCACGGGAGCCGGAGTCGAACATCATGAACACCGGGTTGAACCCGTTCTTCGACCGCGCCATGGTCTTCACCATGGCCTCGGCGACGTCGGTGTTCGCGTGCGTCCAGGTGTCGATGACCTTGTTGTAGCGCTCGCCGTTCGTGATGTTGCCGGTGTTGTACGCCTTCTGGAAGCGCTCGACGCGCTCCTCGGCCTCGGCGAGCAGCGTCGCCTTGTCCGCCGGGATCTCGAGGTCCTCGATGCCGATGGACACGCCGCCGCGGGTGGCGTTGGCGAAGCCGAACTCCTTGAGCCGGTCGAGGAGCTTCACCGTCTCGGCGAGCCCCACCTTCCGGTAGCTCTCGAACACCAGCTCCGAGAGCGCCTTCTTCTTCATGTCGTGGTTCTTGAAGCCGAGCGCCGGGGGCACGATCGCGCTGAACATCACGCGGCCGGCGGTGGTCTTCTCCCAGCGGGCGCCGCGGTCGTCCTCGACCCGGAACCAGAGCGCGGTCTGGAGGGTGAGGCGCCCGAGCGCGAGCTCGTGCTCCACCTCGGCGACGCGCTGGTAGTGCTTCGTCGGCTGGGCATCCTTGAAGTCCGCCGGCGCCTTGGTGGCCACGTAGCAGCCGAGGACGATGTCCTGCGACGGCTCCGCGACGGGGCGGCCGTCGGAGGGCTTGAGGATGTTGTTCGACGACAGCATGAGGACGCGGGCCTCGAGCTGCGCCTCGAACGAGAGCGGCACGTGCACGGCCATCTGGTCGCCGTCGAAGTCGGCGTTGAACGCCGCGCAGACGAGCGGGTGGATGCGGATGGCCTTCCCCTCGACCAGCACCGGCTCGAAGGCCTGGATGCCGAGGCGGTGCAGCGTGGGCGCGCGGTTCAGGAGGACCGGGTGGTCCTTGATGATCTCCTCGAGGATCTCGTACACCTCGGGGCTCTCGCGCTCCACGATCTTCTTGGCGCGCTTGACCGTCTCCGCGATCCCCTTCTCCACCAGCTTGTGGATGATGAAGGGCTTGAAGAGCTCGAGGGCCATGAGCTTGGGGAGGCCGCACTGGTGCAGCTGCAGCTCGGGGCCCACCACGATGACCGACCGGCCCGAGTAGTCCACGCGCTTGCCGAGCAGGTTCTGGCGGAACCGGCCCTGCTTGCCCTTGAGCATGTCGGAGAGCGACTTGAGCGGGCGCTTGCCGCGCCCGCGGATCGCCTTGGAGCGGCGGCCGTTGTCGAACAGCGCGTCGACCGCCTCCTGGAGCATGCGCTTCTCGTTCCGGAGGATGACCTCCGGCGCGCGATGCATGATCAGCTTCTGGAGCCGGTTGTTGCGGTTGATGACGCGGCGGTACAGGTCGTTCAGGTCGGACGTGGCGAAGCGCCCGCCGTCGAGCGGCACGAGCGGCCGCAGGTCGGGCGGGATCACCGGGATCACGTCCAGGATCATCCACTCCGGCTTGTTGCGCGTGTCGCCCGACTCGCCCGAGGTGCGGAACGCGTCGACGATCTTGAGCCGCTTGAGCAGCATCTTCTTGCGGTGCTGCGACGTCTCCACGAGCACGGCCGCGCGGAGCTCCTCGGCCGTCTTGTCGATGTCGAGGCGGCGGAGCAGCTCGCGGACCGCGGGGGCGCCGATGTCGGCGAGGAACTGGGTGTCCCCGCTCTCCCTGGCGGCCTGGCGCAGCTCGAGGTAGCGCTCCTCGTCCAGCAGCTCGTTGACCTGGGTGTCCTGCTGCCCGGGGTCGATGACGATGTAGTTGCTGTAGTAGATGACCTTCTCGAGGTCCCGGAGGGTGACGTCCATCAGGTTCCCCATCGGACTCGGCAGAGTCTTGAAGAACCAGATGTGCGCGACCGGGACGGCGAGCTCGATGTGGCCCATGCGCTCGCGCCGGACCTTCGAGAGCGTCACCTCCACGCCGCAGCGGTCGCAGATGACCCCGCGGTAGCGGATGCGCTTGTACTTGCCGCAATGGCACTCCCAGTCCTTCACCGGCCCGAAGATGCGCTCGCAGAAGAGCCCATCCTTCTCGGGCTTGAAGGACCGGTAGTTGATCGTCTCCGGCTTGGTGACCTCGCCCCACGACCACCAGGTGCGCAGGCCGCCCATCTCGAGGCGCTCGCGCTCCTTGGGGTCCTTGGGGCCGCGGATCTCCTCCGGGGAGGCGATGCGGACCTGGATGAAGTCGAACGACGAGGCGCGGGCCTCGCGAACGCTGCGGAAGTCGATCATCGCTTACTCCTCTCCCCGGGCGCCGTCGCCGAGCGCCGCGCCGAGTCCGTTGCCATCGAAGCCATCACCGCCGGTCTGGCCGAGCGTCACCTTGATGCCCAGCGCCTGCAGCTCCTTCACCAGCACGTTGAACGACTCCGGGATGCCCGGCTCGGGGAGGTTCTGCCCCTTCACGATCGCCTCGTACACGCGCGACCGGCCGTTCACGTCGTCCGACTTGACCGTGAGGATCTCCTGGAGGGTGTGCGCCGCGCCATAGGCCTCGAGCGCCCACACTTCCATTTCCCCGAAGCGCTGGCCGCCGAACTGCGCCTTGCCGGCCAGCGGCTGCTGCGTCACGAGCGAGTACGGCCCGATGCTCCGCGCGTGGATCTTGTCGTCCACGAGGTGCGAGAGCTTGAGCATGTAGATCTCGCCCACGGTCACCGGGGAGCCGAAGCGCTCGCCCGAGCGGCCGTCGCGCAGCCACACCTTGCCCCAGGGGGTGAGCCCGGCGAGGCGCATGAACTCCTGCGCCGCCTGGTCCACGTCCGCCTCGGACTTCTTCCCCAGCATCCCGGCGAGGCCCGGCAGCTCCTTGTCGCGGAGCAGCTCGGCCTCCTCCAGGGCGCGGCGCTTCTCGAGCGCCTTGAGCGCGGCCTTCGCCTCGGCGCGGCGCGCCGGGCTCTCCTCCTCGCTCTCCGCCAGCGCCTGGTGCATGGCGACCTGCTGGTCCAGCGCCTCCTGGTCGCGCGCCACCAGCTCCTTCGCCGCGCCGGCGAGGAACTCGCGGAGCCGCGCGAACATCTCCTTCGAGCCCGCGCTCATGCCGCGCCCGCCCAGGTCGTTCAGCGTGGCGCTGCCCAGCAGCTCGGTCCCCTCGATCGGGCCCTCGGTCGGCTTCACGTCGGCGAGCAGGGTGCGGATCTCCGCATCCGTCACGCGCGGCGCGCCGGCCATCTGCAGCGCGTCGGCCGCCCAGGTCACCCCGGCCAGCTTCAGCAGCAGCCCGATCTCGCGCTCGTTCGCCCCCTGGAACACCGGGGTCTTCGCGTAGAAGCCGAGGATCTTCGCCGCCCACCCGAGGTGGGTCTCGAGGATCTGCCCCACGTTCATGCGCGACGGCACGCCCAGCGGGTTGAGCACGATGTCCACCGGCCGCCCGTTCGGGAGGAAGGGCATGTCCTCCTCCGGCACGATGCGGGCGACGATGCCCTTGTTGCCGTGGCGGCCCGCCATCTTGTCGCCCACCGAGACCTTGCGCTTCTCGGCGAGGTACACCTTCACCAGCTGGATCACGCCCGGGGGCAGCTCGTCCGGCTGGAGGATGCGGTCGATGCGCTCCTCGGCGCGCTCCTCGATGCGGGCCTTCTCCTCGTTGGCCGCGTCGATGATCGTGCGGAGGCGATCGTTGACCTTCTTGTTCTCGACCCGGAAGGTCTTGAGGTCGAGCGAGGCGATGCGGAGGTCCTTCAGGACCTCCTTCGTGAGCTTCGTGCCGGCGGCGAGCGCCTCCTCCACCGTGCCCGAGCGCAGCGCGAGCGCCACCGTCTGGCCCTCGAGCAGCGTCACCAGCTCGGCGTCGCGCACCTCGTTCACGCGGAGCTTCTCCTCGGCCTCGAGGCGGCGCACGTCGCCGATGCGCTCCCCGCGGTCCTTCTCCACCACCTGGTCCTCGACGCGCGAGAAGATCTTCACGTCGATGACCACGCCCTCCATCCCCGGCGACACCTTCAGCGAGGAGTCCTTCACGTCCTTCGCCTTCTCGCCGAAGATCGCCGTGAGCAGCTTCTCTTCCGGCGAGAGCTCCGTCTCCCCCTTCGGGGTGATCTTGCCCACGAGGATGTCGCCCGGCTTCACGTGGGCGCCGATCCGCACGATGCCCCGCTCGTCGAGGTCGAGGAGGGCCTCCTCGGCGACGTTCGGGATCTCGCGCGTGATCTCCTCCTGGCCGCGCTTGGTGTCGCGGACGTGGAGCTCCAGCTCCTGGATGTGGATCGACGAGTAGACGTCGTCCTTCACCAGGCGCTCGGAGAGGACGATGGCGTCCTCGAAGTTGTGGCCGTACCAGGGCATGAAGGCCACGGTCACGTTCGCGCCGAGGGCGAGCTGCCCCTGCTCGGTGGCCGCGCCGTCCGCCAGCACGTCACCCTGCTTCACCTTCTGCCCCATCCGGACGAGCGGGCGCTGGTTGATCGCCGTGTCCTGGTTGGTGCGCCAGTACTTCTTGAGGCGGTAGCGGTCCTGCTGCGTGAGGCGGGCGAGCGGGACGGAATCCTCGCTCGGCGCGCGCTCGGCCGGGCCGGCGTCGACGATGATCTCGTCGGCGGTGACGCGGGTGATGACGCCATCGCGCTTCGCGATGACGACCGCCCCCGAGTCCTTCGCCACCTTCTCCTCGAGCCCCGTGCCCACCACCGGCGTGCGCGGGTTGAGGAGGGGCACCGCCTGGCGCTGCATGTTCGAGCCCATCAGCGCGCGGTTCGCGTCGTCGTGCTCGAGGAAGGGGATCAGCGCGGCCGCGATGGACACGAGCTGCTCCGGCGCCACGTCCATGTAGTCGATGCGGTCCGGCGGGAGCAGGGGCAGGTCGCCCTGCTGGCGCGAGAGCACCAGCTCGTCCACGAAGCTGCCGTCCGGGTTCAGGCGCGCGTTCGACTGCGCGACCACGAGGTCCTCCTCGCGGTTCGCGTCGAGCCACGCCACCTCGCCGGTGACCTTGCCGTTCTTCACCACGAAGTACGGCGTCTCCACGAAGCCCAGGTCGTTCACCCGCGCGAAGCAGGCGAGCGAGGTGATGAGGCCGATGTTCGGGCCTTCCGGCGTCTCGATGGGGCACATGCGCCCGTACTGCGAGTAGTGCACGTCACGGACCTCGAAGCCCGCGCGCTCGCGCGTGAGCCCGCCCGGCCCGAGCGCCGAGAGGCGACGCTTGTGCGTCAGCTCGGCGAGCGGGTTGGTCTGGTCCATGAACTGGGAGAGCTGCGACGACCCGAAGAAGGCCTGGATGACGGCGCTCACGGTGCGCGCGTTCACCAGGTCGTCGAGGGAGATCTTCTCGGGGTCGGTGTTGATCGACATCCGCTCCTTGACCAGGCGCGCCATGCGCGAGAGGCCCACGGAGAACTGGTTGGCGATCAGCTCGCCCACCGAGCGGATGCGGCGGTTGCCCAGGTGGTCGATGTCGTCCACGTCGCCGCGCCCCTCGTGGAGCTCGACGAGGTAGTGGATGATGGCGACGAAGTCCTCCTTCGTCAGCACCGTGGTCGCGGCGTCGGTGGTGAGGCCGAGGCGCTGGTTGATCTTGTAGCGGCCCACGCGGCCGAGGTCGTAGCGCTTGGGGCTGAAGAACAGCCGCTCCAGCGCCTGGCGCGCGGTCTCCACGTCGGGCGCGTCGCCCGGGCGGAGGAGGGAGTACACGGCGCGCAGCGCGGCCGCCTCCCCCTCGTCGCGCGTGACGGCTCGGTCCTCGGCCACCCCGCGGACGACGACGCGCCCGGTGGGGTCCTTGGCGAGGGTGTTCTTGATCAGCGTGGACTCGGCGCGGCCGGAGGCCACGAACACGCGCACCTTGGTGATCTCGGCCTTGCGGATCTTCCGCATGGTCGTGTCGGTGAGCGTGGTGCCCATCTCGACGATCACCTCGCCGGTCTCGGCGTCGATGACGTCGTGCGAGAGCACGCGGCGCACGGGGCGCTCGCCCCGCTCGGTCGCTTCCTGCTCGTCGCGGATGTCCACGGTCATGTAGGAGGCGAACACCTTGACGGTGTCCACGCCCTGGCGGCGGAGGCGGTTGAACACCTCCTCCGTGAGCTCGTCGCCCTCGCGCACGAGGTACTCGTTCTCGAGGCGCTCGCGCTCGGCCTTCGCCTTCTTGGTGCGGGCCTTGGGGGCGTCCTCGGCGGTGGCCTCGCCCGGCAGGGTGATGTTCTCGGCGATGATGGCGCCGATCACCTCACGCACGTCGGTGCGGGACTCGCGCTTCTTGGTGAGGTCGAGGTCGCGGACGGCGAAGAAGAGGCGGAGGATGTCCGAGTTCGACCCGTAGCCGAAGGCGCGGAGGAGCGCCGTGGCGGGGAACTTCTTCTTCTTGTCGATGTGGACGTAGACGACGTCGTGGATGTCCACGGTGAACTCCACCCACGAGCCGCGGAACGGGATGATGCGCGCCGAGATGAGGCGCTGCCCGTTGGGGTGGGTGGACTCCTCGAAGACGACGCCCGGGGAGCGGTGGAGCTGGCTGACGATGACGCGCTCCGCCCCGTTGATGACGAAGGTGCCGAGGGGGGTCAGGAGGGGCAGCTCACCGAGATAGACCTCCTTCTCGATGATGTTGCGCGGCCGCTTGGTGCCATTGACCTCCTCGTTGATCACGAGCTGGAGGGTGGCCTTCAAGGGCGCCGAGTAGGTCATGTCCCGCTCGATGCATTCCTCGACCGAGTATTTCGGCTCGCCGAGGGAGTAGCGCACGAACTCGAGGGAGAAGTTCTCGTGGACGTCGGTGATGGGGAACAGGTCCTTGAAGACCCGTTCGAGGCCGACGTCCTCCCGGTCGTGGGCGGCGGCATCCAGCTGCAGCAGCGACTCGAACGCGCGCGTCTGGATGTCGAGGAGGTGGGGCATCCCCATCCCCTGGTCGAGCTTGGCGAAGGAAATCTGCTGGATCATGTCAGGCATGGCTCACCCGCGCGCAGGCGAAAAAACGGAAGCGCCCCCGGCCGTCCGTGCGGAGGGCACGGGGACCGGGGCGTTCCCGGAACAACTCGATTGATGTAGACCGAAAGGACGAATTCGCACGTAGGTCGGGATGAAGTGGCCGGGGTAAAGCGGGTGTCATCCTGAGGCGAAGCCGAAGGACCTGGCGCCGGCGGAGCGTGGCCGGATCCTTCGCTTCGCTCAGGATGACATCGCCTTACGCGGTCACTTCACTTCGACCGACGCGCCCTGCTCCTCGAGCTTGGCCCGAATGCTCGCCGCCTCATCCTTCGAGACGTCGGCCTTGATGGTCTGCGGCGCGCCGTCGACCATGTCCTTGGCCTCCTTGAGGCCCAGGCCGGTCAGCTCGCGCACGACCTTGATGACGTTGATCTTCTTGGCGCCGGCGTCCTTGAGGACGACGGTGAACTCGGTCTGCTCCTCGACGGCGGCGGCCGGAGCCGCGCCACCACCCGCCGGGGCGGCGCCGCCCACCGGGGCGGCGGCGATCGTCACGTTGAACTTGCTCTTGAAGGCCTCGATCAGGTCGGCCAGCTCGAACACCGACATGTTGCCAATGGCGTCGAGGATCTCGTCCTTGCTCAGCGTCGTGGGCATCTTGATTCTCTCCTAGTGGTTCCCAGGGGTTCCTGGGGCGTTGATCAGGCGTCCGCCTGGGAAACTCAGGCGCCCTCGCGCTGCTGACGCAGCGCTTCGAGCGCACCGGCAAACTGGTACATGAGGCCATTCAGTGCGCCCACGAAGGACGCCATCGGGGCCTGGAAGGCCGCGCCCAGCTCGCTGAGCATCTGCTCGCGCGAGGGCATGTTCGCCAGCCGCTTCACCTGCTCGACGTCGATGCTCCGACCCTCGAACAGCCCTCCCTTCACCGCCGGCTTCTGGTCGTTCTCCTTCGCGAAGTCGGTGATGAGCTTCGCCGCGGCCACGGGGTCCTTCGCGACGACGATCCCGGTGGGACCCTTCAGCCGCTCGCCCGTGAGCCCGCTCTCGTTGACCGCCCGGAGCGCCAGCGTGTTCTTGATGACGACGTACTCGACGTTCGCGCGGCGCAGGCGCCGGCGCAGCTCGGTCATCCGCTTCACGTTCAGGCCGGTGAAGTCGGTGTAGTAGACCGCCTGCGAGGTCGAGAGCTTTTCCTTCAGCTCGGCGACGAGCTGCTCCTTTTCAGTGCGCTTCATCGCTCGTTACCGGTAGGGGGTGGTGTCCACCGTGACGCCGGGCCCCATCGTGCTCGAGACGGCGACGTTCCGGACGTACACGCCCTTCGCCGCGGTGGGCTTGGAGCGGATGATCTGGTCCATGAACGCGTTGAAGTTCGTCTCCAGCGACTCGATCGGGAACGAGACCTTGCCGATCGCTGCATGGACGTTGCCACTCTTGTCCACGCGGAACTCGATCTTGCCGGCCTTCGTCTCGCGGACCGCCTGCGCGACGTTCATCGTGACAGTGCCCGCCTTGGGGTTGGGCATCAGGCCGCGGGGGCCGAGGATGCGCCCGAGCTGGCCGAGCTGCCCCATCTGGTCGGGGGTCGCGATGAGGACGTCGAAATCCAGCCAGCCCTCCTTGATCTTGGCGAGGAACTCGGTGCCGGCATAATCGGCGCCCGCGTCCTGGGCCTCGCGCAGCTTGTCGCCGGTGGCGATCACGAGCACGCGGACCGCCTTCCCCGTTCCCGCCGGGAGGACGACCGTGCCGCGAACCACCTGGTCGGCGTGGCGCGGGTCGACGCCGAGGCGGACGGCCACCTCGACGGTCTCATCGAACTTGGCGAACGCCGCCGACTTCACGAGCTCCAGCGCCTGCCGCGAGGCGTAGGCGGTGCCGAGCTCGCGCTTGG
Source organism: Gemmatimonadaceae bacterium (assembly GCA_036401195.1). Classification (GTDB taxonomy): domain Bacteria; phylum Gemmatimonadota; class Gemmatimonadetes; order Gemmatimonadales; family Gemmatimonadaceae; genus JACDHQ01. The sequence goes on from DASWVQ010000113.1 coordinate 25,229, forward strand.
TGGCGGCCGACGCGTACTTCTTGCCGTGCGTGCGCATCAGTCCACGACCTCCACGCCCATCGACCGCGCGGCGCCGGCGATCATCGCCATCGCCGAGTCGATCGACTCGCAGTTGAGGTCGGGCATCTTCATCTCGGCGATCTTGCGGACCTGCGCCGACGAGATCCTGCCGACCTTGTTCCGGTTCGGCTGTCCCGATCCGGTCTCCAGGCCGATCTCCTTCTTGATCAGGACCGCCGCGGGCGGGGTCTTGAGGATGAAGGTGAACGACTTGTCGGAGTAGATCGTGATCTCGGCGGGGATGATCGTGCCGGCCTGGGCCTGGGTGCGTGAATTGAACTCCTTCACGAACGCCATGATGTTGATGCCCTGGGGGCCGAGCGCGGTACCCACCGGGGGCGCAGGCGTCGCCTGACCCCCCGGGATCTGCAGCTTGACGAATCCCGTGACCTTCTTGGCCATCTTTACTCCTCTCGTTTGCCGGCGCGAGG
>DASWVQ010000114.1:0-2435 GCA_036401195.1 Gemmatimonadaceae bacterium
GATGCGGCGCAGCTGCCAGAAGGAGCTCTCCAGCTCCGCGAGCGTCCGGCGCAGCTCCTCCTTCGCCGCCGCGAGCTCGATGATGAGCTTCGCGTTCTCGCGCGCCGCGCGATCCAGCTCGGTGTTCAGCTCGAGCAGCGCCGCCGAGTGCGCGCGCGACGCGCGATCCGAGGGGACGCAGGCCAGGCGCACCTCCGCGCCGTCGCGCACCATCCACACCCGCAGCGAGGCCGCCGAGCGCCCGGCGGGGCTCACCACGTTCAGCACCACGGCGGGCCGGGGCTCCGGGCCGGCCCCCTCGCGCAGCCGGTCCATCGCCCGCGGGTCGGCGAGGAAGGCGGCGAGTGGCCGCCCCTCGAGGTCCGCCGGCGTCGCCCGCTCGCCGAGGACGCACGCGGCGAAGGCGGCGTTCGCCCCGCGCACGCGGCCGTCGGCGTCGATCCGGGCGAGCCCCACCCCGTCCACGTCGCCGATCGCCGCGGCGAGCAGGGGATCGAGGGAGAGCTCGGAGGGGGAGGGTGCCGAATGGGGCATGTGCGCATGGTATCACGCCACGGGCTTCGGCGCAGTCGGGGCGACCTTGAATCAGGGCGAGACCACGCCCGCCGCCTGGAGCAGCGCGAGGATCGCCGGCACCCAGAGCGCGGTGAGCACTCCCATCGACCCGATCGCGAGCCCCGCGGCCGCCGCCTCGGGAATCCCTTCCTCCGCCGCGCGCGCCGTCCCCACGCCGTGCGCCGCCGCGCCGAGGGCGAGCCCGGTGGCGGTCCGCCCGCGCACCCCCAGCGCGCGCAGCAGGGGGATCCCGATCGCCGCGCCCACCACCCCGCTCAGGATCACCACGATCGCCGAGAGCGCGGGGATTCCGCCCGCGCGCTCCGACACCTGGATCGCGATCGGCGTGGTCACGGAGCGCGGGGCGAGGGAGCGCACCACGCTGGCCGGCGCCCCGAGCAGCGCGGCCACGAGGGTGGCCGCGAGCACGCCCGCCGCGCTCCCGCACACCAGCGCGGTGGCGATGGCGCGCACGTGCCGGCGCAGCGCCGCGAGCTGCCGGAACAGCGGCACCCCGAGCGCCACCACCGAGGGAGCGAGCAGCCAGCCGAGGTAGCGCGCCCCCGCGTCGTAGCGCGCGTAGGGGATGCGCAGCGCGAGGAGCGCGGCGGCGATCACCGCGATGGACACGAGCACCGGGTTGAGGAGCGCGATCCGGGTGCGGCGGTAGAGCTGCTCCGCCGCGAGGTACACCGCGATCGTGGCGGCGATGGGGAGGAGGAGCGCGGGCAGCGACGCGGTCATGCGTCCGCCTCGGGGGCGAGTCGCCGCATGAGCAGTCCCACGGTGACGAACACGACGACGATGCTCGCGGTGGCGCCGGCGACGACGGGGAGCCAGTTCGCGCGGAGGAGCGCGCCGTGGAGCACCACCGCCGCGCCGGCGGGGACGAAGAAGAGCGCCATCCAGCGGATGAGCAGCGCCGCCGCGGCCTCCACGAGCGCGAGGGGGAGGAGTCGCGCCTGGAGGAGGAGGGTGAGGAGGAGCATCCCCACCACGCTCCCCGGCAGGGGGAGTCGCAGGGTGCGCGCGGCCAGCTCTCCCGCGCCCCACAGGGCGGCGATCACGGCGAAGCCGGCGAGGAGGCGGGCGGGTCGCATGCGGGGCAAGCTAATGCGCGCGATCTTCGGGGCGCAGCGGTGTCAGCCCCACCGCATATTATCCAGTGTCCCCGCTGGACCCACCCACACCCGGAGGCACCCATCACCACGTCCGCACCCGCCATCCCCCTGCTGCTGGCCGCGGCGCACTTCGCCGCCGAGCGGCACGAGCAGCAGCGCCGCAAGGGCGGCGACCAGGTCCCCTACATCAACCACCCCATCCGGGTGGCGCACCTCCTCGCCGAGACCGGCGGGATCACCGACCCCGACGTCCTCGCCGCCGCGCTGCTGCACGACACCATCGAGGACACCGACACCACCGCCGGCGAGCTGCGCGCGCGCTTCGGCGACCGCATCACCGCGCTCGTGCTCGAGATGAGCGACGACAAGGGGCTCGAGAAGGGGGAGCGCAAGGCGCGGCAGGTGCGCGACGCCCCGCACAAGTCCGCGGAGGCGCGATGCATCAAGCTCGCCGACAAGACGGCGAACGTGCACGACATCGCCTTCCGCCCCCCCGCGAACTGGAGCTGGGAGCGCCGCGCCGAATACCTCGACTGGGCGGAGCGCGTCGTGGGCGCCTGCGGGGCGACGAATCCCGCGCTCGAGCGGCTCTTCGGCGAGACCCTCGCGGCGGGGCGGGCGCAGCTCGCATCGGAGCGGGCGGGCGCGGGGTGAGGCTCGCTATCGCCGCGTCGGGCTACCCCAGCCGGCGGGCCAACACATGCACGGATGCCACTCCGAGCCCTCGTGCCCCACGGACGTTCGCGGAACAGCGGGCTG
>DASWVQ010000115.1:0-15111 GCA_036401195.1 Gemmatimonadaceae bacterium
CAGGTGGGGCTCATGCTCCCCGGCTTCGTGGACACGCTGATGGTGGGACGCGTGTCGCCGCGCGCGCTCGCCGCGGTCGCGCTGGCGAACCTCTACTTCTTCAACGTGATCGTGGGCGCGCAGGGGACGCTCATGGCGCTCGACCCGCTGGTGTCGCAGGCGGTGGGGGCGCGCGACGAGCCGGCGCTGCGCGACGCGGTGCAGCGCGGCGCCGTGCTGGCCGTCGCGCTCGCCGCGGTCACCGCGCTGCTGCTGATGCCCGCCGAGCCGCTCTTCCGCCTCGTGCACCAGCCGCCGGAGGTGATCGGGGAGGCGGCGCGCGTGACGCGCATCTCGGCGTGGGGCACCCTGCCCTACCTCGTCTTCGTGCACCTGCGCCAGTGCCTCCAGGCGATGCACCGCGTGCGCGCGATCGTCGTGGCCATCATCGCCGCGAACCTGGCGAACGTCGCGCTCAACTGGGTGCTCATCTTCGGGCACCTCGGCGTGCCGCCGATGGGGGCGGTGGGGAGCGGCTGGGCCACGGTGATCAGCCGCTGGCTCATGGCCGCCTTCATCCTCGCGCTGTCCTTCCCCGCGATGCGCCCGTACCTCGCGCTGCGCCGCTCCGCCTCCACCTGGGCCGCGCAGTGGCAGCTGCTGCGCATCGGCATCCCCATCGGGATCCAGCAGGGGCTCGAGGCAGCAGCCTTCGGCACCATCGGGATCCTCATGGGCGGCCTCGGCATGCTGGAGATGGCGTCGCACGAGATCGCGCTGTCGCTGGCGTCGATGACGTTCATGGTGCCGCTCGGGGTGGGCGCGGCGGCGGCGGTGCGCGTGGGGCACGCCGTGGGGGCGGGCGACGCGAGCGGGGTGCGACGCGCGGCGGTGAGCGCGCTCGTGACCGGCGTGGGCTTCATGACGCTCACCGCGGCGGCCTTCCTCACCATCCCGCGGCTGCTCGCGGGGATGTACACCGACCACCCCGCGGTGATCGGGCTCGCCGCGTCGCTCATCCCGATCGCCGGCGTCTTCCAGGTGTTCGACGGGATCCAGGCGGTGGGGTCGGGGATCCTGCGCGGCATCGGCGACACCCGCGTCGCGCTGCTGGTGTACCTGGCCGGCTTCTGGTGCGTGGGGGTGCCGGTGTCGGCGTGGCTCGCCTTCGGCGCGGGGTACCGCGCCACGGGGCTCTGGTGGGGGTTCGTGGCGGGGCTCGGCGCGGTGGCGGTCTTCGTGATGATCCGGGTGCGCGTGCGCCTCTCGCGCACCATCCACCGCATCTGAGCCCGCGCGCCTTACCTTTCCGCATGGCCCTCATCCCGGTGGACCCGTACCATCCAGATCCCGCGGTGATCGCCCGCGCCGCGGCGCTGCTGCGCGCGGGGGAGCTGGTGGCCTTCCCCACGGAAACCGTGTACGGGCTTGGCGCGCACGCCCTCGACGCGGACGCGGTGCAGAAGATCTACGCGGCGAAGGGGCGGCCGAGCTTCAACCCGCTGATCGTGCACGTGGGGCACGCGGCGCAGGCGCGCGAGGTGGCCGCCGCGTGGCCCGAGGCGGCGCAGCGGCTCGCCGACCGGTTCTGGCCGGGGCCCCTCACCCTGGTGCTCCCGAAGCGGGCGGAGGTTCCGGATGCGGTGACGGCGGGGCTGCCGAGCGTGGGGATCCGCGTCCCCGCGCACGGGGTGGCGCACGCGCTGCTCGAGGCGGCGGGGATCCCGGTGGCCGCGCCGAGCGCGAACCGGTACACCGAGCTCTCGCCCACGCGGGCGATCCACGTGGAGCGCGCGCTGGGCGATCGCGTGGCCATGATCCTGGACGGCGGACCCACCGCGGTGGGGATCGAGTCCACGGTGCTCGACCTGAGCGGGGAGCGACCGGTGCTGCTTCGCCCGGGGATGATCTCGCGCGAGGCGCTCGAGGGGGTGATCGGGCCGGTGGAGCTCCCGGCGGCGATGCCCTCGGGGAGCGCCCCCCGGCCGGCGCCGGGGATGGTGGAACGCCACTACGCGCCGCGGGCCCGGGTGGTGCTCTTTCCCGGGGAGTCCCCGGCCGCCGCCTTCCGGGAAGGAGCCGCGAGGATCGACGCGGGCGACGCGGTGGCGGTGCTGGCGATCGACGACGCGGTGGCTGGGGCGGTGGCGCGCGCGCTCCCGGGGGCGCGGCTGGAGCGGATGCCGGCGTCGCCCGGGGCGTATGCCGCCCGGCTGTACGACCTGCTCCACACCCTCGACGACGCCGGCGTCGCCCTGGTGCTCGCGCAGGAGGTGCCGGGGGGTGGGGAATGGGCGGGGGTGACCGACCGGCTGAGCCGGGGGTCGGCGGGACGGCTCGAGGGGACGCCGGAGGGCTGATCCCCCGATCGGATTCCGGCCTGGACCGTTGTGGCCTGATTCTTCCAGAACGTACAGCGAATGCCTCTCCCGTCCGCCCTGTGACGCCCCAGACGCCTACGCCCCCCGTCCTCCTCGTGGAGGACAATGAGGACAACCGGATCGTGTACAGCACGATCCTCACGCACTTCGGCTTCCGCGTCCTCGAGGCGCACACGGCGACCGAGGCGCTGGAGCTGGCGCAGAGCGAGCGCCCCGGGCTGATCCTGATGGACGTGGGACTCCCCGACATGAGCGGGTGGGACGCGACGCGGAAGCTGAAGGCGAACCCGGCGACCTCGCAGATCCCGATCGTGGCGCTGACGGCGCACGCGCTCGCGGAGCATCGCGCCGAGGCGGTGGCGGCGGGATGCGACGGCTACCTGGCGAAGCCGGTGGAGCCGCGCGAAGTGCTCGCCGAGGTGCGGCGCTGGCTCGGCGAGGCGGTGCCGGCCACGCCCTGAATCGGGCGCACCGCCAACGGCTCAACCGACATGAAGCAAATGACCTGAATGAAGGGCATCGCCAGGTGCGCCGGCGGATCGCGCGGCACCGGAGCGATGCCCTTCATTTTTCTCATTTGCTTCATGTCAGTTGAGCCCGTCGGCCGGCGCGAGTGGCGGGCCGTTGGGATCCCGGGGGATCGGCGCTTGCAATGCAGGGGGGTGTGAGCGAGCAGACCCCCTTCCCCGAGCCCCCGCGCCGCCGGCGCGTCGACGCCCCCGACCATGGGGGCGCGCTCCCCGCGCCACGTGCGCGGCGACGGGGGTGGCGGCAGCGGCTGGCCACCGTGGGCGCGACGAGCTTCGCCATCCTCGCGCTCGCGAGCACCGTGCTCTACACCGCGGCGCACATCAAGCCCATCTACATGGGGCAGCCGAAGCTCGCGGAGCGGGTGGTGGGGCGCCTGCCCGGCGAGGTGATCGCCGCGACGCCGGCGGACTCGCTCCAGCTCGAGGCGCGGCTGCGCACGCCGGAGTTCGAGCGCGACCGCAAGGCCTTCGCGCAGGACCTGGTGGCGACGGGCCGCATGGACCCGGCGCGCGCCGACTCGATCGCCCTGTACGCGGTGCGCGAGGCGTACCTGCGCGGAATCCCCCCGGCGCTGATCTTCGGCGTGATGCTCACGGAGAACGCGCAGTTCGTGTCACGCGCCAAGTCGAACGTGGGCGCGGTGGGGCTGATGCAGGTCTATCCGAAGGTGTGGCTCAAGGCGCTGCGCGGGAAGTTCGGCGGCGACCTGGAGTCCGACTCGACGAACCTGAAGTACGGGACCTTCATCCTCGCCGAGTACCTGAAGCCGAAGGATCGCGTGCTGACGGCGGCCGAGGTGAACAAGGGGCTGCTCCGCTACAACGGCTGCGTGCGCGGCACGAACACCCCGAACTGCAAGACGTACCCGAGCAAGATCGCGAAGTACGTGGAGCGCGACGCGGGGGCGCTGTGCGGGGACAAGAGCTTCTACGACTGCATCGCGCGGCCGTTCGTGAAGGGGTTGCTGGGGGAGGCATCGGACTGACGCCGTCATCCTGAGCGCAGCGAAGGACCTGGCGCCGGAGCGCACGGGCCGGATCCTTCGCTCCGCTCAGGATGACTTCAGCGGTAGTCCCAGGTCATCAACGCATTCCACACCAGCGGGAAATCGTGGTGGTTCAGGAAGCGGTGCAGCGGGTCGAAGGTGAAGGCGATCACCCGCCCCTTCCCCACCGGCACGTCGAGGATCGCGGCCTGGCCGATGATCTCGTCCTGGCCGCGCACCATCCCGGAAAGCACGTAATCGCCCGCGGCGGCGGCATTCGGCTTCACCTTCGCCGAGTCACGCGGCGCCGGCACGACCGGCGCCATCCCCAGCAGGTCGCCGGTGTCGGGGACCGCCTCGCGGAGCTTCGTGCCGTACTGCAGCACGACGTAGGTGCTGTCGCGGTCGGCCACCGAGAAGAGGGGCCCGTTGCCGCGGAAGAGATGCGTGACCTCGGGATAGCCCCAGAGGATCGGTGAGCTCGCGCGACGCGCGCGCGCCCGCACCACGGACCCCGGGTGGAACAGGGTGCGCGTCGTCACCGTGGAGAGCGCGCTCGCGAGCCCCGACTCGGCGGGGAGGCGGCTGCTGTTCCCGAGGGTGACGAGGGTGCCCCCCTCCTCCACGAAGCGCTGGAGTCCCGCGAGTCCCTCGAAGCCCATCCCGCCCGTGATGTCGTCGGTGGCGAAGGGGGTGCCGAGCGCCGGCGTCGCCTCGGTCTTCCGGTACGGGATGGGCCCGAACTTCCGCTCCTCCTCGTGCACCAGCGTCTCCAGCCCGCCGCGCGCCTGCGGCATGAGCACCACGTCGAAGCGGCGACGCAGCCCCCCGCGTCGCAGGTCGTCCTTGTCGATCCCGGTGAAGGGAATGCCATACCGCTCGAGGGTGAAGCGCGCCCATCCCTCGTCCTGCGTGTCGTGCCAGGCATGGTACAGGGCGATGCGCGGCAGGGTGATCGCGACGCGGGCCCCACCCGCGGGCGCGCCGGCGCGGAGCGCGAGGCCGAAGCGGGTGGCGAGCGCGCGGGCGCCGGACTCGGGAAGCCCGTCGATCACCACCGAGCCCGCCGGGGTGGTGTCGCTCCCCGCGACGACGGCGTCGCGCAGCGCCGCCAGGCGCACCCCGCGATCGGCGGCGGCGGCGTAGAGCGCGGGAAGGAGGGTCACCTGCCCGCGGTTGGCGATCACCCAGGTGGTGCCCGTCCCGTTCACGGCACCGGGAGCGGCGACGCTGTCGCGCACCGGCTCCAGCCCCGCCCAGTGGAAGGCGCTGGTGTCGTTCACCACGGCGACGTCGGCGCCGTAGATCCAGCCGAGGGTCCAGGCGATGTCGTCGTAGGGTGGGTACTGCGCGGTGGCGGGATACTTCTGCGCGGTGAGCAGGTTGACGGCGAGGTCGCGATAGGGCTGGTCGAGGCGGACGACGAAGTCGCCGGCGGAGTCGCCCTGCGCGCGGCGATGGACCTCGATGCCGTGGCGGCGGAGCTGGTTCACCAGGTACGCCGCGCGCACCGGGTCGCGCTGCTTCGCCAGGGCGGGGATCACGAAGGCGTGGGGCGCGCGGGTGCGGCCGCGGGCGATCGAGTTCGCGCCCTTCTGCCAGAAGTTGCGCAGCAGGGTGGCCGCGTTGTCGGCGGTGAACTCGAGGGAGGCGAGCACCCCCGCCTCCATGTAGTTCACGTTGTCGCGCGCCGACCAGCGCACCTTCCGCGAGGGGGGCCAGCTCCGGTACCACTGCCGGCTGGTCACCGGCTCGCCGGCGAAGCGCGCCGTGGAGAGGTCGCGCACGTAGGTGTCGGCGCCGGCGTTGCCGAAGGTCTCGTAGAAGCGGCCGATCGCGTTGTGGTTGTTCGCGACCCACATGGCGTATCCCGGCCACCAGCCGTCGAAGAACCCCCAGGTCCAGACGCCGGGGAGCCCCTGGGCGTTGAGCGCGGTCATGTCGTGGTTGGCGAGAAGCTGCCACTCGCTCACCATGATGGGGTCGTTCGTCTCGTTGTACGGGCCGGTGCCGGTGGAGATGTACAGGAGGGGCACCGACTCGTGCAGGTCGTGCATGACGATGGGGTGCCACCGGTAGAAGGTCCCGGCGATCACCTGCGACAGCGCCTGCGAGACCTGGATGCCGTCGCGGTTGTTGTCGTGCTCCGCATAGCGGCCCCAGTAGGGGGTGGTGCGCGGGAAGCCGTCGTCGTAGTCGGGGCGGCCCTTCGTGTAACGGTAGTACCAGTCCACCTGCTTGTCACGCCCATCGGGCTCGCTGGCCGGGTTGATCAGCACGATCACCCGCTCGCGGATCTTCCGGATCACCGGATCGTCGCTGGTGGCGAGCCGGTAGGCGAGCTCCATCACCATCTCCGGGGATCCCATCTCGGGGGAATGAAGCCCAGCGTTCAGGTAATAGATGGGCTTCGCGCCGGCGATCACCGCCTCGCGGCGCGCCGCGTCGGTGGCGCGCGGGTCGGCGAGGGCGGCGAGCGCCTCGCGATAGCGGTCGAGCTCGCGGATCGTGCCCTCGTCGGCGAGGGCGACGAGGAGGAACTCGCGCCCCTCCTCGCTCCGACCCACCGACTCCACGTGCACGCGCGGCGACGCCTTGGCGAGGGCGCGGAAGTAGCCGTAGATGTCCGCGGTCCGGTGCATCACCCCGGGGGCGCCGATGATCGTGCCGAAATGCGCCCGCGGGCTCGGCACGGTGCCGGACACGGGGAGGGTGGCGACGCTCGCCGGAAGGAAGCGCGCGTCGGTCGTCGCTTCGCGGACGAGGCGCGCGTAGGCGGTGTCGAGCGGCTGCTGGGCGGCGGCGGTCGCGGCGGTGGCGACGGCGAGGGCGAGCGGGAGGATGGCCGTGCGGATTCGCATTCGGGCAGGGGTTCCGGGAAGGGGGGATATGGCCCCGGGCCGGGCTCGGCGTCAAGAACGCCGACGGCATTCGTGGTTCCGTGCGCCGCAAACTGCCTGGTTAGGAAAGAGCTGAAACAAGGAAACGACTGACCACTCCTCTGGTGCGCGGCGCTCCACTGCCCATGGGAGAGGTCAGCCCTTTCCCATTTTCAGCTCTTTCCCAACCAGGCAGTTGTCGGCGCGACAGGGCCAGCCCGAGCCAGCCCGAGCCAGCCCGAGGCAGGAGGGCATTCCCCTTGCACTCGGCATGGGCGAACTCGCATCCCGCGGAAGCGGAGGATCCCATGGAACTCGATTCACTCCGGGCGCTCTACGTCGAAGAGCTGAAGGACCTGTACAGCGCGGAGACCCAGATCATGAAGGCGCTCCCGCGGATGATCCGCGCGGCGGAACATCCACAGCTCAAGCGCGCCTTCGAGAAGCACCTGCGCGTCACCGAGCGGCAGGCCAAGCGGCTCGAGAAGATCTGCAAGGCGCTGGGGGAGAAGCCCACGGGGAAGAAGTGCGTGGGGATGGAAGGGCTGATCAAGGAGGCGAAGGAGCTGATCTCGGAGAAGCCGGAACCCGAGGTGCTCGATGCGGGGCTGATCTCCGCCGCCCAGCACGTGGAGCACTACGAGATGGCGGGGTACGGCACCGTGCGCACCTACGCACGCGAGCTCGGCTACGACGACCAGGCCGACCTGCTCCAGATGACGCTCGACGAGGAGCAGCAGACGGACGAGGAGCTGACGCTGCTCGCGGAGAGCTCGATCAACCTCGAGGCGATCGTCGCCGGGGATGACGAGGAGGAGGAGGCAACCCGCCGGGGCGGCGCCCGGAAGAAGGGGGGCGCGAAGAAGTCCGGCGCGCGGAAGAAGAGCGTGAGCCGGGCGCGGAAGAACCTGGTCGGGGCGTGAGCCTCGAGCCTGGGCGCTGAGGCCAGTCGCTGCGCCCCCCGGGTCCCCGAACGGCCAGGCGTGAGGGATCGGGCGGGCAGCGGACAGGAGTCAGGGGAAAAAGGAACCCCCAGGGAGGAGGGCACCGCTCCCTGGGGGTCCTGCGTATTCCGAGGAAGGTTGCCTACTTGTAGTAGGTCGCCTTCACCGCCGTGATGCTGCCGCGGAGGAGCTGCTCGAGGTACGCAGGGTTGTGCGCCACGGCGCCATGGCTCGGCACCGGGTCGGGCAGTGACCGGATGAGGTTCCCGCCCTGGAGCGCGGAGCACTCGTCCACCACCTGGTGGCCGTGCCCGGCCGCCAGCAGGAAGTTGTACCGCGCGCCGAGGGCCACGGTGAGCGTCTTGCCGTACATGAACTCGGAGCAGGGGACCTTGGCCGTGTTCTCCAGCAGCTCCTTGAGCTCCTCCATCAGGAACTCCACCCGGCCCTCGGTGTTCAGGAAGACCGACTTTGCCGAGGTCTCGCTGCTGTGGCACCCGGACCCCACGCAGCCCTTGAAGGAGCGCTGGTCGAGGGTGCAGTCGCTGCCCCCGACCGGGACGCCGCGCGCATCCTTGCAGGGGAACCCGTTGAAGGTGTGCCCGGTGGTGTTCGAGATCAGCGCCCCGGCGGCGTCGTTGATCGCATACTTCGCCAGGTGGCAGGTGGCGCACTGGTTCGGGTTGCCCTTCGGGTCGGCGTGGGTGCCGAAGATCGCCGTGGGGAGTGCCGGCATGCCCGGGGGGCGCCAGCCGCTGTTCAGCCCCATCACGAGCTGCCCTTCCCCGGAGTGCGGCCCGCGGAAGCTCGTGGGCGTGGCGGTCAGGTTCGCCCGGCGGTTGTGGCACCGGATGCACAGGTTCTGTGCGGTGTCGGCCGTGGCGACCGGGAATCGCAGCTGCGCGGCGTTGCCGTTCTTGTGCGGATCATGGCAGACCAGGCAGGTGATGCGCAGGAACTGGCTGACCTTCGGGTCGCGCTTCGCCTCCTTGTAGCCGGCCTTCACCCCGGCCTTGAATCCGATTCGGTCGGTGGAGAGGGTCGAGTTGGGATCCTTGCGCAGCGCGTACTCGCCCGTGTGGCACCCCTGGCACTCGATCCCCGCCCCTTCCACGATGTGGGCGGGATCATCCGCGGGATCGGTGGTGAAGGGCATCAGCGCGTGCGGTGACTGGGCCCACTCCTCGAGGAAGGGGTGGTGGGTGCCCTGGTGGCAGGCGCCGCAGCCATTCGTGGCCTTGGGGTCCGCAACCTGGTCCGCGGTCGCGAGCGGAATGTTCGACGATCCCGGGTTGTTCAGGTGCGCCTCACCGGCGCCGTGGCAGCTCTCGCACTGCACGTTCTCGTAGCGCTTGTCCCTGGTGGCGGCGTAGCCCGCCGTGGCGCTGCCGTTGCCGTTCCCCAGCTGGCCCACCGTGTGGCAGCCGTCGCACGAGGCGTTGGCGTGCCCGCTCGCCTGGAGGTCCTCCCAGGCCTTGGCGTGCTTCGTGTTCATCCAGTCGCTCTGGCGCCCGGCGTGGCAGGTGCCGCAGACGGTGGTATTGTCGCCGGCCTTGGCGAAGCCCAGGAAGCCGCCGGCCCCCGCGGGGAGCGGGTCCATCCGGCCGACGTCCTTGTAGACGATCTTCTCGTTGGTGCAGGCGCCGAGCGTGGCGACGATCGCCATCAGCAGGCCGGCGCGGGTGAGGTGCTTCACATGCATGCGGGTGCCTCGTTGAGTGACGGAGATGCACCCGCAACTTCGGGATTTCCGCGCGTCGTTCCATGGTACGTTGGTACTTCCGCGCTCTCCCCACATGTGCGCCGCACGACGCCGTCAGCGTCGATGCGTAATGAAGACGCCGCAGCACGTCGGGGTCGCCGCTGTCGGCGCAATCACCCGTCACACGCGTGCGCGGGCTTCGCGGGCGGGATCGTCACCGCGGCGCGGAGGGCAACCCGGACGGGGGAGGGGCGACAGGTCACGCGCGATGCTCACGACGACCCTGCCTCCTGCTCCCTGAATGCCTGAACGCTTCCCCCTGCACGGACCGGGCAGGGAGAAGCGTCCAGGGGTCCAGCGGGCAGGTGCCAGCGCCGCTCACTGCACGGGACGGGAAAACCCCAGGGAGGAGGGCACCGCTCCCTGGGGCTGCGTATTCCCGAGGAAGGACGGCCTACTTGTAGTAGGTCGCCTTCACCGCCGCGATGCTGCTGCGGAGGAGCTGCTCGAGGTACGCGGGGTTGTGCGCCACCGCGCCTTCCGCCGGGACCGGCGCGGGCAGCGAGCGGATCATCTCACCCTTCGACAGCGCGGAACACTCGTCCGTCGCCTGCGCGCCGTGACCGGCGGCCAGGAGGTAGTTGTAGCGTGCGCCGCGGGCGACCGTCACCGGCTTGCCCGAGTAGACGAACTCGGAGCACGACACCTTGGCGGTGTTCTCCAGGAGCTCCTTCAGCTCTTCCATGAGGAACTCGACGCGGCCCTCGGTGTTGAGGAAGACCGAGCGCGCCGAGGTCTCGCTGCTGTGGCAGCCCGAGCCCACGCAGCCCTTGAGCGACCGCTGGTCGATCGAGCAGCTGCCGCCCACGAGGCGCCCGGTGGCGTCCTTGCAGGGGAACCCGTTGAACAGGTGGCCGGTGGTGTTGCCGAGGCTCTTGCCCGCGGCATCGGTCAGCGCGTACGACGCCATGTGGCAGGTCACGCACTGCTTCGGGTTCGCCTTGGTGTCCTGGTGCGTCGCCGCGATGCGCTGCGGCAGGGCGGGCATCGTGGGGAACCGGTAGCCGGCGTTCTCGCCGAAGAAGAGCGCGCCCTCGGCGGAGTGCGGGCCGCGCCACGAGCTGGGCGAGGTCGCGCCACCCGGGCGGCGGTTGTGGCAGCGGACGCACAGGTTGCCCAGCGTGTCCGTGGACGTGACGGGGAAGCGCAGCTGCGCGGGGTTCCCGTTCTTGTGCGGGTCGTGGCAGACGAGGCAGGTGATCTTCATCGCCTTGTCGACCGTGGGCAGGCGCGTCGCTTCCTTGTAGCCGCGGGTCACGCCGGCGCGGAAGCCGATGAACTTGCTGCTCATGTCGCGCCGCAGCGCGCGCTCACCGGTGTGGCAGCCGGAGCACTCCTTCTCGGCGCCCGTCGTGGCGTCGTTCTCGATGATGCTCTTGGCCTCGGCCGCATCCTCGTAGGTGAACTCCATCTCGCCGTGCGGCGACTGCTCCCACTCCTCGAGGAAGGGATGGTGGTCACCCTGGTGGCAGGAGCCGCAGCCGTCGGTGGCCTTCGGGTCGGTCACCTGGTCCGCGGTCACGAGCGGCACGTTGGCCGAGGTGGGGTTGGCGACGTGCGCCGCGCCCGGGCCGTGGCAGCTCTCGCACTGCACGTTCTGGTAGCGCGCATCCTTCGTGGCGTTCCAGCCCACGTTCGTGGCGCTGCCGTTGCCATTCGGGCCGACGGTGTGGCAGCCCTCGCACGACGCCGCGGCGTGGCCGCTCGCCTGGAGGTCGGCCCAGGCGGTGGAGTGCTTGGTGCCGAGCCAGTCCTGCTGGCGTCCCTGGTGACAGGTGCCGCAGACGGTCTGCTGCTGGTCGCCCGTGCGGGCGAAGCCGAGGAAGCCGCCGGCGTTGGTGGGGACCGGGTCGAACCGGCCCACGTCCTTGTACACGATCTTCTCATCGGCGCATGACGCGAGGGTGGCGAAGGCCGCCACCATCAGGCTCGCGCGGAGAACATGACTGAGTTGCATACGAGGTGCCTCGTTGAGTTGGTAATGCCCTAGCTCTGCACGGGCGAATCTCATGGGCCCTCGTCGTGATTTCCATGGTACGTTCGTACCCTTCAACTCTCCCCACATGCTGACAGCGAATGGACGACAGCGAGTCCCTACGCCGGCGTGGTGGCGCATCGGACGGCGCGCGCAGTATGTTGTGGGAGAGTCACCCTCCCCCGCGTCACACCGCCGATGTCCCGCGCGCCCCTGCTGATCGTCGCCAACCGCCGCGACCCGCTCCTCGAGCAGATCGCCCTCACGGTGTACGAGCTGTTCCCCGACTGCGTGCGCTGCGGCCGGCGGATCGAGCGCCTCGAGGAGGCCGACGTGCGCGTCTTCCGCAACCGGCTGGTGCATCGCGGCGCCTGTCCCGAGGCGCCGGCGACCGCCACGTAACGGGGTGCAGGGAAAGGGCGGCGCGGGCGTGGGGAATCCCCGACACCCCCGGCCCCCGGGCCCGACTGACGCAATCCCGACCCCGCGGCAGATTGCGCTCCAGCCATGACGCGCGTCCTGATCGCCCTGCGGGATCCCCTCGTGCAGCTCGGCGTCCGCGCCGCGCTCGAGCAGGCCGGCGACCTCTCGGTCGTCGGCGGGGTGGCCCGCGCGGAGGACGTGCTCTCCGCGATCGCGCGACACGCGCCGGGCGTGGTGCTGGTCGACGCCCAGTTCAACCGCGCCGATCCCACCCTCGTTCCCCGCATCGTCACCGCGCACCCCGAGGCGCACGTGGTGGTGATGGTGGACCATGGCGAGGACGAGTGCATCCTGCGCTCGCTCGCCCTCAGCCGCCGCGACTGGCGGCTCGCCCCCGATGCGCTGAGCCGCCTCAACGAGTGCTGCCTGGTGGCGCTCCGCTCCTCGGCGCGGGGGTGCATCCCGAAATCCGCCGCCGTCGAGCGCGTGGTGAACACGGTGCGCATGGTCGCGGCGGGGGACGTGGTGGCCGGCCCCTGGCTCGCCGCGCAGCAGCGGGCGGTGGAGGAGGACGTGGTGGAACCGCGCGATCCGCGCCCCGCGATCTCCGCGCGCGAGCTGGAGATCATCGAGGGGGTCACGCGCGGCCTCGAGAACAAGGAAATCGCCGGCCGGCTCGGGATCCAGCCGCAGACGGTGAAGAACCACCTCGCGCGGATCATGACCAAGCTCGGCGTGCGCACCCGCAGCGAGCTGGCGGCGCTCGCGGTGCGGCAGCACCTCACGACGTAGCGCGCCGTCCAGCCCGTGCGCCGCGAGGGACCTGGCGTTCCGGCAGAGGGGCCACTCTGCCGGGATGCCAGGTCCCTCGTCCCCCTCCCGACGCTCGGGGTCCTCGGGATGGACCGCGGACTAGTTCACAAGCCGGTTGATCTGCGCCTGCGTCAGCGGCGTCCCGCGCAGCATGTGCATCCGGTCGGCGCCGGTCTTGAGGAAGATCCACTGCCCGTTCTCGCGGGCGAGGAAGTCCATCTCGAACGCCTTCTCGAAGTCGGCCGGCACGGGCATCACCCCGGTGGAGGGGATGATCTTCTTCTGCACCGGGTCCCACTTCGCCACGGTGATCTTCCCGGTCAGGTTGTAGTCGCGCACCGCCTGGATGCCATGGCAGTCGTTGCACTGCCGACCCGCGTTCGCGATGGTGTGGCCGTAGTACGGGCCGATCGCCACGAACGCCTTCCCCTGGTAGGTGACCGACTGGAAGTTCATCGGGTACACCTGCCCGCGATAATTGCCGAGGAACTGCCAGCCGGAGAGCTTCGCGTACGGGAGCTTCTTCTTCTCCGTGATCTCGGTCTCGAAGTGGCAGTTGTAGCAGGTGACCGACGTCTGCATGTGGCAGGTGGCGCAGGCCAGCTTCTTCCCGTGCACGGTGTGCGACCGGGTCGCCGGCGCCTGCTGGTGGCAGTTCTCGCAGCGCGCCTCCGTGGCCCCCTCGTCGAACATGGTGAGGTACGCCTTGCCGTCGCCGTGGATCTCCCGGCTGGTGTGGCAATCCCAGCACTTCATCCCCCGCGCGCGGTGCACGTCACCCACCGTGAGCGCATTCTCCGAGGCCTGCCGGCTGTGGCAGGCGAGGCAGGTCGCCTCCGCCGTGGCCGCGAGGCTCGCCGTGGACGGCTCGACCCCCGCGTTGTGGCACTGCGCGCAATCCTGCTCGCTCGAGGTGGTGCCGTCGGCGTTCTTCTTCCCGGTGTGGCACTGCCCGCACGCCAGCTGCTCGTAGGGCACGTTGATCAGCGCGCCGAAGCCGGTGGGGTCGGTGTACCAGGTCTTCATCCCCTGGGCGGTGCCATGCAGCGACGTGGGGAGCGCCTGGGCGGGCGGCACCACCTCCTGCTGCACCACGGACTCGATCCTGTCGCTCGCGCAGGCGCTGGCCATTCCCACCAGCAGCGCCAGCATCCCCAGCTTCTCCAGCCGAAGTCCAGCCATGTGCTCCTCCCCGTCGTTCGGGATCCCGTGTCTCGCAGGTCAGGGCGCACCACGAGGGGCGCCACCGCAAGCTCGGGATTCCGGGAGGGCGCGACAATCGACCGTTGGTAGGGGGGCGCGGGTACGAATGGCCCCAAGGCAAACCCGGAGCCGGGGCGGCGTGCACGTGGGGCGAATGCCCGACATGCACGCCGCGGGGCTCAGCGCGTCAGGGGATCGCGAGCCGGAGCCACGCCGACGCGCTCGCGAAGCGCCAGCGGCCGCTCGTGGGCGCCACGCCCTCGGTGCCGACCTTCGCGTCGTAGCTGTCCACCTCGAGGCCGAGGGCGCGCCCGGTCCCCATCGGCACCACGAGCTGCGCCCAGCCGCGCAGCGCGGGGGACCAGGGCCCGGCGGGCGCGCCCCAGTCGGTCACCTGCTGCGCCCCCGCGCCCAGGTCGAGGGCGAGCGACACACCGGAAGCGCTCTCGTGCTCGACGTACGCGGTGGCCTCGGCCACGCGCATCTGCGCCGGCGCGAAGTACCCGCTCGCGCTCGGCGCGCCGAAGCGGATCTCCTGGGCGCGCGCGCCCACCTCGATGCCCGAGGGGAACGCCAGCAACGCCGCGCCGCCGAACAGGTCGCGCGTGTTGTCGTCGAAGGCGGTGACGATGCGGCCGGTGCGGCCGAATCCCCGCACGCGCAGCGGGCCGGCGACGCGCAGCTCCCCTTCCGCCCCCACCTCGTCCCGGTACGCGCGCGCGCCGGCGAGCAGCGGCGTGACGTCGAGCAGGGTGCGCCCCCCGCGAAGGTCGAGCGCGGCCCGGTTGCCCGGATCGCGCCAGCGCAGGCGCGCGCTGCCGAGGATCACCGGCCCGCTCGCCGACGCGCCGCCCATGCCGCCGCCATTTCCCTGGCCGTTCCCCGGCAACGGCGCGGGGAGCGCGATCACCTCGGGGAGGAGCGCCGCACCCACCGACGCCTCCAGTCGCAACGCCGCCATGGGCCGCGCGTGGAACCCGGCGAGCAGCTCCGAGGTGGCGACGACGGAGTCCGTGCCGCTCACGCGCTTCGTGCCCGCGGAGATCCAGCCGCGGCTCCCCGCCGCCAGCTCGGGGGAGGTGAGCCGGATGCGCCCTCCCACCTGCAGGTCGCCGTCGGAGTCGCGCGCACCGAGGAGGAGCGGCTCCACCGTGGCGGCAACGGCGACGCGCGCGGCGGCGACGCGGGCGGCGTCGACCGCGTCCGGCTCGAGCGCGCGCGCCCGGTCCCACGACG